>CAYMEB010000005.1:0-56908 GCA_964389095.1 uncultured Hyphomicrobiaceae bacterium
TGCCCGGCGGACCCCTCCGCGGCGATCCGGAGCGGCGGCTCCGCCGCGTCCGCGCCGCGGCGCTCAGGCCTCGCCGCCGTCGCGGCCATGCCCGGCAACGGCTCGACGCCATGGGCCTTGCCGGTGGGTAGAACTTCCCGCTTGGCAGGCGACGCGAACATCCGACGCAGCCAGCAGCCCAAGGCGGCGCCGACGAAGAAAAGGAGAGACATCAATAGGAATGTCTGCAGATACGCCGCTTGCATCTTGTCGTCTCCAAGAAGAGTACGGTCGGAGCCGCACATCCCGTCCGAGCAATAGACTACACCATGAACCAAACGCCGCCGCGCCAGCGGGCTGGCGACGGCTGCCGATCAGGCATCGTCCGAGGTCCGCGAGCACGCGAGCCAGCCGGTCAACACCCCGACGCCGAGCGCCGCGAGCATCCAGGGCCACAATTCGATCAACAGGTAATCCATGCTAGGTCCCCTTTGACCGCGCCCCTGCGCGGCGAAACAGCGTGGCGCGAATCTTCGTCACTCGCGCACCGTGAACTCGATCCGTCGGTTTCTGGCCCGATTGGCCTCGGTATCGTTCGGCGCAAGCGGCCGCGTCTCACCGTAACCGACAGCCGTCAAGCGATCGGTCGGAACGCCTGCGGCAACGAGGTAGTCCACGACCGCCTGAGCGCGCCGATCGGACAGACGCTGATTGCGCTCCGGCGTTCCTTCCGAATCGGTATGACCTTCGATCTCGACGCGAGCCTTCGGGCACGTCCGTGTCACCGCGGCAACCTTGTCGAGCGTCTCAAAGCTTTCGCGATCCAAAGTCGCATCGGCACGCTCGAAGCGAATGGTCCCTTCCGTTACCGCCGATCGCAGGCTCTCCTGACATGCGCGTGCGATCGGGTCCACCAGCGGCGGCGGCGCAGGTTGAACCGCGGGCCTGGCCGATGCGACGGCGATCTGATCTCGGACGGTGTATCCTTGCTGTTTCTCGCGCGCGATCTGGTCGCGAATTCCGACGGCGGTCGGAGCGTCCTTGGCGGTACCCGAGATCGTCAATTCCTGACTAACGAGGTGGGCTTCGCCCTGATCGAGTTCGGCCAGGATTCGCAGGCCGTTCTCGGCCGTGCGCTGCCAGCGGCGGGACTTCGCATCGACGACGCGCGTCCTGTCCACGACGCTGGCGTTTCGGAACACCCTCTGAGCGATCTGAAGCAACTCAGTCTTGGCCGCGGCACCAGGGACTTCGCCTTCCAGAACGACTTCCTTGCCGGAGTGCGTCGCCTTCCAGTCGAGCGCGGGCTCGGGCTCAGGACGCAAGCTGATCTGGGCAGCCGACTCGCACTCGCCGCCCAAGGCCGAGCGCAGGCTGAGCGGCAGCGCCTCGGCCAGGTCCTCGTCGCCCGTCGTCGCCGACAGCTCGAGACGGCGATCGTCGAGACCCAGGCGTCCATTGCCCAGTCGGGAAAGGGCCAGCAAGCCACTGTCCATGCATCGCTGCCAGCCGTCCGGAGCACCCGCGCCGACCTCGATTTGACTCTCCACACGCTTGCCGGGAAAGCGGGCCCGAGCCGATTGCACCAAGGCGTCGCGCGACGCATCGGATGGCGCATGTCCTCTCAGGATCAAACGATCACCCTCGACCTCCACACCCGTCCGATACGGGCGCACGATCCGCGGCGGCGTTTCACGGACCTTGATGTTCTCGGTGACGCGTATGCCGCGGGGTATCGACGACCGCAATGCCCGCCGGACGGCGTCGGCGGTCAGGTCATCCGCCGCCGTTCCGTTGAGCGTCAGCGCCGTGTCACGAAGGTCGAGCTGCGCGTCTTCGAGCTTCGAAAGCACTTTCACGCCTTCCACCGCGGCCTGCGCGAATTCGGCAGGCGCGCCGGAGCCCGGCTCCATCGCATCCGTGAGGCGCACCCTGGAGAAGCTCGAGCGAACCGCCTGCGCGATGTCGGCCCTGACGCGGTCGCTCGTCACGTGGCCAGCGAGATCGACCTGGCCGCCGGCAAACTTCGCGCTCCACGTGAAGGGTCGGATCGCCGGCGGAACGATGCGTTCGTCACCGAGCTGCACGCCCCTGGGCAACTCGGCGCCGAGCGCCGTACGCACACGGCGGTAGGATTGCCCATCGTTCGCCTCGCCCTCGATCCCGAGCTTCAGTCCTTCGAGACGCACGACGCCTGTCTTGAGCTGCTGAAGCTGTCGCAGGCCGTACGAGACACCGGTCATCCAGGTCTCCCGCGACGGGACACCGCGCACGACCCGCATCTCGTCCTCGACTTTCACACCAGAGAAATTGCTCTGGACGATGCCGAGAATCGCGCGCCTCGTCGCCTCGTTCGGCACCATCCCCCTGAGCTTGATGCCCGACGCCGCCTTCTCGGCGCGCCACGCGTAGGTATCGGCGCGTTCGACCAGCTCTATGCGGTTGTCGGCGACACGCACCCCACGGACCGCATTGACGATTTCCAGGGCTTTGGCCTGCTCGCTCTCGTCAGGCGCGGTGCCAGACACGACGCCGTCGCGGGCGGCAAAATCGACGCGGGCCCAGCGCAGGCCCTCCTGATGCAGACGCTGCTCCGCCCGTCCGCCGAGATCCTGCTCGAGCTTCGCGTGCTCCCACTGCACGGCCAGAAACGCCAGAGCAGCGACGGGCAGGAGGCCCCAGAGCCACCGCAAGGGATTGCATTTCATGTCGACCAGCCTCGAATGTTGGGACCGATGCTCCCCAGACGGCATGTCCCTGCGCGGGGCGAAGGCCCCGGAACGACCTGCCGAATTTCGGTCGGATAGTCGTCTTATAGTAAACGGTCGCGGGGCTTCCAAGAGATACGGAAGCCTTAGAAGCCGCTGTGAAACTCCTTGTCGTCCGTGGAACGACCCCCGAAGGTTCCGAGTCGGTGGGGCGGCAGTGGTTGCCAAGGCGGTCACATCGTGAGAGACGGTCGGGAAAGCTATCCGCAGTGCTTCGATTCCTCCTTGTGCACAGGAGACTTGGCCGGATGACGGTCACATCTCGGCATCTGATGGTGGTCATGGCCGCACTGGCCCTGCTTGCGGCCGCCCCGGCGGCGTCGGCGCAGGACGACCCTCAGCAGCCTACCGGCCAGAGCTTCATGACTCCCTTCCCCGAGGGCGACGTCTACCGCATTCAGGTCTACGGCGATCCGTATGGCGACGGCCTCGTCGCCGGATTGTCCGAAGCCTTCGCGAACGACAATCGCGTTCAAATTCAAAGGCGCTCGCGCGCACTTGGACCGCTGGTGCGTCCCGACTGGGAAGACGAGATCAAGCAGGAAGAAGCCTCGCGGGAACCGGTTCATGCTGCCGTGCTCATCATTGGACTGCTGGACCGGCAGGCCCTGCGATCGGGCTCGGGTACCCGGCCGATCCAGTTCGGGAACGACGACTGGCAGATCGAGTGGGGAAGGCGGCTCGACCGGACCCTGCGCATGCTCAAAAAACGGGCAGGTGCGGTTTACGTCCTGAGCCAGCCGCCGTTGCGCCGGCCGGAGGCGAACCGCGACGCCGAACTCGTCACCGAGACCATCCGCGATCGCGCTCAGGTCAGCGGAGTGCGATTCATCGATATCTCCGAAGGCTTTCAGGACGAAAGCGGGAACTACATCCAATTCGGGGCAGACGTCGGCGGGGCGCGCCAGCGGTTGCGCGAGGGCGATGGTGTGACGATGTCGCCATCCGGCAATCGCAAACTGGCCTGGTTCGTGGAGCGAGAGTTACGTCGCGACATCACCCAGGCCCAGAACGAGCGGACGATCCCTTTGGCCGGAAGCGAGGCCGAGCAGAAAAAGATCAATCCTGCGACGGCGGCCGCCGCGGCTCCCGCGGCTCAGTGGAAGAGCACCGTGAACCGCGCGGCCCGGACGGAAGCGGCTCAAGCGCCTCAGCAGGCTGCCGCGGATACGAGTGGGGATCAGAAAGCCGACAACGGGCGCGTCCAGTTCCGGGTAGCGGCTTCGGGCGGACGCGAGGAAACCGTCACCTTGGACATCGTAAGGCCGGCAATCCCCGCAGCCGTCGTCGCGCTCTTGACCCGTCGCGACGTCTCGGATCGGGCCCAGCAGCCTGGCGAGGCGGTGATCGAGGACGTGGGGGGCGGGCTCGCCGTCATGAATTCCGTCTCGAGCCTGGGACCAGGCGCAGCGCCGGCGGCTCGCAATCGCGTGCAGAGCGGCGGTCGGCCCTACATGACCGTTCTTGTCCGCGGCGAGCGGCTCCCGACCAAACCGGGACGGGCCGACGATTTCGCGTGGCCACGCGCCGAGTTTGTGCCGCCGCAGCCCGTAGCTGCGGGAGCCGCACCGGCACCCGCGCCGGTGCGTCGCGGAACTGCGCGCGGCAACCAGAGCCGCTGATGCCGGTTCCACGCCCGACCGGCCAGGACCGATCGGACGCGGCGACCATGCCCTATCAGCGCTTGGCGAGAGCGTCGCGGATCTCCTTGAGATAGATCTCGCTCTGCGACGGCGCCGGCGGCGGGGCAGGAGGAGCGTCGGCAGCCTGCTTCTCGAACCGTTTGCGCGCCATGTTCATCGCTTTGATCACCATGAAGAGCACGAAGGCGATGATCACGAAATCGACCGCGCTCTGCACGAACGCGCCGTACTTGACCTCGACGGCCTTTCCGGGAGCCGGAAGTTTCACCGACAGATCCTTGAAATCCAGCCCGCCCACGAGATAACCGATGGGCGGCATCAGGACGTTGTCGACCAGGGCGGAAACGATCTTGCCGAATGCACCGCCGATAATGACACCGACCGCAAGGTCGACGACATTGCCCTTCATCGCAAACTCTTGAAACTCTTTCATCATTCCCATGATCATGCTCCCCGGTTGAAAGGTGGACGGACGATCGAACGGTAGGTCGGAGCAGTGACAGGTTCAATGGATATTCAGTGTTCGCATCAGGCGAGGATGGGGAAATCTGTTGCAATCGTCGGCGTGACCCCGGCTGGACCAGCGCCCGGATCGCGGCCCAGCCAACTTCGGCGCAGCCGCTGTGTTCCACGGCTCAGAACAGTGCGTATCCACCGTCGATCAGGAACGAGTCTCCGGTGTGGTAGGCCGAGGCGTCGCTCATGAGATAGACGGCAATGCCGCCGAAATCTGCGCCGCTGCCCCAGCGTCTCATCGGAATACGCGGCATGACATTGGCCACGAACTTGTCGTTCGCGGTAGCATCCGCCGTCATGTCGGTTTCGATCCATCCTGGCAGGATGGCGTTCGCCCGAATTCCATAGCGAGCGAACTCGACCGCCATGGCGCGGACCATCGATACAAGTCCGCCCTTGGTAGCGGCATAATGCTCGGAGCGGGCCGCGCCCTCGATCGCGGCGAGAGACGCCGTGCCCACCAATGCGCCGCCACCGCCACGCCCGATCATGTGCTTCGCCGCTTCCCTGAAGGTGAAAAATGCGCCGTCGAGGTTGACCCGCAATACGCGCTTCCACTCCGACGTATCCATCTCTACGAACGATTTTGCCCCGGCCCGACCGGCAACACCGGCGTTTGCGAAGCAGCCGTCCACGCGGCCCATCGCCTTGACGGTTTCGGCGAAGGCTCGCGCGACCTGCTCCTCGTCGCCGACGTCGCATTGCAGCGCGAGGACGCGGCGGCCACTCGCGCTGAGCCGGACACGGGCTGCCTCGTTCTTGGTCGCATTGGTGCCCCAGATGCAGACATCGGCCCCCGCAGCCGCAAGCGCTTCGGCCATTCCCAGGCCGATCCCGCTGTTCCCGCCGGTTACCAGCGCAACTTTCCCGCCGAGATCGAACGGTTTGTAGCCCATTGCAGTATCCCCGACATGCCGGCAGCACGCGCTGCGGCCTTGCTATCACTCGTTTCAACCCTGCGCTTTGCGCACGTTTCGATCAAGGGTTCGAGCGCGGCCATTGCCGTGAAGGAGCCCGGCTCGCGAGGCGATTGCCTGCGACCAGAACCTCGGCCAACCTTGAGTGACAAGACCCACCCGGAGCCCTCCATGACGATCCCGACTAGCGTGTTCAATCCCGAGGCCTTGCTGGCCGAGATCATCGAGTGGGTGAAGATTGAAAGTCCCACCTACGACGCCGCCGCCGTCAATCGCATGGAAGACTTCATTTCGGCTCGAGTGGCCGCGAAGGGCTTTCACGTCGAGCGTATCGGGGGGCGCGATGGCCTCGGCGGAATCCTCAGGTGCCGAATCGGCGAGCCCAAGGGCGACAAGGGTCTCCTGATGATCGCGCACGCGGACACAGTTCATCCGGTCGGCACTCTCGCCGGTCCCCTCCCCATCAGGCGAGACGGGGACCGCTGTTACGGCCCCGCCATCTACGACATGAAGGGCGGCACAGTGATTGCCCTGGCCGCGCTCGAAGCGGTGCGGGCAGCCGGCAAACTCGACCGGCCCGTAACTTTCATTTTCAATCCCGACGAAGAGATCGGCAGCCCGACTTCGAGGGACATCATCGAGTACGAAGCACGCCGGCACGCTCACGTGCTGATACCCGAACCCGCCAAGGGGCCCCACGGCGAGGTGACGAGCGGTCGGCACGCATTCCAGCGCTTTTTCCTGACGGCTCATGGCAGGCCCGCGCACTCCGGCTGGACCAACAAGGATGGCCGTTCGGCCGTGCGGGTCATGGCCCAGATCGTGGAGGAACTCGAGAGCAGGTCCAATTTCGATACGGGCCCGACGTACGCCGTTTCGGTCATGCACGGCGGCCAGTGGGTCAACTGCATACCGATGACATGCACTGCGCAGGCGCTCTGCGTGGCGCGGGACGGTTCCACTTTCGATGAAATCGGCCGGGTGATGATGGGCCTCGAGGGCGTGCGCTCCGACGTGCGGATCGTGGTCGAGCGCGGACCGGTGCGTCCGCTGTGGACGGCCGGACCGGGAACTCTGTCTCTCGTCGAGAAAGCTGCACGGATCGCGGGTGATCTGGGCTTTTCCCTGACGCATGGCCAGCACGGCGGAGGCTCGGACGGCAACTTCACCGGGGCACTCGGAATTCCGACCCTCGATGGTCTGGGCGTGATGGGCGACGGCGCGCACACGCACGGCGAGCACCTACTGGTTCCCTCCCTGGTGCCCCGCGCAACACTCCTGGCGCGGCTGATCGCAGAGCTTTGAGCGCGGCTTACGCCGTCTGCGGCGGGATGCTGTCGTAAACCTTGGCCAGCGCCTCTTCGATGCTCCCGCTGTCGAGGCCGTCCTTGTGTATCGCCGCGATCGCCCCCGCGTTCGCCATCTCGGCGGACCGACGCCGGTTCAGCACACCACTGACGACGATGATCGGACCCTCGTAGTTGCAGCGGCGCAGGAACGGGATCGTGTCGGCGGCGGTATCGCGGGGCTTGAGGTGGTCGTCGAGAAAGATCAGGTCGGGGCGCCGCTCGATAACGCTGTCGAGCGCCTGCGCCAGCGTCGAGGCCGTCCGAATCTGCAAGTCGTAGCCGAACATCGAGCGCAGGGTCGCGGTCAGCCGCTCGGCATCGATGACGTTGTCCTCGATGATCAGGATGTCGGACGGGCGTGGTTTGCCCTGCCGCTTGATCGCCAGTTCACTCTTGCGGGCGAGGAATGCTCCCCCGGTCATCGATTGTTTCATAACTCTAGACTTTCAAAGGATCGAGACCGATACAACGACCGGAGACGCCGCCGCTGGTCGACTCCCTCCTCCACATGCCGAAGATCGGCGAGGAGGCTGCCCCTGAGGCGAACTGCGACCGCAAGCTAACCGAAACGGCCGCGGTCGCCAATCGCTGCCTCGCGCCGTTGGTTTCCCGCCGGTCGCCGCACTGGTCAACGGTTCCCGGACCGTGTTTCGATCTGCGTCCTGATGGCACGAACCTCCGACGCAACCTCAGGCAGTCCGTCCGCCCGCCGGCCTGCGGCACGATACCAGTAGGCGGCATTGTCCAGATCACCCTCGATGCGGTGAGCGACCGCATGAACCCAGCAGGCAAGGGGATCCTCTTCGTCTTGCTGGACGATACTGTGGGCCCCTTCCCAGTCGCCCTGTTCCAAGAGTGCACAGGCCTCCAACAGGAGTGATCCGGCGATCGGCATCGTGCGTCGGCCTCCTTCTGCCGGCAATCGAACCTTGATCGGAGCATCGTTACCATCTTACCGTCACGGACAACGCGAACAACGGCAAGCATACCAGGAGCACTTTATGGCAGGCGAAATCCTGGCCATCGACCAAGGCACCACGTCCAGCCGAGCGATCGTCTTCTCCCCGCAGCCGGATGTTCTGGGTGTCGGCCAACAAGAGTTTCCGCAGCATTTTCCCGGCTCCGGGTTGGTCGAGCACGACGCCGAGGACATCTGGCGCACGACGGTCTCCACCGCACGGGCGGCGATAGCCAAGGCTGGGATCCGGGCCGGGGGGCTCGCCGCGCTCGGAATTACCAATCAACGCGAGACCTGTGTGATCTGGGAACGCGACACCGGGCGTCCCATCCATCGCGCTCTGGTGTGGCAGGACCGCCGTACCGCCGATGTTTGCGCAATGCTGCGCAGGGACGGCGTGGAGCCGATGGTGACGGCCCGAACCGGCCTGCTCCTCGATCCCTATTTCTCGGCAACCAAGATCGGCTGGCTGCTGGACAACGTGCCAGGTGCGCGAGCCGCAGCGGACGCCGGACGCTTGGCGGCCGGTACGATCGACACTTTCCTGCTGTGGCGTCTCACCGGCGGCCGCATCCATGCGACCGATGCCACGAATGCATCCCGGACGATGCTCTACGATATTGCCAAGGGCGATTGGGACGACGAGTTGCTCCGCCTGTTCAGAGTTCCTCGTGGGCTTCTGCCTCAGGTCAAAGACTGCGCTGCCGACTTTGGAACCACGGACCCGGCGATCTTGGAGGCTGCGATCCCCATTCGTGGGATTGCCGGCGATCAACAGGCCGCCGCCATCGGCCAAGCCTGCTTCGAGCCGGGCATGATGAAATCGACGTACGGTACTGGCTGCTTTGCTCTGCTGAACACTGGGACGCAGCAGGTCGCCTCCTCAAACCGATTGCTGACCACGGTCGCCTACCAGTTGGGCGGCGTCCGCCATTTTGCGCTCGAGGGCTCGATCTTCATCGCCGGAGCCGCTGTTCAGTGGCTTCGCGACGGTTTGAAGATCATCTCCGACGCTCGTCAGAGCGGCGCATTGGCGGCCACCGCGGACGAGTCGCAGTCGGTCTATCTGGTGCCTGCATTCGTCGGTCTCGGGGCTCCCCACTGGGAGGCCGAAGCGCGTGGCGCGGTCTTCGGACTGACACGCAATTCGGGACCCGCCGAACTCGCGCGCGCGGCTTTGGAATCGGTCGCGTTCCAGACCCGCGATCTTCTCGATGCCATGCGGCGAGACTGGACCGTTCCGTCGAAGACCGTCTTGCGTGTCGACGGTGGCATGGTGGCGAGCGATTGGACTATGCAGGTACTCGCAGACCTGCTCGATGCTCCCGTCGATCGACCGACGATCCTGGAGACCACAGCATTGGGCGCAGCCTGGCTGGCCGGACATAAAGCCGGCGCTTGGCCAGACCGCGACGGATTTGCCACGCTATGGCGAAGGGAACGGCGTTTCGAGCCGAGGCTCGCCGCGCCCGATCGCGAGCGAAAGCTTGCCGGCTGGCGGCGGGCGGTCGCCGCTACGCTCCACCACGCTCGGCTCGCCTGAGCTGCAGCCCGACGACGAGGTTGCGAAAGATCTCCTTCAGTCCGTCCTCGACGACGACCTCAGTGGCCTCTTCGACGGTGAACCACCGGCGAGTGCGCTGGTGCATCTCCAGCCAGGTGTCCATCAACTCGACGACATCGAGCTGAAAGACTTCAACGGAGACCACGGCGCTCGTTCCGGATTTCTGGCGCTTGAGATACACGAAGCTGCCCAAAGGCTCGGTATGGATACGTCCGACGATGCCCGCTTCTTCCCGCGCTTCTTCGGCAGCGGCTTGATGAGCGCTGCAGTCCCGCCAAGGCCAGCCTTTCGGCACAACCCAGCGCTTGGTTTCTCTCGACGTCACGAGCAGGATCTGCATCTGCCCGTCAATGCCTACCCGAACCGGAACAGCCGCCACCTGCCTGTCCCGCTTCCCGGTCGGTGAAGCCGCGTCGTCCGTCACCCCGAGCCAACTCCTCGTTGCAGGCCCGCCGGCTGAGATGTGCCGGCGCGGCGTCGCGCCAGGAACTTCTTCGTCGCGCGGGGTTGGGTCCAGCCCCGGCAGCGACGCCGCGGACTGCCGATCAGCACTCAGTACCGCTCGAAGCCCCGCATCAACTCCCAATCGGTGATTCGGCGATCATACTCCAGTTGTTCCCAGCGCGCGGTGTGGACATAGTGCTCGACGACGTCCTTACCAAGAGCCGCCCTGGCGAACTCCGAAGATGCGAGCGCCTCGGTCGCATCACGGAGCGTCTTGGCGACCTCGGGAATCCCGCTTCCGAAGTAGGCGTCGCCTTTGAAGGGCTTGGACAGCTCCAGTTTCTCGTCGATTCCGGCGAGACCCGCCGCGATGAGGGCTGCGAACGCCAGGTAAGGATTGAGATCCGCGCCGCCGATCCGGCACTCGATTCGAATCCCCTTCGTTCCATCGCCGCAAAGGCGGAAGCCGGCTGTCCGGTTGTCGCGGCTCCATACCGCCTTTGTCGGCGCAAACGTTCCTGCCTGAAAACGCTTGTAGCTGTTGATGTACGGCGCCAGAAAATACGTGATGTCGCGCGCGTACTTGAGCTGTCCGGCGACGAAGGACCGCATCGTCGCGCTCATGCCGAACTCGGCTTTGGGATCGACGAACAAGGGCTGCTTGCCGTCTCCGTCCCAGAGCGACATGTGGATGTGCGAGGACGAGCCGGCGAGATCGTAGCGCCACTTCGACATGAAGGTCACCGCCTTGCCCTTCAAGTGCGCGATCTCCTTGATGCCGTTCTTCAACACGACATGCCGATCTGCCATCTCCAGGGCGGGCGCGTAGCGAACGTTGATCTCCTCCTGGCCTGGGCCCCATTCACCCTTGGAGTTCTCGACGGGGATGCCGGCAGCGTGCAAACCGTTCCGGATGGCGCGCATGACGCCTTCCTCCTTGGTGGTCTGCAGAATGTGATAGTCCTCGATGTAGGATCCTGCGGTCTTCAGGCCGTGATAGCGCTTCGCCATCGCCGCCTCGAAGGTCTCGTCGAAGAGATAGAACTCGAGCTCTGAAGCGCACAGTGCCGCCATGTTGCGCTCTGCCAATCGCGCAATCTGCCGCTTGAGAATGGCACGCGGCGAATGCGGCACGTCATGGTGATGATGATCCAGAACGTCGCATAGGACCAGCGCCGTTCCCTCCAGCCACGGCGTGCGCCTCAACGTTGACATGTCGGGTTTTAGGATGAAGTCGCCGTAGCCCTTGTCCCAGCTCGCCGCCGCGTAACCGGGGACCGGCTCCATGTCGATGTCATCGGCGAGAAGATAGTCGCAGGCGTGCGTCTCCTCGTATGCGCCCTGGCAGAAGAATTCTGCGTGGAACCTTTTACCGATCAAGCGGCCCTGCATATCCACCATAGCAACGACGACGGTGTCGATTTCGCCTGCGACGACCGCGGCTCGCAGCTGCTCGAACGTCAGGTTGCCTGCCATGGGTAGCTCCGCTTATGCCTCATCGCCGATTTCCGGCATCCTCCAGGGCGCCCTCGATAATGTCGAGCGCCCGGTCCATCTCATCCACCGTGGTGATCAGCGGCGGGGTGAGAGTCAGTACGTTGCCCATCGTGGTCTTGAACGACAAGCCGCGATCGAGGGCCGCGTACATCACCGCCTCCGCCAGATCTCCGTCGGGCGTTTTCGCGTCCCGGTCCCGGACCAGGTCAATGCCGATGAGTAGGCCACGGCCACGCACGTCGCCGATCGCCCGATGCCGGCTCTTCATGTCTTGAAGACGTTCCAGCGCGCGCTCACCGACCCGGCGCGAATTCTCGACGAGACCTTCATCCTCTATGATCTCGATCGTCGTCAGCGCCGCACGGGTTGTGACGGGGTTCTTCTCGTGGGTGTAGTGCCCGAATGCCCACTCTCCGGCGACGTCCAGGCGCGGGTGCGCGAGCACCGCAGCGATCGGCAAAATGCCGCCGCCGAGTGCCTTACCCATAACGAGGATATCCGGCACGACCCCATCGTGATCGCAGGCGAACATTTTGCCGGTCTTGCCCAATCCGGTCGGGATCTCGTCGAAGATCAGCAGCGCGCCGTGCCTGTCGCAGGCCTCTCGCACCAATTGCCAGAACCCTGCTGGCGGCAAGTAGGGTACCGCTCTGGCCGGCTCGGCGACGACAGCAGCTACATCCCCTTCTCGCGACAGAATGTAATCGACCATCCGTGCGCACTGCGTCTTGCATGTCGCAAGATCCGGCTTGCCCGCGGCATCCACATCGTAGCCGTAAGGACACCGATAACAGGCGAATGGCGGTGCGTGGGCCGCTCCCGCGACGAGCGGCGCTGCGGGGCCCGACCGGAACAGCATCTCACCGGACAATGCGCCCGCGCCGAACCCCGCGCCGTGGAAGGCATCCCAGAATGACAGTGTCTTGTGACGCCCGGTGGCTGCCCGGGCAATCTTGACGGCGACCTCGACCGCATCCGAGCCGCCGGTCGTGAACAAGACCTTGGACAATGCACCGGGGGAGATGCGCCCAAGCTTCTCTGCGAGGTCGACGGCCGTTTGGCACGCATAGCGCCGTGGGGCAAACGGCAGGGCGTCCATCTGGTCGCTGATCGCCTTCTTGAGCCGCGGATGGCCGTAGCCGATGTGATGGACGTTGTTGCCATGGAAATCCATGTACCGGCGTCCCGCGGCATCCTCGATCCAGATACCTTGCGCCTTCGCGATGACATTCAGGCACGGTGTCGAGACCGACTGATGAAGGAATGAAGCGCTGTCGCGCGCCAACAGGCTACGTGCACCTTCATCGAGATTCTGCGACTGCCACCTCGCGCGGCGTCCCGTCAGGTTGGTATCGCTCTCGGATTGGCCAACACCGGTGCCGGTTTTCAGCGTCGACGCCATGCCTGGAGCCTTCCGAGCACGAGCCTGTCCAAGACGAGATGCGCGAGCTTTGCGCCGATCGCCGTCAACATGATCATCGTCGCCATGGCTGCCGCGGCGGCTGTAGCCCCCGATTCGTCCATGTGCACGATGGAGATCGAAGCCAGCTTCGTGCTTGCCCCGTAGAGGAAGATGACAGCCGACACGGTCGTCAGCGCGTTCACGAACATGTAGACGGCGATATCCAGGATCGCCGGCAGGCATATCGGAACCGTGACGCGCCGGAAGGTCCGGTAGAAGGGCACCTTCAGCGAGGCGGAGACGCTCTCGAACTCCTTGTCGATCTGCTTGAGCGCAGTGACGGCGGTGATATGGGCCGTGGTGTAAAAGTGCGCGATCGTGTTGACCACGAGCACCGCGAGCGTGCCGTACAGGAACGAGATTGGGTTCCAGGGCGCGTTGACGAAGAAGACGTAGCCAAGGCCCAGGACGAGTCCGGGCACGGCCATAGGCAACATGGCGAGCAAGTGCGCGATGGTCCGGCCCGCGCCGAAGCCTTCGCCTTTTTCGATGAGGTAGGCGCCGCAAAAGACCACAGTGGTGCCGATGACTGCCGTCATTATAGCCATCTTGATCGACGTGAAGTAGGTGCCCCAACCCGCTGGCTCGAACTCACCGAAGTTGTACCACTTCGTCGAGAGCGAGAGATTGTAGGGCCAATAGAGGATGAACGACGCCCACACCGCAACAAGAACCACCCCGACGATCAAGGCCCCGACGGCCAGGCAGTACGTGAGTGCGATCCCATCGGCCAACGGCCGATGCTTCGGCTGCAGCGGGACTGCGCGTGCAGTGAGCAATGCGACCTGCTTCTTCTGGATGTGCCGATCCACGACGAACGCCAGGACAGCCGGCGTGAGCAGCACGAAGCCCACAACGGCGCCCATCTCGAAGTTCTGCTGCCCGATGACCTGTTTGTAGGCGTCCGTAGCGAGGACGTTGAATTGGCCACCGATCACCTTGGCGATGCCGAAGTCGGTTATGACCAGAGTGAAGACGACGAAGATCGCCGAAACGAGGCCGTACTTCACGCCAGGAATGGTAACAGTCCAGAACATTCGCCACTTGGACGTGCCGAGCGCATCAGCGGCCTCGTAAAGGCGTCCATCTGCCAGCGAGAGCGCTGTGATCAGGATCAGCAGAGCGTGGGGGAAGCAGTAGAAAACCTGGCTCAAAATGATGCCGATCGGCCCATAGACCGAAGCGCCAAGAAGCCAGGAACGAAGAAAGCCCTGATTGCCGAAGATATAGATGAACGAGATCGCGGCCAGGAGCGACGGCGCGAACAGTGGCAGCAGCGCGATGGCCGCGAACGCTGTCTTCAGTCGCATCCGCGTGCGCGTTAGCGCATAGGCGTAGCCGAACGCCAGTGTGACGACGATGACGGTCGAGACCATCGCCACCCAGAGGCTGTTCCAGAGAGACCTCACTAGCGTGGGAGTCGAAAAATACGTCACATAGTTCGAGATGCCGATAAACTCGCCGGCCTTGTTCTGGAAGCTCTTGATCAGCAGTACACCCAGCGGAAGTGCGATCGCCACCACGAGCAACAGAACGAGCAGCCCGATGCCCAGGCGCATGACGAGCGCCTCTTTCCACAGGAATGCCGGCAGAGGCGCTGCCGAGGCTAGCGATCGAGACTGCGGAACCACTGGAGATCCTACCGTCACGCCCGATCTCCCGTTGCCCCGGGAAACACGCGCAACGACGACGGTGGCAACGCCACGGACAGCTTCTTCCCCGCGGTAATCTCCAAATCGCGCTGGACGTTGGTGGAGAAATCCGCCGAAAGATGGAGGCCCTGATTGACGTCGGGTATCACCAGCGCGCGGCTGTAGGAACCCAGATAGTCGAGTGTCTCGACCGTCGCATCGAACTGGTTCTGGGTTTCTGGACCGATGCCACGGACCTGGAGTTCCTCCGGGCGGATTCCGAGTTCGATCCGGGTTCCAGGGGCGATGCCCTTCAAAGCCGGCACCTCGAGGTGGATACCGCCGATGTCTGCGCGTCCATCACCTGAGACGACAGCGGAAATGAACGTCATATGTCCGACGAAGTCGGCAACGAACTGACTTACCGGGGAGCGATAGATCTGTTGTGGCGTGCCGACCTGTTCGATGTGGCCGTGGTTCATCACAACGATCCGATCTGCCATCGCGAGCGCCTCCTCCTGGTCGTGCGTGACCATGATGGTGGTGACGCCGAGACGCCGCTGCAAAGACTTGATCTCGTCCCTCAAATGCACCCTCACCCTTGCATCAAGGGCCGACAACGGCTCGTCGAGCAGCAGCAACGACGGTGACGTCGCAAGGGCGCGCGCGAGAGCGACACGCTGCTGCTGACCGCCGGACAGTTGCGCGGGGAACTTGGGTCCCTGTTCGGGCAGACCAACCAACGCAAGCAGCTCGGAGACACGCGCGCCGATCTCGCCTTTCGACCTGCGCCGATTGACCAGGCCGTAGCCGACGTTGTCGGCAACCGAAAGGTTGGGGAAGAGTGCGTACGATTGAAAGACGATGCCGAAATCGCGGGCCGCTGGAGGCAGCTTGGAGACGTCGCGACCGGCAATGACGATCTGGCCTTCGTCCTGGCGGTCGAGCCCCGCGATGGCGCGAAGCAAGGTGGTCTTGCCGCAGCCGGACGGGCCCAGGAAACAGACGAACTCGCTGCGACCGACGCTCAGGTCGATATCCTTCAAGGCGGTGAACGACCCGAACCTCTTGACGAGTCCCCGAATGACCAAGTGAGCGACGTGCTGGGCGGGTCCGGCGCCACCCAACTGGCCGTTGGCTTCTTTCATCGTACTACTCTGTCCCGCGGGAAAGGTTTTCGGGGTAGGCAGGTACGGAAAGGGCGAAAGCAGTCTGCTGCTTCCGCCCCGTCCGTCGCATCCGTCACGACCACCGCCGAACGATGGTCCGATTTCAGCATCAGTTCTTCGGCGCCGCCTTGGACTCGTAGCGCTTCGACCACTCGGCGAGAATGCGCGCACGATCGTCGGCCATCTTCTGCAGGTCTATCTTGGCCATCTTGGCCTCGCCGTCCGCCGGATAGTTCGGCGGCAGGTTCTTGACCTCGGGATGGGCGGTCAGTGCGTAGTACTTCGAGAACAGCTCGTTCGCCGGCTTGGACGCGACCCAATCCAGGACTTTCTGGGCTGCTGCGGCCTTCTGAGTGGCCTTCATCATGCCCGATGCTTCCATCTCCCAACCGGTCCCGTCGGACGGAACGATCAGGTCGAGCGGAGCGCCGTTGGTCTTTTCCCGAGCGCCGCGCATGTCGAAGCCCAGACCCGCGATGCGCTCACCCTTGGCGGCCTGCACACATGGAGCCGAACCGGAATGGGTGTAGACACCCACGTTCTGATGCAGGCCGTCCATGAACTTCCATGCCTGCTCTTCGCCCATCATCTGTATCCAGGCGGCCACGAGCATGTATCCGGTCCCCGACGAGGCCGGATGGGGCATCACGATCTTGTCCTTCAACTTGGGGTCCAGAAGGTCTTTCCAGGCCTTTGGCGCGGTAGCGCCCGCCTTTTGAGCCTCGACAGTGTTGAAGCAGACCACGTTGAGGAACGCGTCCATGCCGGTCCAGGTTCCGTCGGCCGCCATCCAACCCGGCTTCAGCTTCTCCGAACCTTGCGGCTTGTAGGAAGCCAGAAGACCTTCCTTGTTGAAGAGCATCATCGACGACGCGGCCAGACCCAGCACGAGGTCCGCCTTCGGCGCAGCTTTTTCCGCGAGGACGCGAGCGGTGATCACGCCGGTGGAGTCGCGCACCCACTGAATGTCAACTTCGGGGACAGCCTTCTCGATTTCGTCCTTGAAGATCTTGAGCTGGTCGTTCTCCAGCGCCGTGTAGACCGTCAAAGCCGTCTTCTGAGCGAACGCAGTCGCCACCGTCATCGTCATCGCAACGCCCGCCAGTGCGAGCTTCTTCATCAGCATGGCCGTCCTTACCTCCCGTTGTTGTCCGAACGAAGCGACGCCAACGTAATCACGCCCATCGGACTGGTTTATGACAGTCGCTGGCAGACTACATGAGCATTGCGATGCGATACTATAGCTTGCTGCACATGAGTCCATAGACGCTGCGGATGGAAGCTCGATCTCATGCCCTCAATCGATCTCCCGACGGGTCCCAAGCGCATCGCTCGATCCGGGTCGCCCTGGTCGTTCTCCCTGCTGCTTCAACCTCGATTTGCTCGATATTCCCGAGAGTTGCCGGGACATAGCCGAGAACGAGCGACCTACCTACGGCGTGACCGTAGTCGCCGCTGGTGGTCATTCCGAACGGCTTGCCGAGATGGATCATCGCTTCACCGCCGAACACGGAAAGCGGCTCTTCGAGCGCGAAACACCCAAGCCGACGGCTGACGCCGTCGTTCCGCTGGCGGATCAATACGTCGCGCCCGATGAAATCTGCCTTCCCCAGCGCGACTGCGAACCCGAGACCGGCTTCGAACGGCGTGTCTTCAGGCGTGATGTCCGCGCTCCAGTAGAGATAGCGCTTCTCCATACGCAGCGAATTGATCGCCTTGTAGCCGGCGAGCGTCAGTCCAGAAGGCTGCCCCGCGTCGAGCAGACGTTCGAAAACGTGACTGGTGTACTCCGAAGGCACGTGGAGCTCCCAGCCGAGTTCCCCGACATAGGTGATCCGTGCGGCCAGGACCGGTGCGTTGCCGATCCGCAGCCACCGGCAACTCATGTAGGGAAACCCAGCCTGACTTACGTCGGCATCGGTCACACGGGCGAGAACCTCCCGCGCAAGAGGTCCTGTCAGGTTCAGGACGGAGTAAGCGCTGCTCACATCGTGGGCCTGGCAGGAGCCGTCGCTCGGAAGGTGTGCCCGTATCCAGCCGAAATCCCGCACGCCGAACCCGGAACCGGTCACGACATAATATGCGTCGGTTCGCGTCCGCATGATCGTGAGGTCGGCCTCGATCCCGCCGCGGGCGTTCAGGAGCTGTGTGTAAACAACCTTCCCGACCGGCCGGTCGACATCCGCGGCGCAAAGCCGGTTGAGCCACTTCGCGACCCCGCTGCCGCGAAGCTCCAATTTGGAGAACGACGACATATCGATGAGAGCCGCCCCGTTTCTCACGGCCATATGCTCACGCCGGACTGGGCCGTCTCCGATTGGCCGCTCGAAGGTTTCAAGCTTGGGAGGCTGCTCAACCGATCGCAGAAAATAGTTCGGCCGTTCGTAGCCGAATTTCTGCCCGAAAATCGCGCCCGCGTTGGCCAAGGCGCGATGAAGCGGGGATTGGCGAAGTGGGCGTGCGGCCGAGCGTTCCTCGTCTGGCCAAGCGACCGCATAGTACTTCGAGTAGGCTTCCACGGCGGTTTCGGCCAAGTATCCGAGACCGCCGTGCGGCCGTCCGAAGCGGCGCAGGTCGAATGGCCAGAGGTCCATACCTGGATCACCGTCGCAGATCCAATTGGCCATTGCCATGCCGGCGCCGCCGGAAGCAGCAATTCCGGACGTGAACCCGCAGGCGACGAACAAGTTCCTGTATTCCTCGGGGCGCCCCATCACGGGCTCTCCGTCTGCAGAAATCGGAATCGGACCATTCACGATGGTTCGCACTCCGAGGCTGTCGAGAACCGGGATGCGCGCGGAGGCTGGCTGAGCAATCTCCAGAATGCGTTCCTGGTTCTCCGGCAATAGTTCCTGCCCGAAAGTCATCGACAGCTTGCCGCGTACGCCGCAGGCAACAGTTCGGCGTTCCCAGCCGCCGATCGCCAGAGCTCCGGGCTCAGGCTTCACATAGAAATTGCTGTCGGGGTCCCGCAACGTGGGCAGGTCATCGGGAACCTTCGACGATTTCTCGGTGACAAGGTATTGGTGCTCGACCACGGTCACCGGCAGTTCAAGACCGAGCATCTCGCCGACGTGCCGCGCCCACAGACCGGCTGCGTTCACGACCGTCTCGCATTTCAGCTTTCCATGCTGGGTGATTACGCTCTCGATGCGCCGGTCACGGACCTCGAACCCCTCGACGGCAACACCTTCCAAAATCCGCACGCCGCCCCGCCGCGCTACGGCTGCATAAGCCATGGTCAGCTGATAGGGGTCGACGTACCCGTCCGACGGGATCCACGTCGCCCCGACAAGGCCGGTGTCATCGAGCAGCGGAAACCTGGCTTTCGCTTCCGCCGGTGAAATCAAGTGCATGTCGAAGTCGTAGCTGCGCGCAGATGTCGCCGCGCGCTTCAGCTCGGTCCAGCGCGCCTGCGAGCCGGCCAGACGAAGACTGCCGACATTCCTCCATCCGATATCCTGCCCGGCCTCCTCCCCGATCGTCGCGCACAGCCGCGCGCTGTACTGCATCAAGCGCGTCAGATTGATCTTGGATCGCATCTGTCCGAGAAGGCCAGCTGCATGCCACGTGCAACCCGCCGTCAGCTTGCTCTTCTCCAGGAGCACGACGTCCGTGACATTGCGCTTGGCAAGGTGATACGCGATCGAACAGCCGATCGCCCCTCCCCCGATGATGACAACCTGCGCCGCGGCGGGGATGGATGACATGCCTCTCGGACTCTCTGTTCTTCAAGCGCCGGGACGATCGCGAAATCCGCGCGAGCGCAATTTGGGCTTCTGCGGCTCCGCGCGCGGCATGGCGATGGCGCCGATGTACCAATGGATAAACTGTTGGACGTTCGTCTCTCGCGTCGACGAGTAGGCGCCGGGCTCGTACGCTGGGGATGAAACACCGACCTGCTGCGCTTCGCAGATGACCCAATCCTGTTCAGACGTTCTCTGCCAGAAGGGGGTCAGCTTCGATTCGTCGTAGTCGCGCCCCGCGACCGCATCCTTGTCGACGAACCACGTGACATCGACCTGGGTCGCCGAGGGACCGAGAGGCGTGAGGCGGGTCGCTACGGCGTGGTCGTCGCTCGCGTGCTGCCAGAAATTGGGGAACACGGTACACCGCAGGGTTCCGTCGCTCCATTGGTCCTTGGATCGCATCGTTCCCATCAGCGGCCCGATCGGCGAGCCATCGAGACTTTGAGTCTTCCAACCGGGCAATAAGGGAGCCCGAGTGACTCGCCAGTAGTCGCCGGTCATTGCCGACGACGCGACGGCGCCGCCGCCCAACCCCATCGCTTCGAATCGCGCCGACGCCACCAATGTCGCCTCGTCGACCTCGGCGTTCCGGCGCTCGTCGAACCGCACGATATCCCAGGTGCCGCTGATGTACTCGGGATGCGCATTGATGCAATGATAGCATTCCCGATTGTTCTCGAAGACGATCTTCCAGTTCGCCTGAACGACATAACGCTTCGTTACCGCCACACGTGCCCGGTCGAAGCCCTGGTGCGCCATCTGGGGCGCGATCTCGGACGCCGCCTCAGAAAACGACACGGCATCGTCAGACAGCGCGACGAACATGAGGCCGCCGAGACTGCGGACAGCAACACGCTTGAGGCCATGAGTGTCGCGATCAAGACCGAATTCGCGCTCGGTGGCGGTCTTCAAGGAGCCGTCGAGGCCGTATGTCCAGGCATGGTAGGGGCAGACTATCGCGCGGGCATTTCCGCGCTCCTGCGCGCACAACCGCGAACCTCGGTGGCGGCAGATATTGTGGAAAGCAGAAACCGATCCATCCTTCTGCCTGACGATTAGAACGACATCCCGACCGACATTCCAAGTCATGTAGTCGCCGGTTTCTGGAATCTGGCAATCGTGTCCTGCATACAGCCAATGGCGCCGCCAGATGCGATCGAGTTCGGCACGGAAGACCTCGTCGCTCGTGTAGAAGTCCCGCTCGAGAGGGCCGTCTCCACGATACCGCGAACGCAGCGCCTCGATGGCGTCGGCATCGTACCTGTACGCGCGGTCACTTCCCATCCGGCCACCGCTCCAACGTGTTCTTGAGGATCGATACGAGCTGCGGAGAAATGTCGAATAGACGGGCATTGTAGTCAAGCTTCACCCCGTCGCCGGGATTTCGCTTGGCTGACGCCATCCAATCGCAGATCATCTCGACGAGATCGAAGAGGTCCATGCCCGCGATCCCGGCGGCGCCGTAGTGCTCGGGGTGGTGCGAGTTGTTGGCGTAGTGATGCTCCAAAGCCGGGCGCATTTCGGCGAGCAGTCGAAGATACTCGGGAGTTCCATAAGCCACACCCTTGAACCGGGGCAACATGGCATCGAATGCCGGCTTTTCGACGGACCCCAGCTTGCTCGCGTCGTGCCGACGGCCGCGGTCGAGTAGCTCTTTGACGACGACGTCCAAGGCGGCCCGCACCTCCAGGATGTGGGCAAGCGTCGTGGCGGTGCTATCGAACTCGCTCGTCTTGCTCATCGGCTGCTCCTCTCCATTCATGGGCATTGCATATCTGCCGGTAATCGGCGTCCAGCTCCCAGGCCAATCGCTACGGAGATCTTCGGCACGAGCAATCGGATGGATCGCCCACCGTCGCCGTTCTCTTCAATACGGGCCCAGTCTTGGGTCAAATGCACTCCCCAATGCCACTAAGGCCCGTTCTGCTCACGTCCCGCCCGTGGACCTGCCATCGGCTGTCGAGCCCGAAACACATCACCGAACGTTCACTGGTATTTCCTCTGCCAACATGGATGCGAAGCCATTCCATGATCCGGCTCATCAATCCCGCGCGCCGGAGGGATCCCATGACCAAGAAGCTGCAGCCTGCTCTCGCGCGGCTGTCAATCCTGGCGATCGTTGCGACGACGACCGCCGTCTGCTCGCGAATGGCGAACAACGGTGGCGAGCAGATCAAGTTTCCTACGAACCTCGGGACGATGTACCTCTCGCTGGATCGCTCCGACAACAAGCAGCTTCGCGAATACTATGCTACGCCGCCGGCCATAGCCGCGGCAAAGAAGGGCGATCCTTTGCCCTCGGGCTCGGTGCTCACGGGCGGTATTGTTCAAGGCCAAGCCCGAGAAGGGGAACGACGGCCGTTTCATCAAGGATGGGCTGATCGGCTATATCGTCATGGAGAAGCAAAAGGGCCGGGGCGCTTCCGTTCCAGCGGAATTGCGGAACGGCGAATGGGAGTATCAAGCCTTCACCGCCGCCTCGGCCGTTAACGACAAGGCAAATCTCAAGGCCTGCTACGAGTGCCATCGTGACCGCGTCGGAGCGTCGAAAGACTTCGTGTTCACTCTAGACAAGATCGCGGCCCACTGAGCCGATGCGAGAGACCTGCCCGGGTGGCTTCGTCGGGTCGTTCGTCCAGTTTCGAAGGCTCGAACCACATTTCTCGGCGTTCGCGCCGCTTCGACGGTGAACGGGCAGCACGTGGCAACGATCTGTGCGGGGTGACTTAGGACCGCCGCGTGTATTGATCCACCTTTACCCCGAGGAAAGCTGCGATCGTTCCGATTCCCCACGCTACGTTGACCAATCCGTGCCTCGCAGTCGATGTCGACGCCAAGCTTCCCAGTGCAGCCTGGCCCAAGCCGTAGCAGACGCGGCCGGCCGCCTTGAACAGCCTCTTGGTAGTCCCTCCCATCCTCCTGCTGACCAACCCAAGCGTGTGTCCGGTGCGGAATCTCCGCCTGAGAACCCAGCTCAGCGTCATTCTGTCGAGCGGGACTTCCTCGTGGGCGACGGCGTCCGCCGCGGCCACGATCCTGCATCCTCGAGCGAGCAGCGATGCGAAGAAGTCGACGTCTTCTCCTCCCGATGCATTGAACGCCTCGGAGAAGGTCGCGCCCGTCCGGCCCAGCGCCGCCGTCGAAATCAGAACATTTCCGGTGGCGCCGTGACCGAGTTCCTGGCCGTCCTCGAACGGTCCGACTTCATGATAACGCCCTTCGACGAGCCAATGTGGCGGTTCCACGGGATAGCTCGGCACGACAGGTCCCTGCACGACATCGGCCGAGGTCGCAGCCTGCATATCCAGCAATGCCCTCAGCCACTGAGGCTCGACCCACTCGTCGTCGTCGACGAAAACGATGTAGTCGGCATCCTTCGGCGCCAACCGCAGACACGCATTGCGAACGAACGCCAGCCCTTTTGCAGGTTCGACATGATAAGAGCACGAGAACCGCGAACGGACATGTGCGGGCAGTCCTCCAACGGCACCAGGATCGCTTGCATCGTTGCTGACGATCACGAGTGTGACCTTCGGCATCTGATCTGGCACGAATGTCAGTCGATCGATGCTCGCGAGCAGCCTAGCCAGGCCCTCGGGCCGACGATACGTGGCGATGCAGATTGCGACGTGGGCTTGCCTCATCGGCGGCATTCCATGTAGGCGGCCTGGCACCGCGCAACGAGCCGACCGACACGAGCTTGGGACTGCATGACATTCAGCGCCAGCGCGGCAGCAACATAGCTCACCACTCCAGTCGCCACGACGGTCACCAAGGCCGTTACTCCGGATTCCGCGACCATCGATCGCATCGTCAGCGTGGCAGCGGCCATAATGAGTGCCGCAGCTGCAATCTTCGCGATTCGCGCGATCGGCCATGGCAACGGAAAGGCGCTGCGGGTGAGCCGAATTCCATAGGTCACGCCTACGACCTCAGCGATCACCATGGCCCATGCAGCGCCCCAGACACCCCATTGGTAGACGAATGGCACCATGATCAGAGCGCCTGCCGCGAGTGCCGATCCATTGTGGGCGTTGAACAAGTTCGGCTTCTTGGCGAGAGTGAAGCTCAGCTGGATGTACTGCTGGGAGATCGACTGGGCAAACCAGGCGAATGCCAGAACGGGGATGATCAGTGCGGCTGTCTCTCTGAAGCTCTCTCCGAACAGGATCGGCGCGATGAGTGGAGCAACGATTGCCAACCCGACGACAGTCGGCAGAAGCATGGCGAGCAGCAATTCGATTCCGTCGCGCAGGTTGTCCGCAATGGCCCGCTCAGAACCACTACCGTCGCCGTGACTTCTGAATGCGATCGGTGCCAGTGCGAAGCTCGCTCCGAGCGCGGGGTAGATGACACACTGACGGACGAGGTCGGCAGTCGCCCCATAGACGCCGACGGCCGCAGCTCCCGACAATGAGGCCAGCACGATCTTGTCCATGCTCGCGTACAAGGCGAACAAGAGGCCAGAGAACGATATCGGGGCTCCGAAGCGGAACATGGTCGACAGCAGAGTTCTGTCGACAGGGACCAGCGGCGCATCGAGGATACGGGGAGCCTGCGCTGAGACAGCGATCATGTAAGAGAAAGCCAACGCGAGTACGAACCCGAAACCTCCGCCGCCCAGCTTCACCACCATCAGACAAAGGCAGAACGACAGAGCAGAACGGCCCGCCGCCATGAGCAGAACACGAACCGGCAGCTGCCGGGCTCGGAGGATCTCCTGCCCCAGCTCGAACAGCGAAACACCAAGCGCGAACAATGCCGCCGCAATCGCGACCTGGAGGGGAATTCGGGCGACGAGTACGGCGACGGCCACAAGCAGCGGATAAGCCAATAGAGTTCCGGCGAAGCCAAGCAACGCCGTCAAACGGACATCTGCACCTGCCTCGCTCTGAAATCTGAGCACGGCATGGCGCAACCAGGAAAACAGCAGCGTGGCGAACACGGTGCCGACCGCCATCGCTCCAACCACGATGCCGTAGGCGTCGGGCGACATCAGTCGCGTGAAGACATAGACCGAAGCGAACCCGACGAGGGCTGTCACCGCGTTGGCAAGAAAATAGAGGGCGGAATGGCGAAGGAGCATCGGATCACGTCGCCGAAGAGAAGCGCTGGATCACGGACCAGAGCGGTTTAGGTTTCAGCTCGCTGTCGAAGGGCAGGGGGCGGTTGGGCCTTCCGTCCGTCCGCTTGTAGTAGGTGGGAACCCAGGTGTAGCGATCCGTCAGTCCCCAAGTGCAGATGAGCGATGGGCAATGACCGGCAAACACCGCCGAAAGGAAGCGATCGGCTTTGGCCGCGACGGACGCATCGCGCTCCTCGACTGGCCCCGGGAGCGCGTAGTCGATAACGTCCAGCTCCGTGATCAGCAGATCGAGCCCCATCCGTCGGATCTCTTCGCAGAACCGCGACAGCCCGTCTGCGTCGATCTCGATGTCACCCTGAAGGTGACCCTGAATCCCGATTGCCGTGACGGGGGCGCCTCGGTTCAACAGGTCCCGGATCAACCTTAGAAATGCTTCGCGCTTCTTCCGGTCCTGAGGCCTCGCCGCCTCGATGCCGTACTCGTTGAGCACCCGCTGCATTCCGGGTTCGGCCTCTTTGGCAGCGCGGAAAGCCACATCGATGTATCGCTCCCCCAGCCACTTCTGCCAGACGCCCTGCCTCAAGTCTCTGGCGTCGGCAGGCTTCTCGGCAATCGGCTCATTGACCACATCCCAGCTGCGGATCTGGTTCGCGTACCTCGGCACGACACGCTCGATGTGCCGCCTCATTTCGCGCTCGGCCTCGCCGGATGAGGAAATCGACTGGAGCCATTGCGGCGCCGGCACGCACCAGACCAGCGTATGGCCCCGCAATGCGAGACCGGCGCTGCGAGCGAACCGGGCAGTCGCGTCGGCGTGGGCAAACTCGAAAGCCTCGCGTGACGGACGTAGAGCGTCCCATTTCATTGCGCCTTCCGCGACAATGACGTCCACGGTTCGTGCCAGCGCGGCACGATACTCCGGGTCCGTGGAAAGTACGTAGTGATTGCAGGCCGCACCGATCGGGATGCGCTGCGCCGCCGACACTGGTGGCGCCATGAGGGAACCCACACCGGCCAATGCTCCTGCAAGTACTTGTCGGCGGGTCGACGCCACGTCAGCCATGTGACCTTTTCCATTTGCGCCTGGTTCGATCGGCCGATCTACAGCCTCCCGACGCTCCTGCACGGCACGTGCCGGTCCAGGACCGTCAACAAGCACCCGCAGCCCCTGAGAATCGCAGTGGGGCTCTGGCACGATTTGTGATCGCTCATCGTCCATGACGTTGCCGCCCCGCACATCGTTAGGTGGATCACCAACTCCGACCGCGCTCCGCACGACGCTCCCTGGCGTCGGCCTTCCCGATGTCGTGGTGGTCTTGGCAATTCTGACCTACTGGACCGAGTTGCTGAGGATCCTCTTTCCCGGGACCGAGGGCGTTTCTGCTGCGTTCCGCCTGCTTCACTTCGCGATCTACGGGGCGGTTCTGGCGACCGTGCTAGCCAGCGCGCATGCGCATCCGTTGCGGGAGGCGCTTCTCGCGCCAATGCTGCTCCTGCTGATCCTGCTGCCCATGGCATCGACGCTCTGGTCGGTCGAGCCGCAGGAATCCCTGCAGCGCGGTATCGCGCTCGCAGGCAGCTCGCTCTTGGCCATTCACCTCGGCCTGCAGCGACGCGGCGATGCGGTCCTGCGCCTGCTCGCCGTCGCGTGCAGCATGGCCGCGGCCACCAGCCTGTTCCTCATACTCTTCGTACCATCCGTCGGAGTGATGCATGGCGAGGGCTGGGCCGGGACCTGGTCCGGCGCTCATCTTCACAAGAACGCCATGGGTCAGATGACCGCCCTGGGGACCGTCGTCTGCCTGGTTGCATGGCTTGCCAATCCCGGCGGCTTCCGAATGCTCGCTGGTGCTGGACTCCTGGGAAACCTGGTGCTGCTGGCGGGCTCGCGCTCACTTTCCGCTCAAGTCGTCTGCGTTGCGACATCCCTGCTGGTCTTGGGCGCGCGCCCTTTGTCGCGAATCGCATCCGACTTCGCATTTCCCGCGCTGCTCTTCCTGGTTGCGGGAGGCATCTACGGCGCCTTCACTCTGACAATTCATGATCTGTTCGATCTGCTGGGCATGCTCGGCAAAGATGCGACCATATCCTCACGCGTGCCGTTGTGGACTCTCCTCGCTGGCTTCATCTCCGAGCGCTGGTGGCTTGGCTATGGGTACGAGGCCTTCTGGGGTGACGCATTCCATGCGGTCCGCGTGATCGAGGCGCGCCTCTTCTTCAAACCTCACTACGCCCACAATGGCATCATAGAGCTCTGGCTCGGATTGGGCGCTGTGGGCGTCGGAGTATTCGCGCTCCTGTTCTCGGTCTTCCTCTGGCGTGCGGCCGCTTCCGTCCTGCGAGACCCTCGAAACCAGGTCGGTCTCCTCGCGATGGCATTCTCCGCGATGTATCTGCTCCAGAATTTTTCGGAAGCCACCATCCTGGCCCGGAACAACATGAATTGGGTCTTGTTCGCCGCTCTTTATCTGCAACTGGCCCGGTCGGCCTGCGCCGATCCACCCGAAACAAAAGGCTTCCGTCTCCAGGTGCGCTGAGCGGAGTGGCATCGTTAACCATTCGGTAACGATCGGCGCGCAGAGTCGCGCCAGGATGTCACCCGGGCTTCGACAGACACGCTTGCCAGCACCGGCTGTCGATGTGGACGACAGCGGCACTGCTGCCTTTGGGGACCTCGCCGCATCAGCCGACCTGCGCGAACTTCTGGCAGAGTGGCAGCAGTGGCTGGCGCATCAGCGCGGCCTCGCGCCGGCGACATTGACCGCCTACGAGCGCGACATCCGTCAACTCGTGTCGTGGCTGGCTTGGCGCAATGGATGGCCTACGACCGTCCAGGATCTGGCGGGGATCGGCGTTCGCGATCTGCGGAGCTTTCTTGCGCATCGCCGTGGCTCCGGCGTTACGGGTCGCTCCATCGCCCGGTCACTTTCGGCTGTCAGAGTGCTGTTCCGTTGGCTCGAACTCAATTCGCAATCGACCGGCGCATCGATACGATTCGTCGCGAGCCCAAGACTTCCTCACGGTGTCCCCAAGCCAATTTCACCCGATGCGGCAAAAGCCGTGCTCGAACTGGCGGGAGCGAGGGATGTCGAATGGGTAGGCGCCAGGGACATCGCGGTTCTGCTGCTCCTGTACGGCGCCGGCCTGCGGATCTCGGAGGCCCTTGCGCTCGGGCCGCGGGATATGCCTGGCCCCGGCCGGGAAGTCATCTGCATCGTAGGCAAGGGCGGCAAGGAACGGCTGGTCCCGGTCCTCCCCGTCATCCAGCGCGCGATCGAACGGTATGTCGCCTTGTGCCCGTTTCCTCTCGCCGACAGCGAGCCGATTTTTCGCGGCGAGAAGGGCGGCCCGCTCTCGCCGCGCGTCGTGCAGCTTGCCATGGAGCGCCTGCGTAACGAACTGGCGCTGCCTCAGACCGCGACCCCGCATGCGCTGCGCCATTCATTCGCCACCCACCTGCTCTCGGCGGGAGCCGATTTGCGTCAGATTCAGGAACTGCTGGGCCATTCGAACCTCTCAACAACCCAGGTCTACACCGAGGTCGATCGGGAGCGCCTGCTGAACGTATTCAAAGCCACCCATCCACGCGCGAGTTAATGAAAGGTCGAGTACGATGGCACGGTTGAGACTTGCGTCGACTCTTTTCGCCATTGCCGCAATTGCCGGCGTTTCTCCAGCGCTGGCACAGCAGGACAGCTGCCGCGGCCGCAACTTGCTGACCGAGCTGACCAAGTCGGATGCTGAAGCGGCAAAGGCCATTCGAGCCGATGCCGATGCGTCCGGAGCCGGAAAGGCCGTGCTTTGGCGCGTCGTGAACGAGGACACGCCCAACCATGCTCCTTCCTATCTCTTCGCGACGCTGCCCTCTTCGGACACCCGGCTGCTGGTGCTACCCCAGGGTGTGAAGCAAGCCTTGTCCGCCTCGCGGCGCGTCGCCCTGGCGACCGAGGACAGTTCGGCGGGCCGCCTCTTCGAGGCCCTGACCACTCTCGGCGAACACACCGCCCTGCCCGAGGGAGATCGCTTGGACAAGCTCGTACCCGGCTCGAATTCTCCGATGATCCAGCGCAACCTCAAGCGCGTCGGGTTCGACACGTCCTTCAGCGCCCGTATCCGGCCTTGGGTCGCCAGTCTCATGCTGTCGACGTCCGAATGCGAGTACCAGCGGGCCATGGCCGGCAAGGCGACGCTCGATAGGGAGATTGCACGGATCGGCGAGGATCACGGCATTGGCGCCATCGGCCTCGAAACGACTGAGCAACAGCTGCAGTTGCTCGCTGCATTGCCGGACGCACAACAGCTATCGATGCTCAAGGCCACGATGAAACTGTCCGCGCAGCAGAACGACCTCGGCGAGACGCTGGTGCAGCTGTATCTTTCGCGCGATCTGGGTGCGATCACGCCATTGCGCGTTGCACTTTTGCGCAAGAGCGGCGCGGACGACGAGGCCATCCAAGCGTTTCTCAATGCCCAGATCCATGTGAGGACGCGGCGGATGCGCGACAGGGTCGTCGGTCACCTTCACCAGGGCGGCGTATTCGTCGCGATCGGAGCAGAGCACATCCCCGGAGAGGCGGGGATGGTGGCTCTCCTGACCGAGGCTGGCTTCAAGGTGACCGCACTCGAGTAGGTCCCCGGCGGCACCCAGCGACCGGGCTGGCGCCAATTCAGTTGCCTTACTAGACCCACTCGTCCTACGCTCGGCGACGAGCTGCGGCTGCCATCGCGGTGGCGCGCCCGGCTGGTGCTGGAAAAAAATATCGAAAGAGGAGGAAGGCGCATGAGAAGACCCTGGATCATGGGTACGATTGCTGCCCTGGCGTCGCTGGCAATCGCCGGCGGCGCGAGTGCTCAAGTCACCGACACGGAGATCGTGATCGGAACCCACCTCGACCTGTCGGGCCCCGTAGCCGCCGGCATGCCTCAGATCCGCAACGGCATGCAGATGCGCTTCGACCAGGTCAACGAAGCCGGTGGCGTCCACGGACGCAAGATCAAGCTGATCATCGAGGACAACGGAAGCCAGCCTCAGCTGGCCGTCCGCGCCGTCGACAAATTGATCAACTCTGACAAGGCTTTTGCCATCGTCAATGCGTTCGGATCCGGTCCGAATGCAGCCGTGGTCAAGCGTGCCGTCGACGCCAAAGTCATCTACTTCTCGCCCTGGGGCGCATCCGCAGTTCTGCGTAAGATTTCGGGCAATAGCCCGCTGCTGTACACGACCACACCCGACTACGATACGACGGTCGGCCCTGGCCTCGCCTGGGCCATTGACGAGTTCAAGGCCAAGAAAGTCGGCTTCATCTACCAGGAAGGGCCGTTCGGTGACCTCGTGCGCGGCGGGGTGGCGCTGGCCATGAAGGCCAAAGGCATGACGCTGGCTGCCGAGGCCGGCTACAAAGCGGGCGATATCGACTTTTCTTCGCAGGTCGCGCGCATGAAGGCAGCCGGTGTCGATCTGATCATGATCGCTACGATCACGCGCGAGACCGTGGGCGTGATGGCTGAGGTCAAGAAGATTGGCTGGACCGACGTCAAGGTTCTCACGGCCAACCCTGGCCGCACCATGATCGTCGCTCAACTCGGCAAGCAGGCGGTCGAAGGCCTTTACGGAATCGGTGCCTGGAACATCTATTCGGCGGGCCAGGAACCGGAAGCGGCAAAGGCCTGGATGGCCGACTACAAGAAGCGTTTCAACCTGGACGCTGACGAGAACGGCATGCTCGCGTACGCCTATACCGACTGGTTCGTCCGGGCGCTCGAGGCCGCAGGCAAGGGCCTGACCACCGACTCGCTCAAGGCGGCGCTGGACAAGACCTCATCCAATCACATGATCTTCTACGGGACCAAGACCTTCAAGAACGGCCATATCGATCCGGAGTCGGTCATGATCGATCAGGTCAAGGATGGCGGCTGGAAATCGGTCACCGGCGTTCTGCCGGCGCTGCCCAACTGATCGCAGCTCCCATTCACAGTACCTTCCCTGAGAGCGGGCGGCCCACCGGCCGCCCGTTTTGTTGCGGCCGCCCTCGACCTTGGATGACCCAGCCCTTCAGGGCCGCAGTTGCCTCTCGAGTGCCCGGGCACACTCGGCTACGGCCTCGTTTGCTCCAGCGACGATCCTTCCCATGGTGATGAAGCCATGGATCATCCCCGGCATATGCAGGGTCCGAACGCTCACGCCGGCGCTCGCCAATCTTCGTGCATACTCGAGGCCTTCGTCGCAGAGCACATCGAACCCTGCCGTCAGCACGTAGGCGGGAGGAAGACCCGCGAGGGTCTCGGCGAACATGGGCGATACGCGCCAATCCCGCAGATTCTTGGTGTCGGCCCCGAGGTAATGATCCTTGAACCAGGTTATCGCGCCTCGCGTCAGCGGCAGGACCTCACCCCGCGTCTGGTGAGACTCCATGCTGAATGTCGCATCCACGGCCGGATAGATCAGCAGTTGGAAGGCAAGCCGTGGCCGGCCGCTGTTCCTTGCTCCGATGCAGACAACCGCAGCCAGATTTCCGCCCGCACTATCGCCACCGACGGCGATCCGCTCCGGATCAAGCTGTAACTCTTCTGCCCTGCTGCAGATGTCCGCGGTTGCCGCAATCGCATCGTCGACCGCAGCGGGAAATCGATGCTCGGGCGCCAGCCGATAGTGTACCGAAACCACCGCAATGCGGGCTTTCTCACACAACTCGCGGCACAGTGTGTCGTGGCTGTCGAGATCACCGATCACCCAGCCACCGCCGTGGAAATAGATCAGACCCGGCAGTCTCTTCCGAGTCTCGCCTGCCGGCCGATAAATCCGAAGCGGAATCGGGCCAGCCGGCCCTGCGGCCACAATGTCGCGGACCTCCCCCACCTGGGGGGCATCAGGCTGCAGGATTGCACGAGCGCGCAGCATGGCTTCCCGAGCCTCGGCCGGAGACTGCGTCTCCAGGGGAGGGCGGCCCGACAATCGATAGAGTTCGTGGACGCGCGCGCAGTCGGCATCAAGGATCATGTGTGCACTCTCTGAGGCTTCTGGGGCGACACTGGGCAGTGCCGGTAGAGCGACATATTGGCCTCGCGGCACCCACACATTCAAGTCGGCCATACCGGCGACGTCCGCGCTGCGCGGGTCGTCGTCGACATTGAACTAGAACTGTTTTTCGGTCTATCTGGTTTACCGGCCCCGCACTGGGAAACGAGAGTGAGTGAACGGCATGAGTTCTGGCCAGGGCAATGAAATCGCTAGGGTCGGCCTCACCGGCGGAAAGGATGCGCCGGACGAGCAGATGGAGCAGATACGGGATCTCCTTCTGGGGGACACCAAGGCGCGGCTCGGCCGCATCGAAGCCCGCCTGGACGCGATCGAAGCCCGCATAGCCGCCCTCGCCGGGGAGGTCGACAGCGACCGGCGATCGACCTTCGATCAACTCGCCCAATCGGTCGAGACCTTGAGCAAAGATATTCGCCGCATCGGCAAGCCCTGAACGAGCACAGGGGTGAGGGAGTAGGCCTGCGCATGTCGCAGAACGTCTCTAAACTGAAGGAGCTGCTGTTCGACAGCGAGGCCCGACGCCTGGATGACATCGGCCGCCGGATCGACGCGGTGGCGGCCGGCAGCGCATCTCGGCACGAGGAGCTTTCGAAGCGGGTCGATGTCGTATTCGAGCGCGCCGGAAGCGAAGAGCGGCTGCTTCACTCGGTGGCCGGTATCATCGATGGCGCCCTCCGGGAGGCGGAGGTTGCGCGACACGACCAACTGAGCCGCGCGGTTGCCCCCCTCGTCGTCAAGACCATCAAGAGCGAGCTCAAGAACAGCGAAGCAGAGATGGTGGACGCGCTCTACCCCCTCACCGGCAAGCTGGTTAAGCAGTATGTGTCGGCCGCGATTACCGACTTGATGGCTGACATCAACCGTCGCCTCGGAGGTAGAACGCCCAGCCAACTCGAAAGGGAGGCCAAGTCACGAGGACTTTCGTTGGCCGAGTATGCGCTTTCCGAAAGTCAGAAGCTGGCGGTCGAGGAACTTTTCCTGATTCAGCGCGGGTCGGGCGTTCTGGTTGCGCACTGGGAAAAAGCGCAGACGGATTCCGCGCCGACGAGCGGCCAGAGAGGCTCCAACCGGGATGCTCTCATCGCCGGCTACATCTCCGGAATTTCGAGCTTCGCGGAGGAGGCATTCAGCGAATCGCACAGATCCCTCAGGACCCTCGACCTTGCAGGCGAGCGGATCGTCTTGCGCGCATCGCAGGCCTATATCCTCGCCGCCCGAATAGCGGGGTCCGCACCCGCGGCCGTCGAGCAGGCGATCGATGCGACTTTCCTCGAAGCGCTCGATGCCTATCGTGACGCGCTCTCAAGGCCCGATGGTGCCAAGTCGAGTCCAAATGACCGAAACAGCGAGGTGATGGCTCGGATCGCCGAATCCCTCGAAAGCCGCTTGAACGAGGTCCGGACTTCTCTCTCCGATCAAGTCGCCAGGGCCGACTCCGGCGCGTCAACGGGTCCTTCCCGGCTCTACGTACTCGTCGCAGCACTTTTGCTTCCGCTGATCGCCTGGTTGGCCTGGGGAACGTGGAACAGCTGGCGGGAGACCCGCACGGGGATTGCCGTGAAAGCCGTGCTTGGCTCACTGCCCGAACTCAGCGGGTACCCGATCGACATCCGAGTGAAGCGAGGGGGGCGCGGTTACGAGCTTTTCGGCCTCGTTCCCAGCGAAGGAGTGCGGTCGGAATTTCTCGGCAGACTGCGAACGGAAATCTCGGATGCGGAACCGGTCGACCATTTGACCGTCTTGCCGACCGGCCCAACGGGTGTTTCGAGCGATGCGCTTCGCCGGCAACTGGAGAGCATCGAGTTGCGTCTCTCCGCCACTGCCGCGGAAAGGGCGATCGTCCGTGCAGCTTCGCGATTGAATGATCTTTCCGCCGCGCTACCGCGCTTGGAAGTCGGCGGTGCATTCGAGAAATCGGGCCCGACGTCCTCGGCTCAGTTTACCGCGGCGACGGCCGAGGCCAGGATGACGCTGCAGGCAATCGACGGGATGCGGCCTCTTACCGCGCGCAACCCCGGGGAATACCGTCAACATCTTGTCGAGCTCGCAAACAGGTTGAGCAATATCGAAGCGCTTGTTCGGGCCCTCGTCGCCGGAGCCATGGTTGAGCCGCCGGCCCGCCGGTCCGATGCGGGCGACGCAACGGCCATTTCCGAGGAGATTTCCGCATCCTCCGAAAGGATCGCTGCTTCTGTGACGGCTCTCTCCGGCATGCACCGTCATTCAGCAGCTCTCAATGCACGGCTGGACGCCATGCGTGCGCCCGCCCCCGCAAGCTCCCGGTCGATCCTCGCTGATTGGATTCGGGACAATGCGATCTTCTTTGGCAACGGCACCGAATTCCGCGACGACAATCTGGCTGCAAAGCAGCTCGATGAACTTGCCGAACTCATCCGGCGGTCGGGCGCCGTGGTGCGCATCGTCGGCTATACGGACGAGAAGGGAACACAGGCTCTCAACAGCGGCCTTGCGACCGCACGTGCAGAACGCGTCGCGGCAACGCTGCAAGAGCGCGGCATCTCCCGCGACCGCATGATCGCTCTCGGACGCCCGAGTGGGCTGGAGATCAGCCGCGAAGTCGGCGCGGGTAGCCCGAGCCGCCGGGTAGAATTCGAGCTGGCGTTCACCGGCGAGGCCGGTGGACGATGACGAAGCGCTTCAAGATCATGCTGCTGGGCGAGATCGGAGTGGGCAAGACCTCCCTGGTCAGAAGACTGGTGCACGACAAGTTCGACGGCACCTACTCGGGAACGCTCGGCTTCGACATTTATACCTATCGGTTCTCCGACCCGGGCCGAGACGTCGAACTGATGATCTGGGACACTGACGGCAGTGTCGGCGCGGGAGTAATCCGCTCCGACCTCTATATGGCCGGCACCGAAGGTGCGCTCGTGGTCTGCGATCTGATGCGTCCAGATACCCACGCCTCGGCGTTGCAACTGGCCCACGACTTCGAAACCGCCCGTCCTGGCCGCGACGTCGTGCTCGTGGTGAACAAATCGGACCTCGCCTCTGCCCCGGTGGTTCCATCGGCCTTCCATGCCAGTGGACGCCCGGTCGCTCTGGCTAGCGCGAAATCCGGCCAACAAGTCAGGTCATCTTTCGAATTGCTTGCAGGATCGATGCTGAGACGTGCGAGTTGACACCGAGATACCGTCGGCCGATGAGCTCTCGGAATTGATAGAGCTCAGTGTGCGTTCGGCATCGATCGGCGCAGCTTGGCTGGATTCTGAACTGATCGTCCGGCGTCGATTGGGAGTTTTGGCTGAACCAATCGTCGTCGGTTCCCCGGTTGGCGACAGCCTGCTGGCCCTGTACGGCCAAGATGAGCGGCTACAGGCGCTTCGAACGTCTTCCGGCGAAGTACTCCATCTGTCCAACGTAACGAACGGCAACGACGCTCCGCAATCACCCCGGTTGAGGATCACGGTCCATTGGTCCGGGCCGATCGAGCGCTACATCGTTGTCTTGTCGCGCGTTGCGGAGGGCGACGTCAGGAGCGGAGCGCTCGAAGACGAGATGAGAAAGCGCAGGATCGCCGATGCAGCCCTGGGACAGCTGAACCAACAACTCGAAGAGTTCGTGCACATCATCTCCCATGACCTCAAGGAGCCGATGCGCACGATCCGCTATCTCGCCGGAGCATTGGCAGACGAGTTGCCGACCGGTGGCGCAGATCTCGACAATGCCCGCACGCGCTGTCACGCAATCCAGGGCCAGGCACGACGCATGTCTGCAATGCTCCTCGACCTGTTGGAGTACTCGCGGATCGGCCGAGAGTTCCACGAGCCCGAACTGCTCGATGTCTCTCACTTGGTTTTCGGTCTGATCGAAAGCCACGCCGCCCGTTCCGGCATCACACTTGCCCCCATTGGGGTCCTACCGCGCATCAAAGTCCTCCGCGTACCCTTCGAACTCGTCGTGAGGAACCTCGTCGCCAACGGTATCAAGCACCACGACAGGAAGACCGGACGCGTCGAGTTTTCAATGCGCGATGCCGGGAACCGCTGGATTATCGATATCACTGACGACGGGCCCGGCATTCCGCGCGATGCTCAGGATGACATCTTCCTTCCATTCAGGAAGTTGAGCCTTGATGCCGATCTCGAAAGCACTGGCATTGGTCTCGCGCTCGTGCGGCGAGCCGTCGAAAGCGTCGGCGGGAGGATCACGGTGCATTCAGACCCAGTGATCCGGCGGGGCACGCGGTTCGAGGTCGAATGGCCTAAGCCAAGTAATGCACCGCAATGAGCGTGCAAGGCCGACCATGGGCGGCCGATGCTGGTGCGACCTCGGCCTCAGACCGATTCGGGACGGACGGCAGAGTCCGGCGGCATGGAGATTTCCGATGCCGAGCGCCTGAAGGCGCGGGAGAAGAAGAACCGCAAGCTGAAGGAGCTGCTCGCCGAGGATGTCATGGACAATGCGACTTTGAAGGAGATGCTCAGAAATGACTTCTGACGCCCAGAGCTAGGAGGACTGGCGCCGCGATCTGGGCGATCGATGAGACGGATTACTCGCAACGGCGGGCCTTTCCGGCTCGTGGGCGTGGCGCCGCCAGCAGTGCCATCCCCGCGAAGTGGGTGACGACGCGACGCGCTTCGCACGGAATTTGGTGCCGCAAGAGCGATCCGGCTCGTCATCTAGACGGGTCGGCCCGAGATGGCGTCAATCAGGCCTTTCATATAGCCGATCGCGAAGATCTGGCCGCGCATCATGTAACCGGGTTGATTATTGGCCTCCCCTTCCATCGTCGGCGCATGATCCGGCCTCATTGGGCCGTCATAGCCGATGTCGATGTATGCGCGGATACAGGCCGCCATGTCGGTCTTACCTTCGTCGTGAAAGGTCTCCTCGAATGCGGGAACGCTGCCCCGGACGTCTCGGAAGTGCGAGAAGAAGATCTTCCTGCGCGCGCCAAACCGGCGGATTGCGTTGGGCACGTCGACATCGCCCATCGCGGCAAAGTTCCCCTGGCAGAAGGTAATTCCATTGGATGGACTATCCGCCATGGCGATCACGCGCTCGAAGGCCGACATGGACCGCATGATGCGCGCAAGCCCGCGAACAGGCGACATGGGCGGATCGTCCGGATGCAGCGCGAGTTTCACGTTCGCCGCCTCGGCCACGGGCAGTACCCGATGCAGGAAGTATCGAAAATTGTCCCACATCTGCTCGTCACTCGTCTCACCTGCATAAGTGAGCGGTGCAGCTGCCAGATCGGCACTGTCGAACCGCGTGACCAGTGCACCACCGCGACCACGCACGGCGGTGTCCGTTCGCAGCCAATTGAATACCGCCATGAAATTGTAGCAGTAGATCGGTATCCCGACGCGCCCCATGTTGGCGATCGTTTCGCAAACCCTATCGATGTCGTCGTCACGACCGGGCTGCCCCAGCGTGATGCGATCAGAGAGCTGATAGCCCTCGATGACCGACAGCTCGAGCCCGGCCGCCTCGACTCGCTTGCGCAGATGCAGAAGGTCCAGATACGTCCACGCGGGACCCTGGACCCTCTCCGGCGCCATGGTGATGCCTGGCATCGTAGTTACGACGTCGGTCATGCCCATCTGCGCGGCGAGGCGCATGTCGGCGTCGTCCAGCGGACGAGAGACCATCGCAAGTCGGATCATTACGTCCTCCGTTCCGGCACGCACCATCCACTCACATCTGCGCGGCCGTGCGTGGCTTCTCGGCGCTTCCGAAGTAGCTGTTTCGCAGTTCGAGCTGCGTCTCGTAGATCGACCCGGTCCGCTTCGGCGGCGGCAGCGGAAGTCGCACTGGGATGCTCTCGAGCCGCGGCACGATGAAATCAGGGTTTCCGCACAGAAGGCGCGACTTGAACTCGTTCCAGTCGGCCGGTTGGTTGGCGAGCGGCCACGCGTCCGCCGAGCAGTATTGATAGAGCAGTAGTCGGCGCGGCCGGTTCGACGTATTGACCGCCGAACCGTGGATCGCGCGCACGTGATGGATCGAGATGCTGCCGGCCTTACCGAGGCACGGCACGGCCGTCGAGAAATCAATGTCACACTTGGCGGGGTCCATCGCACCGGCGAAGTGACCATCGACGTGATGATCGTAAACCGGACCCTTGTGGCTGCCCGGGATTATCAGTAGCGGTCCGTTCTCCATCGCGCAGTCGTCCATCATGACACCGACGGCGCAAAGGTCGTCGTTGGTCTGCGGATAGAACGCCCAATCCTGGTGCCACTCGACCGCCGAACCGAAACCCGGTGACTTCATGTTCAACTTCGATTCGTCCCAGCGCACGGCGGGGCCCAGGAGGTCGCGCAGGATCGCAACGATCCGCGGGTGGCGCATGGTACGATCGAACACGGGATCGACGATGTGCGGCTTCTTGATACGCCGAACGCGCGGCTCCTGCGGTGTATGTGACGGTTCGAGATCGTAGACTGCCGTGTGCGCTGTTGCCGTTCGCGCATTCTCGATCAGGGCATCCGTCACGCGGCGAAGGTCCGCGATTTCCTCGGGCGACAGCACATTCTCGACTACCAGGTAGCCGTCGCGGCGATAATCGGCGACTTGTCGAGCGGTAAGGGACATTGCCGTCTCCGGTTGATAAGACCTCAAATGGCGGCGGTCATGGCACCGTCGACGGTGAGCACGGTGCCATTTGTGAACGCTGCATGGGGCGAGGCAAGATAAACGATGGCAGCGGCGAGCTCATCTGGACGGCCCCAGCGGCCCGCCGGAATGCGCGCGGCGATCCGGCTCTCGAAGCTCGGATCGGCCTTCCGCGTCGCGGCATTCCCCTCGGTCAGGAAGTATCCCGGCGCGAGCGCGTTCGCGGTGATGCCGTGCGGCGCCAGCTCGACTGCAAGCGCACGCGTCAGACCTTCCAGGCCCGCCTTGGCCGACACGTAGGGCGAGATGGTCGGCCGCGCGATCACGGCATTGATAGACGAGATCATTATGATCCGTCCGAAGCGTGCCGGCATCATCACGCGTGCCGCCTCGCGCGAAAGTCGCCAGCAGGCGCCGAGGTTAGCGTCTTGGACCTCGTGCCACTCCTTGTCGGTGATTTCGGTCAGCGGCTTGCGCACGGTGATCGCGGCATTGTTGACGAGAATGTCCAGCCGGCCATGTCGGCGCGCCACTTCGGCGATTCCCGCAACGGAAGCAGCAGCGTCCGTCACATCGAAGGCCGCGCCGCTCACAGTCAGGCCCTCGTTGAGAAGCGCGGCGCAGCTTGTGTCGATGGCAGCCTGCTTTCGGCCGTTGATCACAACATGCGCCCCAGCCGCTGCGAGAGCCCGAACGAACAGCGCGCCCAACCCTCGCGTACCACCCGTCACGAGCGCGACGCGACCGGTCAGGTCGAAGAGTGCCGAGGGTGTAGACGCTATCGCCACAACGCCTCCTTCATGCAAGATCGATACGCGGATCGATGTAGGCGTAGAGTACATCAACTGCGAGATTGACCGCGATGTAGCCGATCAGGATGACGAGGATGCAACCCTGAATGACGGGATAGTCGCGCGTGCCGATGGCCCCGACCAGAAGGCGGCCAAGTCCTGGGTAGGTGAACACGCTTTCGGTCACGACCGCGCCGCCGACGAATCCCGCCAGCATGATTCCAACAATGGTGATGAAGGGAAGCAGGGCGTTGCGCATGACGTGGCGCACGATGATGGCGCGTTCCTTCAAGCCCTTCGCGCGTGCGGTGCGGACGTAGTCGGACTTGAGTTCAGCAACCAGCGACGCGCGCAGGAAGCGTGCGAAGATGCCTGAGACGTACAGACCCAGCGTCATCGCCGGAAGGAGCGTGTTGCGCAGCATTTCCAACGGGCTCTGCCAGAAGGGTACATACGTCGATGCCGAAGGCAGCCAGCGCAAGGTGACTGCGAACAGCAGGATAACGAGAATGCCGAACCAGAAGGTCGGTATCCCAAGGGCGAGAGCGCTCCAGCCGCTCAGCCAACGGTCCAGCAGAGAACCCGGGCGCAAAGCGCTCGCTACGGCGACAGGAATGCCGAGCAACAGACCGAACACGGTTGCCGCCACAGCGAGCTGCAGCGTCGCCGGGAGCCGCTGTCCGATCAGCTTGATCACTGGCTCCTGGCTGTGCAACGAGCGACCGAGATCGCCTGCCAGCGCGCGGCCGAGCCAATCGGCGTACTGCACCACAAACGAGCGATCGAGCCCGAGCCGACGCGTCACCTCCGCAATCTGCTCAGGCGTCGCATTCTCCCCGACGATGCCGGCCACCGGCCCGCCCGGAATTGCATATATCATCCCGAAGATCGCCATCGAGGCGATCAGAACAACCGGCAACAACTCGACGAGACGGCGGCCGATGAAGCCGATCATGACCGGCCTCCGTCGATGGTGTTGCCGCCACGCTGGTCCTCGAGCACGCGGCTGAGCGCGCGTCCCAACGTGTCGAACGCAAGGATCGTCAGCGTGAGCACCACGCCCGGCAGGACGGCATAGGTCGGCGCATCGTAGAGGTAATCCTTGCCGGCGCGCAGCATTTCGCCCCAGCTCGGCGTGGGCGGCGGAATACCGACACCGAGAAACGACAGCGCCGCCTCGAGCAGGATCGCGACAGAGGACAGCACAACGCACTGCACGAGGATCGGGCTCCATGCATTGGGCAGAACGGTGCGGAACATGATATAGGCCGAGGTGCCTCCGAAGGCCTCCACGGCGGTTACGAAGTCGCGTCCCTTGAGCGAGAGCACCTGGGCCCGCGTGACGCGCGCGAACGCCGGAACACCCGTCATGCCGACAGAGACAAGCGCGGTCATCTGACTTCGCCCGAGGACGGCGATCAGAGCCATGGCCAGCAGGATTGCGGGCAGCGCCAGCAAGAGATCGACGATGCGCATCAGCAGCGCGTCACGCCAACCGCCGAAGAAGCCCGCGACAAGTCCGATCGGAACGCCGACGAGCGCCGCGATCGATACGGCGCCGGCGGCAGTCAGCAGTGACGTGCGCGCGCCGTAGAGGACGCGGGCCAGGATGTCGCGACCGAGCTCGTCGGTGCCGAACCAGAAATCACGCGAGGGACCTTCGAGCATGCGCGCCACGTCTTGACGCAGAGGATCAACGGCGAGAGACCCTGCAAGAACTGCCGCAATCGAGACGACGGCCAGAAACAACAGACTTGCCTGCGCAGCACGATCGCGGAGTAGCCGCAGCATTTGCTGGCGTGCTCTCATGGCGCGCCTCCGGAGCCCGTCACCACAAAGGGCCCTGCATGGTGGCAGGCGCGCCGGCTCGCGACACCGGGATGCGGCTCGAGGACAGGTGCCTCTGAACTACAGCGCGCGCTGGCGCGGAAGCATCGGGGATGAAAGTGACAGCCGCTCGGTGGGTTGGCGGGGCTCGGGATCTCGCCCTGGAGGATCAACCGATTGCTGTGTCCACGTACCGCTGCATCGTGCCTTGGCACCGCAGACAGCAGAGCCTGCGTGTAGGGATGCATCGGTGAGCCGTAGATGGCTGTCTTCGCACCTTCTTCGACGATCCGACCGAGATACATGACCGCGACGCGGTCGCAAATGTGCTTCACCACACTGAGATCGTGCGCGACGAACATGTAGGCGAGTCCAAGCTCACGCTGCAGATCCTGCAGCAGATTGATCACCTGGGCCTGAATGGAGACGTCGAGCGAGGCGACGGGTTCGTCGAGAATGAGGATGCGCGGCTTCAAGGCGAGCGCCCGCGCGATGCCGATCCGCTGTTTCTGCCCGCCGGAAAACTCACGGGGCAGGCGCCCGGCGACAGATGGCGACAAGCCGACCATCTCGAACAACCGTCGAATCCAAACGTCACCCCCCATCTCATCGTAAAGCCCGTGGATGCGCAGCGGCTCCCCGACGATTTCGCCCACGCTGCGCACTGGATTGAGGGATGCAAACGGGTCCTGAAACACGTACTGCATCTGGCGGCGATACGGCCGCAGTTCGTCGCGGGACATGCCACTGATGGTGTGGCCGTCGAAACGGACGCGCCCGCCGGTAATGGGCACAAGACCCATGACAGCGCGGCTGACAGTCGTCTTGCCGCAGCCGGATTCTCCGACGATGCCCAGAGTCTCGCCCGCGGACAGCGTCAAGCTGACACCATCGACCGCACGCACCGCGCCAATCGTACGCCGCAGCACCTTGCTGCGGATGGGGAAGTGCACGCGCAGATCCTCGATTGCAAGCAGCGGCGCACCCGCCACAACGGCGGTGGGACGCGCGCCGACCGTCGAAACCGACGCAACGCGCGCCGCGGCCGATCCGTCGGCGAAGTGACAGGCGACGGCGCGTCCGCCGCCGAGCGAGCGCATGACCGGATCCTCTGCGATACACCTCTCGCGCCCGGCCGCCGCACTGCAGCGCGGCTCGAACGCGCACCCCGCCGGCAGGGCCGCCGGCGTCGGCGGCTGGCCGGGGATCGGATCGAGGCGGTCGCCCTGCGCGTCCAGCCGCGGCGCGCTCTTGAGAAGTGCCGCCGTATAGGGATGTTGTGGACGCTCGAAGATGTCGCCCACGCTTCCGGTTTCGACGATTCGGCCGCCATACATGACAGCAACGCGATGGGCCACCTCCGCGACCACGCCGAGGTCGTGCGTGACCAAGATGGCCGCTGCCCCTGTTGCCGCCTGGCGCTTGGCGAGCAATGCCAGAACCTGCGCCTGGACGGTGACGTCGAGTGCCGTGGTCGGCTCGTCCGCTATGATCAGTTTCGGCTCTCCAGCCATGGCCATGGCGATCACCGCCCGCTGACGCATGCCTCCGGAGAACTGATGCGGGTACTGGTCGACGCGGGTCTCGGGCGCCGCGATCTCGACCTCGCGCAGGGCGGTTATGGCGCGAGACCGGGCAGCGCGTGGAGGGATCCGTCCCAACGCCATCTGGCCCTCGACGATCTGCCGGCCGACCGGAAGCACGGGATTGAGCGTCGTCGTGGGATCCTGAAACACGAAGCCGACGTTGAGGCCCCGCATCAGTCGAAGAGTCTCGGCATCAGCCGAAACCACTTCCGTCCCGCCGAGACGGATCGATCCCGTCACCCGCGCATCATCAGGCAAGAGGCCCGCGATCGCGAGACATGCGACGCTCTTGCCGGAGCCCGACTCCCCAACGATGCCCAGAACCTCGCCAGGGTAGACATCGAACGAGATGCCGCGCACGGCCGGGATGAGGCGGCCCGCTCCGGTAAACGTGACGGAGAGGTCACGCACCGACACGACAGGCTCGCCCATTCCCGAGGTCGCGCGCGGCTCCTTCATGCGTCATTGAGCCTTGATGGACCGCAGTATCAGCATGTTGTCCATGTCGAGCGTGAAACCTGACAGACTCTTGCCGGCGACGATGAGACCGGCGTCATAGGTGTTGGTGGGAATGCCGAACGCGACCTCGACGAGCACCTTGTTCAAGGCATCGTAGGCAGCCTTCACTTCCGGTCCCGTGCCGAACGTCTTGTTCACTCGATCGATCGCGGCGACATACTCGGGATGAGGATGCGGCTCGCCGAGGACGGGGTTGTTGGCTGTCCGATAGATGCTGTTGGTCGTTACGCGTGCGGGAAACTTCTGGACGTTGCCGACGCCGCCGAAAACCGCGTCGAAGTTTCCCTTGAGAAGTGCATCGACGAACTCCGAGCCTTGCTTGAGGTCGAGTTGAATCTTGATGCCGGCCCGTTCGAGCGAGTTCTGCACCACCTGACTGATCTGCACCGAGGGCTGGTCGCCGCCATTGACCAGCAGCTTCCAATTGCTCTGGTCGGCAGCCGAGAGTCCGCTTTCCTTGAGGAGCGCCTGTGCTTTCTCGAGACTGAAGGCATAGGTTGCATTGTAAGAGGCGTCGAAAGCGGGACTGGCGGGCGCCCAAGGCAACGCAACGACCTGGCCGAGGCCAGCGTAACCAGCACGAAGGATCGCATCACGATCCATCAAATGGTTGAATGCCTGGCGGAACTTGGCATTCTTGAACGGTCCGCGCGTCGTGTTGATGCGGAACACTTGCACCAGCGGGCCTGGCCCCTGGATGAGCTGATACCCGGCCGCCTTGAGGCGTGAGGCGCTCCGGGGGTTGCTGCCGTAGACGAGATCAATGGAGCCCGACTCCAGAGCCGCTGTCGCTGCCGCATCCTGGGCGAACACGGTGATCAGCGCTTCCTTGGTCACGGGCTCGCCTTGGCGCCAGTAGTTCGGATTGGCGACGAGATTGATGCGCTGCCCGACAACGCGCTCCCCGAGCATGTAGGCACCGGTGCCCGCGGGCTTCTGCTCAACCGTTTCGATGCCCGCAGGATCGATGATCGTGATGAACTGCAACAGGTCGGTCACCTGCCGCTCGGGCGCGGGCCCCTTGAAGTCGATGCGGATCGTATCGGCGTCGACGACCGTCCAGTCCTTGACGAAGGACATCGTCGGAAACACGTTCTTGCCGAGCTTCGGATCGGCGGCCTTCTTCAGATTGGCGGCCACCGCCTCCGCATTGAAGGCGTTGCCCGAGTGGAACTTCACGCCCTGGCGCAATGTCAGCGTGACCGAGGTGCTGTCCGGGGCGATCTTGTAGCCGGTCGCCAGGCTCGGTTGCACTTTACCGTCTGGCGTGTACTCGAGCAGGCTGTCGTAGAGGTTCTTGATCAGCACCGCGTTGACGAACGAGAACTGGTGTGGATCGAAATTCGCGATGTCGTCCAGAATGCCGACGCGGATGCGCGCGCCCTGGGCGCTTGCCTCCTGAGGCGCCAGAGGCATTGCTCCAGCGAAGAGTGCCGCCGCCCATGCGGCTCCAAGCAGGCTTCTGCGCTTCCAAGTCATCGTCACCTCCCGTAGTGGCTCTCAGGCTTTCGCTCTCGAACGGGCGACATTTCTGTCGGTGAACCGCTCGAGAGGATAGATCGGTCGCGGCGTGCGCGTCCATGGCAGCGTGAAGACGTCAGATTGGCCGGGTCCGCGAGTGTCGGCTCGGATGACCCGCGACGTTATCGGCGCGAAATACTGAAAGTTCGACGCCGTCTTGAGCACGGCCATCTTGTGCTCCTTCGGCTCCACCCCGAAAGCGCGGTAGATGTCCGGCAAGTTGCCGCCCATGCCACGCAGCTCGCTCGCGAGCACAACGGCCGAACCGGCCTCAAAAACTACAGCGCGTCCCATGTCGAACTCGGACTGATGGTTGTCCGTCGCCTTGATGACGCCACCGCCGATTCTGCGAACCGTTCCCGTCACCTCGATCGGCTTGAAGAATTTCGTGGCGATCTCGCCGCCGAGCGGCACCGTCACCCTCGCGCCTTCGCCTGCGGCGATCATCCGCGCGACCGCCTGGGGCCCGATCAACGGTATCAGGACGCTCCCTTTGGGCTTCAGCCGCAATACTGCCTCGAGGATTACATTGCTGTCGCCGGCCGAGCCGCCGAAAACAGTATCGCCGGTGTCGCTGAGCACCACCACGCCCCTCGGCTCGGCATCGCCCATGCGAACGGCGTCGTCCACGGACACCGCCTCACGGACTTGGAAGGCGTCGCGCAATGACCAGCACAGATCCGCCAGCTCGTCGGCGAGGCTCTCCGCAAGCCCGCGATCTCCGATCGTCGTCACCGTCACCGCCCAACCACCGTTGTCCACGTCGAGCCATGGCTGCATCGGGAACGGGCAGGCCTGCAGAACCCGCGGATCCTTTTCCATGGCGCGCGCGCGGTCGAACCAAGTCTTCATCGGCGGCTGTCTGGTGAGGAATTGCTCCTGATGTGAAACGAGAGGGATCTTTCGCCATGCCGTAACTGGGGCCAGCTTCTCACGGATCATGCGGACCAACAACGAGGTTCCGAGCACGCCGGTGTCGAAGGGATCGTGGGGCTGCGTGCGATGAGCGACAATGGCGTCCACAGACCGCACCATGAGATCCGTGACGTTGGCGTGATGGTCGAGACCGAGCACGATCGGCATTCCAGGCCCGAGGATCTTGCGGCAAAGTGCAGCCTGCTCGCCCTCAACGTCGTCGACGCCCTCGGCCGAGCAGGCTCCATGCAATTGCAGAGCGAGACCGTCGATCTTTCCGACGCGCGCCAATCCCTTCTCGATGCGTTCGAGGAAAAACTCACGTGCGCTGGTATCGATCCGGCCGCCGGCGACCGCGAAGCCGCGAATGACCGGGACCGTCTCGATAGGCAGACCCGATCGCTTGACCGCCTCATAATGTCCACCGATCTGACCAATCGTTCCAACCCGGCGCACCACCTCTTCGCCCTCATAGAGGCCGAATGCCCGAAAATCCGCGAGCGTCGTCAAGCGCGGATTGAAGTCGTTGGTCTCCTGGGAGATGTGGATCAGTGCGATGCGCATTCCGCCGCTCCTCAGAAAAAGGTCCGAATGGTGTCGACGACGGTGTAGTCCTCATCGACGATCATCATCAGTTGCCACTTGTCGAACGTGGTGCAGGGATGACCGATACCAAAACCGACCATGTCTCCGACTGCTAGCCCGCTCTCGCGCGGCACAGCCATGTGGCAGTGCTGATCGTTGAGACCGGTGACCTGATGACCAAAGGGAATCGGTTCCGGCTTTGCCATCACGCCAGGTCGAAACCAGCAGAGCGGCGTTGGCAGTGGGCCGTCGTAACTGACGTCGCGCTTGCCCATGGTCAGGATCGCCTTCGTCGGCTCCGGACGCGACTGCACATAGGCCCACACCTCGAGAGCGGCCTCAAGCCGGCCCGGCGGCAGCTTCAGACGGGTCTCGCGTAGGATGCGTTCGTGCGAGGCGGCATACCCGAGCGTATCGTGCGTCAGGTAACAGCCGCTGCGGATCAACTTGATCAGAGATCGGCCGCCGAGGCTCGCCGCCGCAAAGCGCTCCCCCACCCGGTCGAAGAATGCGCTGCCGCCAGCGCTCAGGACGATCGGACCTTGCCCGGTCAAGAGCCCTTCGTTCGCAACGGCGATCGCCACCCCCACGACGTCGTCCAGCAATCTGTCGACGGCGGGAACATCGCCGAGAATGCCCTCGAAGCATTCGACCCCGGCCAGCTCCAGCCCTGGCGTCTGCGCGATTGCGCGCGCGACACGGAGAGCCTCGTCGCGATCGCGCACCCCCGTGCGCCCGCCCTCGACACCCATCTCGACCAGCAACCGAAGCGGCCTCGCGTCCGCCTGCCGTGCCGCGCCCTCGGCATAGGCGGCTACGACGTCGAGGGAGTCGGCCAGGGCATAGAGTTCGAAGGCGTCACTTCCCGAGAGCGAGGCAAAGCAGGCATCTACGGCGGGTCGGCCCATCGGCTGGTTGGCAATCACTACGCGCGGGATACCGAACTTTCGGCACACCGCCATCTGCTGGGTGGTGGCGACCGTGATTGCCCAGGCGCCGGCCTCCATCTGCATCGCGAACAATTGAGGGGCCATCGTAGTCTTGCCGTGGGGAGCGATGTGCAGCCCGTTCAGTTCCAGGAAGCCTTTCATCCAGGCATTGTTGGACTCGAGCCGGGCCTTGCGAATGACCGCCGCCGGCAAAGGCAGATCGCCCCGGAGAAGGTTCCAGCGCCTGTCCGCCACAGCGTCGAGACGCAGTGGCGCCGCCTGCGCGGGTATTCCTTTGACGGTCGCGTCGAGCATGTGGGCGTCGATCAGATTGCGCCCGGCTTTCGGCGATGGCAGACGGCCTAGAGCCATGGTTTCGGGTCCAGCGGCGAGATGGGACGACGAAGCTTCGTGAAGGGAATTTTGCGCACATCGGGCGGAAATGGCCCACCGCAGTCGAGATGATGGATGGCTGCGGCGACCTTAGAGAACGCGGCGTAGAAGTGGTTAGAAGACTTGACGACCACGATCTTTTTCTGCGCCAGGTCGACACCCATGCCGGTGAATGCCTCCGGGCTGAAGGTCTGAGCGCGCCCGGTCGCAAGCACGATGTCGAGGTTGCCGACGGTCACAGCGGCTGCCGGACCCATCGAGACGCGACTCTGCTCGAATGGAATGACGAGTTCGTCACTGACCGAGCGAACCACCACGTGCGCATCGACGGACTGACCAGAGATCGGCGTCGCCTTGCCGCCGATGCGCAGCCAAAGTCTCGCACCGCTACCCGCCGCACGGCAAAGCTCGACGGCGATGGGATCCCACAACACCCCTACTGCCGAAGGCACCTCCGGGTGGCGGAGAAGCTCCTGGATCATGATCGTACCGTCCCCAGGAACACCCCCGCCTGGATTGTCCCAGCGATCCGCAAACACGACGGGCCGGCCCTGGACCTCGTTCGCTACGGCAAGAACCTCGCCCGGCTTTACATGGGGCGATACGCCGGAGCGACCGAAGGCGATGAACTCGCGGCCGATCTCCTGGGCCAACGCCTCGGCCTTCGCCGGATCGGCGTCGGTGTGCACCAGCACCTTGTTTCCGACGTCGTGAACATCAGCTGGCGTAAAGCCGTGCCCCAGCGAAATCGAAAGGACACCATCCTTTCCTTCCAGCGCCTGAATACGATCGACGAATGCCCGCCCCTTGGGATGACTGGTCATGAATGCATGATCGAGCGTGCGGCAATCGAACAAGGCCGATACCGGCCGTATCTCACCGCGCGCCGCGCGGACCGCGATGTCGACCAACTCTTCGGCCCTGGCCAGGAAATCAGTGTGAGGAAACTCCTTGAACAGGATCGATATGTCCGCTGCCGCGATGCGCTTCTCCGTCAGGTGACAATGCATGTCGTATTCGGCCCCGACGATGGCTCTCGGGCCGACGATCTCGCGCACCCGCGCCAGCAGGTCGCCCTCCGTGTCGTCGTAGCCGTCCGCGACCATGGCTCCGTGCAGGCCGAACAGAGCGATATCGACCGGCATCGCTGCGCGCAGCTGGCCGAGGATCTCGTCACGCAAGCTCTCGTAGCCGCCACGTGAAACAAGACCCGCCGGCTCCGACCAGCTCGACGTGCCTTCGATGAGCGTGATCCCGTCTACCTTCGCTCGGCGACGGGCAGCTACGACGGGCGCGGAACACAAGGTCGGCGTCGCCGGGTGCGTGCCGGGCGGCGCGTAGAACGCGCGCTCGAATGCGCTCCTGTCGACGGGCAACGGCGAGAACGTGTTCGTTTCCGTCGCCAGCGATGCCACGAACATCCGCATCAAACGGTTTCCATCGACCCAACGCTGATCATTGTCGCACATAGTTGAACGACGACACGACTGCAGCGAAGTATCCGCACCCCGCCGCCTCATTGTCAATGCAGGCTATTTCGTGAGCATATCGCAACGCTTGCCAATATCGGCCACCGAGAGAATACTGGCGCTTCAATCAGGATCTGTCCTGCATCTTACAATGTTGAACGACGGGCATCTTCGTCAGATGACACCAAGACTTCCCGCGAACGGCGAGACAGGGGAGGCATCCCGGATCCAGTCGATCGGCCGCGCAAAAGCCATCCTGGATGTGCTCGCGGCCGGAAATGGCCGGCATGTTCCGCTGCGCGAGATCGCCGAGGGCACCGGGCTGCTGAAAACGACTGCGTTCAACCTCGTCACCGCACTTGCGGACATCGGATTGGTCGAACGCGACCGACGTCTGGGATATCGGCTCGGCCTCCATGCGCTGATCTATGGCCGAATTGTCGAGCGGCAGCTGGACATCGTCGCCTTGATGCGCCCCTACCTCATACAAATCTGCGCGGACACGCGCGAAACGGTCAACTTGGCGCTACCGTGCCCGACCGACATCGTCATCGTCGAAAGCCTCGAAGGCGGCCAGGGCCTACGTGTGTCGTCCTATGCCGGTACGCGCGCGACCTACCATTCGACCGCCTGCGGGCGGGCCTTGCTCGCTCATCTGCCGGTCGGCGTGAGGCACAAGATCCTGACGCTGGGACCGCTCGTGGCGCCGACGGCGAAGACCTGCGTCTCCATACCCGGGATCGAGACGCTGCTCAGCGAGTGCCGCCGCGCGGGGTTCGTTTCAGAAATCGAGGAGAATGAACTCGGAGCGGCGTGCGTGGCGGCGCCTGTTCGCAACAGCGACGGCGAGGTGGTGGCGGCCGTCAGCGTCGCCGGGCCTTTGTCTCGCATGGGCGCCCGGCGGCGGAGCGAAGTCGGCCGACTGCTCGTAAAGCGACTCGCCGAAGCCGAGCGAGAACTCGCGCTGCGCTCGGCGAGGGCCGTCGCATGAGCAGGCGTATCCTCCTGGCCGGGCTTTATCACGAGACACACACGTTCCTCGACGAGATCACCCGTGCAGACGCGACACGCGTGCGACGTGGAGAGGAGCTCCTGGCGCGCCGCGGCGACGGATCGACGGTCGACGGCTTTCTGACCGTTGCGACACGAGAGAGGTGGACCGTGGTGCCGCTTCTCGAAATCGGCGCCATGCCGTCGGGCACGCTCGATCACGCAATCTTCGAGGCCTTCTGGCTGGAATTCGAAAGAAGCGCTCGCGCCGCGATGCAGCAGGGCGTCGACGGCATCTGGCTGGCACTGCATGGCGCTATGGTCACGACCAGGTCGCGAGATCCCGAAGGCGACCTGTTCGCCCGTATCCGGGCGCTCCCAGGATTGGACAAGGTACCACTGTTCGGTGTGTTCGATCTGCACGCGACCTTTACAACTGCCATGGCGCGTCATGCCGACTGCCTCGTCGGATACCGCGAGAACCCACACATCGATGCCTTCGACATGGCAGCGGTTTCGGCCGAGCTGCTCGCACGCACGCTCAGGACGGGCGTGCGCCCGCGCATGATCACGCGGACCTTACCACTCGTGTGGCCGCCGACCGGCACCGGTACGGCAGCCGCGCCGATGAAACCAATGGAAACGGAGGCGCGGCGCATCGAGGCGAGCGATCCCGACATCTGGGCGGCCAACGTCGTCGGGGGATATGCTTTCGCGGACACCACTGACACAGGCGTATCGGTATCCGTCGTGACCACCGGCAGCGACGCAGCGGCGGCGCGGCACCTCGACCGGCTGGCGGCCATCGCCGACTCGCACAAGCACGCCGGCGTGCCGCGCGAATGGCACCTCGGCGCGGCTATCGACGACGCTACAAGACGCGGCATCGCCGGACCGGTCGCTTTGGTCGAGCCAGCCGACAATATCGGCGGCGGTTCCCCTGGCGATTGCACGACGATCCTTCGAGAGTTTCTGCAACGTCGCCTACCTGGCTCCGCGGTGATCATCGCCGACGAGCGCGCGGTGGCGCGGCTGTCTGCACTGGAGATCGGCGACACGCTCCGGCTGACTTTGGGGGGCAGCAGTTCGCTCGACCCCGGCCCGGTCGATGTCGATGTATCGCTTGTGCGCCGTTCCGACGGCAAGTTCACGCTCGAAGACCGCAACAGTCATCTGGCGGCGATGCAAGGCATCCACATCGATATGGGACCGTGCGCGACGGTGCGCGCAGGTGGCACCGACATTCTGATCACGTCGAGGAAGACGCCGCCTTTCGACCTCGGCCAATTGCGCTCTCAGGGCATCGTGCCAGAGACCCTGCGTTTCATCGGAGTGAAGGCGGCAGTCGCTCACAAGCGCGCCTACGACCGCATTACGGAAGCAAGCTACTGGGTCGACACTCCAGGACCCTGCCCTAGCGACCTCACGCGCTTGCCCTACACACATCTGCGCCGGCCCGTGTTCCCACTCGATCCGCCCTGGAGACCAGCATGACCGATTACACGCCGCGCTATCCCGCCCTCGGCGATACACCCCGGTCGCACCTGCCGTTCTCTCCGTGCGTTGTCAGTGGTCCATTCGTGTTCGTCTCCGGGCAGGCCTCGGTCGATCTGGCCGGCTCGATCGTTACGGACACCTTCGAAGGCGAGATGCGGCGCTCGATCGCCAATCTTGCGGCCGTCCTGGCGGCGGCCGGCTGCACCCTCGCCGACGTGATACAAACGCGCAATTACGTCGACCGGCCCGCCGATCTCGCAGAGTACAACCGGCTGTATCGCGAATACTTCAAGGCGCCGCTGCCGGCGCGAACGACCATTACCAACTGCCTCGGCGGGACGCTCAAATATGAGATCGAGTGCATCGCGGTGAAGAAGGCCGTGTGAGGAGATAGCCATGACCATGTCGTTCGACAAGTCCGCGGCGCGCGTGAAAGCGGCAAGCCGCCACGTGCCTGGCGGCGTCAACTCCAACTTCCGAGCCGGCATATCGCCGACGCCGCTGGTCATCGAGCGAGGCGAAGGCGCGCATCTGATCGATGCCGACGGCAACCGGTTGATCGACTACTACCTCGGCATGGGAGCGATCCTGCTCGGCCACGATCCCAAGCCGGTCGTCGACGCCATTCGCAAACAACTCGAGAACGGCATTCTCTATGCGGCCCAGTGCGAGATCGAGTACGAAGCGGCCGAGCTGTTCTGCAAGATGATCCCGTGTGCGGAACGCGTGCGCTTCAACTCGTCGGGCTCGGAGGTCGTGCAGGCGGTATTCCGGCTGGCGCGCGCGGCGACAGGCAGGCCGACGATCGTCAAGTTCGAAGGCCACTACCACGGCTGGTTCGACAACATCGCCTGGAGCACAGCGCCAGCCGCCGAAGACTTCGGCAGCGAGGATAGCCCGAAGCACGTCGCGGGAACTCCTGGCATGGCTCCCGGCTCCGACGCTGGCCTCGACGTGGTCGTGTGGAACGACCTCGACCGGCTACGCGCGCGCCTCGTCAAGCGCGATGTCGCAGCCGTGATCATGGAGCCCGCGATGTGCAACACCAGCGCGATACATCCCGCGCCCGGCTATCTCGAGGGCGTGCGCAAGTTGTGCGATGAGACGGGAACCGTTCTGATTTTCGACGAGGTGATTACAGGGTTTCGTGTGGCGCCGGGAGGCGTGCAGTCACTCACACGCGTGCTCCCCGATATGGCCGTGTTCGGAAAGGCAATAGCCAACGGCATGCCTGTCGCTGCCTTCGCGGGCAAGGCCGAGATCATGGATCAAGTCGTGACGAAGAAGGTGCTGCACGGCGGCACGTACAACGCCCATCCCCTCAGCATGGCGGCGATGGTCGCGACGTTGAAGACGATAGCCGACGGCAGGGTACACGCGGGCATCGCCGAGCGCGGCGGCCGGCTGATGGCGGGCTTCGAACGCATCCTGCGCGAACGGCAGGTCGCGGGCCGCGTGCAAGGCTTCCCAGGCATCTTTCACGTCGCCCTCGGCCGTCGCGAGCCGATCCGCAACTATCGCGATGCGACGACCGCCGACAAAGCGCTCTACGTAAAACTGACGACCGCGATGATGCATCGGGGCGTTCGCGCGCTGGAGCGCGGTGCCTGGTTCATATCCGCCGCACACGACGATGCCGCGATCGACGCCACATTGGAGGCCTTCGATGCCGCGCTCGGCGAGATCACCGGCTGACGCCGAGGCCGTGCGGGCACTCTACGGCCAATGTTACCGTCACCTGTTGCGATTTCGTGTCGGGAGGCCAAGATGGCGCGGCATTTGACCTCTGAACAGTCCGAGCGGTATCGAGACAAGGGCTACATCTTTCCGTTGCCAGCGATCGAGCCCCGCGAGGCGGGAGACATGCGTCGCCGCTTCGACGAGTTGCGCTTGCGCCACGGCGGCGCGCTGCCGCGATCGATCAACACGCGTCCGCACCTCGTCCTCAAATGGCTCGATGACCTTATCCGCGATCCTCGAATTCTGGATCCTGTGGAATCGATTCTGGGACCGGACATCTTGTGCTGGGCATCGGGCTTCTTCGCGAAAGGCCCCGGGGATGGAAGCTTCGTCTCGTGGCACCAGGATGCGACCTACTGGGGACTTTCCTCCAACGACGTCGTGACAGCATGGATTGCGCTGACACCCAGCACACCTGAAAGTGGATGCTTGCGCGTCGTGCCGGGTAGCCAGAACCGCCAACTCGCCCATCGAGATACCTTCCATGGCAAGAACCTTCTGTCGCGCGGGCAGGAAATCGCGGCAGAGGTCGATGAAGCGGATGCCGTCGATATCATCCTTGCGCCGGGACAGATGTCGCTCCATCACGTCTTGATCGTGCATGGCTCTCAGCCCAACCGCAGCGGCGACTGGCGGATCGGCTTTACCGCACGCTACATTCCGACACGTCTGCGCCAGTTGTCGCCGCAGCGCGACACAGCAATGCTGGTGCGCGGCACAGATCGCTTCGGGCATTTCGAACTCGAGCGGCGCCCCGAAGCAGATTTCTCGCCCGAGGCAGTTGCCTATCACAGCGAAGTGCAGGCGCGGCTCAACGAGATCACCGCAGCCGGCGCCGTGCAGCGGATGCGCCAGACTTGAACGCGCGGAAAGGTTCTTTCTCAATCCTGGTGCAGGCCGGGGGCATCGACGGCCTGATGGCGGGCATGACGGCATGATGCCGATCCGCTTGGCGGCGCAGACCCGACAGGCTATCCCTTTTTCGACTTGGCGACTTTTTACCGGACTGCGTGACACCGCAGCACACGGGCGGCCTCTCATGCCGGTGCGGGTTGTGTATCCGGTGACCTCCTGTGACTGTAGCCCTGCCCCATCCCTCCGATCTGGCTCGCGACAATCGTGCTTTCGCCCCACTCCAGTGCCCGTAGCGTCCTCGCCATCGCTGATTTTCGCCGCATCTGGTTGATCGGCTGGCTGAGCGCGGTCTGCCGCTGGCTGGAGATCATCGGCACGTCCATCTTCGTCTACGAGTTGACGCGATCGCCGCAACTCGTCGCAGTTCTCGCTGTCGTGCGCATGGTGCCCTATGTGACCCTCGGGCTCGTATTCGGCGGCCTCGCCGACGCCTATGAACGCACGAGCCTGCTCAAGCTCGGTCTAGCCGCGATGCTCGTCATGTGCCTCATGATGGCCGGCCTCACGGGGGCCCAGGTGGCAGGCTATGCGGTCATACTCGCGGCAACGTTCGTCTCCGGCACGTTCTGGACCATCGACATGCCCGTCCGCCGGCGACTTTTGGTCGATGCGATAGGCACAGATCGCATGGCGGCGGGATTGGGCATCGACAACGCCTCGATGCATGCGGCCCGCATGGTGGGGCCAATCGCTGGAGGCTTGCTCTACGAGTATGCCGGCATTCCTGGCATCTTTCTCGTGGTCGCAATCATCCACGCCGCTTGCCTTGCATTGTCGTATGGGGTTTCGCCAGCCAAGAACGCCTTCTCATTCGGCAGATTCAAACCATTTTCATTGATCCCGCCACGCGAGTTGTTCGACGACCGCCGCTTCTGGGTAGCGATGGGTGTCACTGTTGCTTACAATCTCTGGTGCTTTCCATTCACGAACATGATTCCCGTCATCGCCCAGAACGATTTCGCGCTGACCCCGCGGTGGGTCGGGGCGATGACCGCCATCGATGGCATCGGTGGCATCCTCGGCGCGCTGATCGTCGCCATGGCCGTGACGGAGCGGACCCTTTTCCGCTTTTACTTTTCCGGTACGCTTGCGGTGGTTCTGCTCTACGCCGCGCTTTCTCTGCATCTGACAGTGGCGGCTGCAGTGCCCGTTCTGCTGCTGATCGGGATCGCGTCCGCAGCCTTCTCCGCAACTCAATACGGACTGATCTACACTCTGGCGCCGCCCGCGCTGCGAGGACATGCGACGGGAGTGATGCAGTTCTTCATCGGCACGTCCATCATTGGACACTGGCTGACTGGATTGCTGTTCGAACGGCTCGGTTCGGTCACCGCGATGCAGGTGATGGCCGGACAAGCAATCATCTCTCTGGCCATCCTCTGGGCGTTGTGGCGGAGGGCCGCTCGCCGTGCGTGATGGCAAGCACGTGGGCGTTATTGTGGTCAGCTCGATCCAAGCTCTCGATGACACGAGTTGGCCCGGATAGCTCGGAACGGGGCAGCCGCAATTGCGGCTTACGCCGCTGGTCCGTTCGAAGATGCTCAAGGCTTGCCGAACATGAAAACATGAGCATCTTCGGGAATTTTTGAGCATCTTCGGCGATAGCGATGCGGGTCACGGCACCGGCTTGCGTATCGGCACCACCTTATCCGTGCCGGCGTTCGTGCCGGTCGCGTAGGCGCCCCAATCCTGCATGAGTAGCCGTCGCTTCCCCATGAAGTCGCCGCGGCTGTAGGCGGCAAGCACGCGATCCGCCTCTTTGTGGCTCAAGCTTTTGCGGATGACGTCGCGATGGTGCGGCGTGCATTCCTCGCCCCACGTCTGGAAGGTGCTCCTAAAGCCGTGGCTGGTGATGACACCGCGCCGGCCCATTCTCTCAAGCAGCATGAGCAGCGCCATGTTGGATAGCGGGCGGCCCGGTCGGAAGCCGGGAAAGAGATAGCCTTCGGCCTTGGCTCCTAGCCGATTGAGCAACGCCACGGCGGGATCGGATAGCGGCTCCACATGCGGGAGCTTGTTCTTCATGCGCTCTGCCGGTATGCGCCATTCGCGCCGGGCGAGGTCGATTTCCTCCCAGCGCGCGCCGATCGCTTCGCTCGTTCGCGCCGCAGTCAGGATCGCGAAGCGCAACGCATCGGCGGCCGGCCCCTCCCGTTGAGCAAGCTCGGTCCAGAATGCCGGCAGGTCGCGATAATGCAGGGATGCGTGCGAGCGCACTGCGGGCCGTGCTCCGGGGAGAGTGTGCTCCAGGAGCCCTTTCCAGCGGGCGGGGTTTTCGCCGTCGCGATAGCCGCGCACCTTGGCCCAATCGAGAATGACCTCGATCCGCCCGCGCAAGCGGCGCGCGGTCTCCGGCCGTGTCTGCCAGATCGGATCGAGCACCTTCACGACCAGGGCCGTATCGACGGCGCTTACCGGAAGGCTGCCAAAGACGGGAAAGGCGTAGGTCGATAGCGTGTTGCGCCACTGCTGGCGATGCTTGGGATTGCGCCAGCCCGCCTCATGCGCCTGGATGTAGGTCTCGGCACATTGGGCGAACGTCATCGACCGGGCGGCAGCGACCGAAGCGGCGACGCGCTGGGCAGACTTCGCGGCGATCGGGTCGATACCAGCGGCGGCATCCTGCCGGGCCTTCAGCGCCAACTCCCGAGCCCGCTTCAGGGGTACGAGGTCGAAGCGGCCAAGCCCCATGTCGCGAGACCGGCCATCAGGCAATCGAATGCGCACGATCCAAGACTTGCGAGGCGCGCCGTCCGCGCCCTTGGTCACTTGCAGATAGAGCCCGCCCCCGTCGGGGTATAAGCCCGGCTCTTTGATCTGCCGCCCGCGAAGGTCTGTCAGCTTGCTTCCGGTTGCCATGCTGGTCCGCCCAAAAGCC
>CAYMEB010000006.1:0-55621 GCA_964389095.1 uncultured Hyphomicrobiaceae bacterium
TGAGGGGATTGAACCCCCGACCTTCGGTTTACAAAACCGCTGCTCTACCGCTGAGCTAAGCCGGCGACCTGGGAATGCTGCGGCGCAGCGCGCCCTACATAGCCTGCAACAGGCTGCTTTTCCAGTCCGGTCGCGACAGGGGACGATCCGTTATGGGCGTCCCGGTTCAGGCCGCGAGCATCCGCGCGCAGGCCGCCGCGAAGACGCGAGCGCCGGTCACGATGTCCTCGTCGGCGGTGTTCTCGGTCCAGTGATGGCTGATGCCGCCGATGGACGGCACGAACAGCATGGCCGCCGGCATGACCGCGGACAGGATCTGGGCATCGTGGCCGGCGCCGCTCGGAATGCGCGTTGACCTGCCGGCGGCGTGCGTCCGGGCGGCTTCGTCGAGGGCCGCCTGCATGCCTGCGTCCATGACCGCCGGCATGCTCGCGCGCAGCCGCTCAACCTCGATGCGGCACGGGCCGGACTTTTCCTGCTCGGCGGCGATTTCGCCCAGCAGGTTCGCCAGACGGTCCAGGGTCGCGCGGTCGTCGTCACGGATCTGGAACAGCATCTCGGCCTTGCCGGGGATGATACTCGGCGCTCCCGGGTCGAGCGTGATCCGCCCCGTCGTCCAGACCGTGCGGGGGCCGCAGGCCTTCGGAAACCGCTCGTCGATCGCCACGCACATTCGTGCGAGCGCGAGGCCGGCGTCCTTGCGGATCGCCATTCGCGTCGTGCCGGCGTGGTTCTGGACGCCGTGGAAGGTCAGCTTGAACTGCCAGATGCCGACGATGGAGGTGACCACGCCGATCTTGAGGTCGTGGCTCTCCAGCCAATCGCCCTGCTCGATATGTGCTTCCAAGTAACCGACATGACGGCCGGGTTCGGTTGCCTCGCGCTTGCGGTTCGCGAGCCCGCCGGCGGCCAGCGCTTCCCGCATCGTCCGCCCCGAGGTTCGGTCCCGGGCAGAATCGATGTCACTGTCGGAGACGCCGCCGATGTAGGACCGGCTGCCGAGGAAATGGCCGAAATGCCCTTCCTCGTCGCACCAGGCGGCCACTTCCACGGCGGCGCCGGGGAAGGCCGGATTGCCGTTGATCACGCGCGCGGCTTCGAGGGCGTAGACGACGCCGAGCGGGCCATCGAGCCAGCCCGCGTGGTTCTGGCTTTCGAGGTGGGAACCGGCGAGAAGCCGCCGGCTGGCGCCGTCGGCGTACCCGAGCACGTTCGCGATGCCGTCCGTCACGGCGCGAAGGCCGGCGGATGGCAGGCGCCGGGTCAGCCACTCCAGCGAAGCGAAATGTTCCGGAGTGAGGCTGGGGCGATGAACGCCGGTCTTATAGGCTCCGATCCTGGCCAGATCGCGCAGATCACCCAAAACCCGGGCGCCATCCACCAGTGTTCCGGCATCGGTTGCTTTCGTCACGCGGCCCCACTCCCCGTCCGCTCTCGATCCTGAGGCGACACCGCCCCTCCGGCCGACCATGCCGGAGCGGGAGGGGCCTTCGCAAGGCCGGATCGTCAACCTTGTCGCGTCGAGCGCTCCTGCCGCCGGCCGGCCGACCCTTGGCATGGACGGATGCGAAGGCTATCCAGCGGAGCATCCCCCGTGCAGGCCCCCTGCCCAGAGACACCCGCACATGCGCTTCTCAGCCACTCAGCTCCTCCGCCAGGCGTTCCTCGGAAACTCCGGGTGGCCGCGGCAGTGGCGCTCTCCGGAGCCGAAGTCGGAGTACGACGCCATCGTCGTCGGCGCGGGCGGACATGGTCTGGCGACGGCCTATTATCTCGCGGCCGAGCACGACATGACCAACATCGCGGTGGTCGAGAAAGGCTGGCTCGGCGGCGGCAACACCGGGCGCAATACGACGATCATCCGCTCGAACTATCTGTGGGAAGAGTCGGAGGCGCTCTACGAGCACGCGATGAAGATCTGGGCGGGGCTCGCGCACGAGCTCAACTACAACGTCATGTATTCCCCGCGCGGGGTGATGATGCTCGCTCACAACACCCACGACGTGCAGGTCTTCAAGCGCCACGTACACGCCAATCGCCTCGCCGGCATCGACAACGAGTGGCTGACGCCGGAGCAGGCCCAGGAGTTCTGTCCGATCCTCAACATCTCGCAAGCCGTGCGCTATCCCATCGTGGGCGCCGCGCTGCAGCGACGCGGCGGCGTGGCCAGGCACGACGCGGTCGCCTGGGGGTATGCGCGTGCCGCCTCCCATCTCGGCGTCGACATCATCGAGAATTGCGAGGTCACTGCGATCAGGCGCGACGGCGAAGGCGCGGTCGAGGCCGTCGAGACGACGCGCGGGAAGATCCGGACGAAGCGGGTCGGCGTCGTTGCCGCCGGTCACACCAGCGTCATCATGTCGATGGCCGGGGTGCGCATGCCGATCGAGAGTTTTCCGCTGCAGGCGCTCGTGTCCGAGCCGGTCAAGCCGATCATGCCGTGCGTGGTGATGTCGAATACGATCCACGCGTACATGTCGCAATCCGACAAGGGCGAACTGGTGATCGGCGCGGGCACGGATGCCTACACGTCGTATTCGCAGACCGGTGGGCTGCACATCGCGAGCCATACGCTGGATGCGATCTGCGAACTGTTTCCGACGGTGAGACGCTTGCGCATGCTGCGCAACTGGGGCGGCATCGTCGACGTGACACCCGACCGCTCGCCGATCATCGGCAAGACACCAGTCCCTGGCCTGTTCGTGAACTGCGGCTGGGGCACCGGCGGCTTCAAGGCGACGCCCGGCTCGGGCCATGTCTTCGCGCATACGATCGCGACGGGCGAGCCGCATCCGGTCAACGGCCCGTTCACCCTCGACAGATTCCGCACGGGGCGTCTGATCGACGAAGCGGCAGCGGCAGCCGTCGCCCACTGAGCGGCGCGCAAGGAGGACGTCATGGCACGAGGGTCGAAGATCTTTCGCAGCGACGATGTGCCCGAGAGCAACGAGACAGGCTATCCGGGTCCGTTGCGGGAGCTGAACATGAGGCGCCACGTGCGCCGGATCGCGGATTTCGGCGGTCTCACGAACTACAGCGTCAATCTGGTTCGCGTCGTTCCCGGGGGGCAGTCGTCGTGCCGTCACGCGCATTCCAAACAGGATGAACTTGTCTATGTGATCTCGGGGGAACTCGTACTGGAGACCGATGCGGGCCGCGAAACGGTCGGCGCCGGTACCTGGATCGGCTTTCCCGCGGGAACGGGCGATGCACACCGGTTTGTCAATACTTCGAACGCAGATGCGACGTTCCTGGTCGTCGGTGATCGCAGCCCAGGCGATGACGTGATCTACCCCGATGTCGATCTGGCGCTGACGCGAGGCCCGGACGGCAAGAGCCGGTTCACGCGCAAGGACGGCTCGTCCTACTGAGGGAACAATCGCATGCTGCTCATTCACTGCCCCTACTGCGACATGGACCGGCCGGAGCTGGAGTTCCGCTATGGCGGCGAGGCTCATGTCGCCCGTCCGGCCGACTTGGACGCGATGGACGACGCCACGCTGGCGGAGTTTCTCTACATGCGGACGAACCCCAAGGGCCGGCATGTGGAGCGTTGGCGTCACACGGCCGGTTGCGGACGCTTCTTCAATGCCGTGCGCGACACGGTCACCGACAAGATCGAGATCACCTACAAGGCGGGTGAACCGCGGCCGGTTTCGGCCGCGAGCGGGAACGAGGGCAATCGATGAGTGGCGTGCGCCGAACTGCGAGTGGCGGGCGCATCGACCGCAGCCGATCGCTGAGTTTCACGTTCGACGGCAAGCGGCTGCAGGGATGTGCGGGCGACACGCTCGCGTCGGCCCTGATCGCAAACGACATCCATCTCGTCGGTCGATCGTTCAAGTACCATCGACCGCGCGGGATACTCACGGCCGGCGCCGAGGAACCCAATGCGCTGGTAACGGTGGATCGCGGCGGCGGGCGCATCACGCCGAACCTGCGTGCGACGCAGGTGACGCTATACGACGGGCTGGTGGCAAGGAGCCAGAACCGTTGGCCGTCGCTGTCCGTCGATATCGGCGCCGTCAACGACAAGTTGCCCGCCGGCCTTTTCGCGGCGGGCTTCTACTACAAGACCTTCATGGGGCCGGGCCGGGCCTGGGAGCGCGTGTTCGAGCCGTTGATCCGGCGCGCCGCAGGGCTCGGAAAGGCGCCGAAGTCGGCCGATCCCGATAATTACAGTCACCGGTACGCGCATTGCGATGTGCTCGTGGTGGGTGCTGGTGCCGCGGGACTTGCCGCAGCAGAAGCGGCGGCCTCGTGCGGGGCGAAAGTGATTCTGTGCGACGAGCAGGACGAGGCCGGCGGCTGGCTGCTCTCCGAGCGAAGCGCGCGCATCGACGAACGGCCGGCGACGCTCTGGGGCGAGGAGATGGCTGCGCGCTTGGGCACGATGCCCAACGTCCGCATTCTCACGAGGACCCAGGCGTTCGGCTACTATGCGCAGAACTTCCTCGGTCTGGCGCAGCGCGTGACCGACCATCTCGCTTCGTTGCCGGCGGCGGCTCCTCGCGAGCGGCTTTGGAAGGTTCGCGCGAGGCAGGTCGTGCTGGCGACCGGCGCGTTCGAGCGTCCTGTAGTTTTTCCGGCGAACGATCGGCCGGGCGTGATGCTGGCATCGGCCGTGCAGACCTATGCCAATCGCTACGGTGCGCTGGCCGGGCGGCGAGCCGTGTTCTTCGCTGCCGACGACAGCGCCTATGCGGCGGCGCACGATCTGCAGAAGGCAGGGGGCGAGATCGTCCTGGTGGCGGACGCGCGCAGTTCTCCGGGGCCGGAGGCGGCGGCACTGGCGCTATCCGCTGGCATTCCGGTCATGCCACGTACCGTCGTCATTTCGACGGGCGGGCGCAACCATGTGAGTTCGGCGCGACTCGGGCGGCTGTCGCGCGAGGGCGTCGAAGAACTGGCGCCGGTCGAATGCGACCTGGTGGCGATGAGCGGGGGCTGGACGCCGAACATCGGCTTGTTCTCGCAGTCGCGCGGCAAGCTTCATTTCGACGAGGAAAGACAGCTCTATCTGCCGGGAACTCCGCAGCAAGCCGTGCAGGTCGTCGGCGCCGCGAACGGAACGTTCGATCTGGGCGCGGTGATCGGCGAGGGCGCTGCGGCCGGACTGTCCGCCGCGCAAGCGGCCGGGTGCCGGTCCATGCGCATCCAGAGCGTACCGAAGGTCGAAGGCGGGGTTACGCCGTCTGGAGGCGCGCTCGGCGCCATGCCGCATCCCTACGACAAGCGGCGGGTCAAGGCGTTCGTCGACTTCCAGAACGACGTGACGGCGAAGGACGTGGCGCTGGCCGTGCAGGAGGGCTTCCATTCCATCGAGCACGTGAAGCGCTATACCACGACGGGCATGGCGACCGATCAGGGCAAGACGTCGAACATGAACGCCTTGGCGATCGCGGCCGGCGAACTGGGGCGCTCGTTGCCAGACGTCGGACTGACGACGTTCCGACCGCCTTACACGCCGGTCACGTTCGGGACGTTCGCTGGGCATTCGCGCGGCAAGCTCTTCGATCCGGAACGCTTGACGCCGACCCATGGTTGGGCCGAGCGCGCTGGTGCCATGTTCGAGGATGTCGGACTATGGAAGCGAGCGCGGTATTTTCCGCGTCCGGGCGAGAACATGTCTCGGGCGGTCGATCGGGAGTGTCGTGCCGTGCGTGCGGCGGTGGGCATGTTCGATGCGTCTACGCTGGGAAAGATCGAGGTCGTGGGCCCCGACGCGGCCGAGTTTCTGAACCGCCTCTATACGAGCAGCTGGCAGGGTCTGGCGGTCGGCCGGTGCCGCTACGGCCTGATGCTGAGCGAGGCAGGGTTCGTCATGGACGACGGCGTCGTCGGACGGATCGCCGCCGACCGATTCCACGTTACGACGACCACGGGCGGGGCTGCGCGCGTGCTTGCGCACATGGAGGACTACCTGCAGACAGAGTTCACGGAACTCAAGGTCTGGCTGACGTCGACGACGGAACAATGGGGCGTGGTCGCGATCCAGGGGCCGCGCGCGAGGGACGTCGTCGCGGCGCTGACGACCGACATCGACGTTTCCGCTGGCGCGATGCCTCACATGAGCGTCCGCAGCGGAGCGGTGTGCGGCGCGCCCGCGCGCGTGTTCCGCGTCAGCTTCACGGGAGAGGTCGGCTATGAGATCAACGTGCCTTCCGATCGCCTCCTGGATGTCTGGCTCGCCGTCGAAGCCGCGGGCAAGCCGCTCGGCATCCTGCCCTACGGCACGGAAGCGATGCATGTGCTGCGCGCAGAGAAAGGCTACATCATCGTCGGTCAGGAGACCGATGGGACCGTCACGCCGGACGACCTGGGGCTGGGCTGGACGATCGCCAAGGCCAAGCGCGATTTCGTCGGCAAGCGCGCGCTCCTGCGGCCGGATCTGGTCGCAAAGGATCGCAAGCAACTCGTCGGTCTGCTGACGACCGATCCCACGATCGTTCTGGAGGAAGGTGCCCAGATCGTCGGGCCAGGCAGTGGACCTGCCGCGCTGCCGGCGCTGGGGCATGTGACATCTTCCTACCACAGTGCTGCAGCCGGCCGCTCGATCGCTCTCGCGCTGGTCTGCGGTGGGCGAGGGCGGATCGGGGAAACGTTGCGTGTGCCCATGCCTGGAGGCGACATCGCCGTGAAGGTCGTGCCTCCGGTGTTTTACGATGCGGAAGGTGCGCGCATTCATGTCTGAACCAACAAAACCCGCAATAGACGGCCTTCCCGACTGGCACAATCAGATCACCGGCGGAGTGCGGCTCGGTCGCGCCGCGGTCAAAGGACGATGTGTCGTGCGTGGGGAAGCCGCTGCAGCTGCTGTCTGCCGGGAACTTGGGCTCGAGTTGCCGGCGCGCATCAATCGCGCGACGGAGACCGGCGATGCCGCCGTACTCCAGCTCGGACCGGACGAGTGGCTGGTGATGATCTTCGCGGATAGCGGCCGGCCGTTGCACGAGCGGTTGCAGGGCGCAGCCGCCGAGGCTCCAGGCAGCATCGTCGATGTCACGCAGCGCCAACTCGGCGTGGCGGTCGGCGGTTCCGGTGCTTGCGATGCGCTCGCCACCTGCGTTCCGCTCGACCTCGACGTCGCGGCCTTCCCGATCGGGATGGCGACGCGCACGATCTTCGAGAAGGCCGAGATCGTGCTCTGGCGACGGGAGGCGGACCGTTTTCACATCGAGGCGTGGCGCTCCTTCGCTCCCTATGTCGCCGCTCTGCTGGAGGCTGCGCGGTCCGAACTGGCCACCGGGCTGTGACCGGCTCAGGCGGGCGGGGGCGGAAAGCGATCGAAACACGGCAACGCGTGCGCGGTCTCCACCTACGCGAGCCGCTCGGCAACCTGGATGTGAATGCGTGCCGGGAGAACGTTCGGGTCATCGTATGTCGCGCTCTGGACGTCGATGATCCCCGGCAGGACCGTCGCATTCGTGTAGAACAGGCCGGTTCCGCAATCGGGGCAGAAATGGCGGCGACCATTCTCGGACGAGACGTAGATCTTCGGTGTTCCACGCACGATGCGGACGGCCGCTGCGGGATACATCGTCCATCCCACCATCGGCGCGCCGGCATGGCGGCGACAATCGCCGCAGTGGCACAGCGCATGCGTGATGGGCTCGCCGTCCGTCTCGTAACGGATCGAGCCACAGTGACAGCCGCCCGTGATGGTCATTGGCCAGTCCCCAGAATGGATTGCGATCGGCTGCGATGATAGAGCAGGTTCAGGAGACAGCCAGGCGAAACATCTGTGCAGCGTGGAGGCGTTCCCGGCGGTCGACGCGGCCGACAGCGAATCGCGCCCGCGGTCGGTCGTGACGGCGACGGCAGGGCAGCGGTCACGCCCGCCGCTCACGGCTCACGGAAGCGGAGCAGCGCATGTGCCAGTTTTGCGGATTGAGTTTCTTCGGGCTGGCCGAGCCGCAGGCTCCGATGCTGCGCAGCTACGCCGAGGCACTGCGCGCCGGCTGGTCGCCCAGCACGGTGCAGGACATCTCCGCCGAACATCTCGCGGCGCTGGAAGCCGACGCCGAAGGTTATCTCGAGGATCTGAGCGACGCGGCAAGCCTGGCGCGACAAGGGGAAGACATGGAAATGCCGGACGGTTCGGTGCGACCGCGCCTCGCCCGGCGCATCCGATGGATGTGGGACGGCGAGTTCTGCGGGCAGATCAACCTGCGTTGGCAACCGGGCAGTGACGCGCTGCCGCCCTATGTGAGCGGCCATATCGGCTACTCGGTCGTGCCTTGGAAGCGCGGCCACGGCTTCGCCAGTCGCGCATTGCGGCACATGATCGAGGAGGCCCGGGACGTCGGCTTGAGGCGCGTCGAACTGACCACCGACCCCGACAACATCGCCTCGCAGAAAGTCATCCAGCGCAATCGCGGGTTTCAGTGCGGGCAAACCGGCGCCGACGGCGGCGCCAAGCTGGTCTGGGAGATCGCGATCGAGCCCCGCTGAACATGGGTTCCGTGATCAGGCCCGAGGGTTGGGCTCGATGATCGGGAACATGGCCGGAAACTCGTCCATCATGCCGAGCAGTTGCTCGACGGCGGCGCGGTCGCCTGTGAGAGCGATGCGACCGTCCGACAGTCCGTCTTCGAGTTTCAATCGGCGGGTGATCAAACCTGCAAGGGCGGCCTTCGCGAGGGTCAAGGTCGCCTGCGCGCCGCCGTCAGGCGCACATTGCAGTGCCGTGACGGCGCAGTTCTGCAGATTGACGGTGTGATCGGAGCCGTCGTCGCGGATGCGCAGTCCGATGACGATGTGCTGGCCGTCGGCCCGTGCCGGATCGATGCGAACCGCGAGGTAGTCCATCAGCATCGGTACCGTGAGGGCCGCGACCATGTCGGCGCTGACGAATACCCTGTTGCCGGTCGCCGGGGTGCCGTTGCGCAGCTCCTGCGCGCCCATCAGATAGGCGTTGCGCCAGGTGGCGCTCTCGGCCTGATAGCCGAGCTGCTCGAGCGCGTCGGCCGCGAGCTTGCGGGCGCGCGCATTGCCGGGATCGGCGAACACGATGGTGCTCGCGACGTCGGCGACCCAGCGATACTCGCCCTTGGCGTAGTCGGCTTCAGCCTTGGCGAGGGCGGGTTCCGGGCCTCCCATGTATTCCACGAGCTTCTTTGACCGGGGCACGGGCGGGAGTGGCGCTAGGTTGGCGGGGTTCGCGTCGTACCAGCCGATGTAGCGCTGATAGATGGCTTTCGCGTTGTGGCTGAGCGTGCCGTAGTAGCCGCGCGTGGCGAAATTGCTTTCGAGCGAGCGAGGCCAGGTCATGCGCTCGGCGATCTCGGCGGGCTTCAGGCCGTGGTTCATGAGGCGCACGGTCTGATCGTGCAAGAACTTGTAGGCATCACGCTGTTTGACCAGGTAGTCGGCGAGGCGGCCCGCGCCCCATACCGGCCAATGGTGCTGCGCGAACACGACTTCCGAACGGGGCGCGAAGTTGCGCAACGCTTCGTTGAGATACTTCGCCCAGGCATTGGCATCGCGAACCTGGGCACCGCGGATCGGATAGATGTTGTGAAGATTGTGGGTCGCGTTCTCCGCGAGGTTGAGCGCCTTGAGGCCGGGATAGAACATGTGCATCTCGGCCGGGGCCTCGGTGTCCGGCGTCAACTGGAAGACGATCTCGACTCCGTCGATGGTGTGGATCTCGATGGGCTGGCGGATCTCCATCGTCGGCGCGATCAAAGTGACGGTCCCGCGTGAGGTGACCTTGCCGAGACCGGCGTCGACCTGACCGAGCGGGCCCTTGGGCAGCAGCGGCCCGAATTGATACTGGGAGCGCCGCACCATCGGAGAGCCGGCGATCACGTTCTCCTTGGTGACCTCCTCGAGGAAGCGGTCGGGAGCGATCACGACCACATGGCCAGCGCGAACGTCCGCCTCGTCGACGACGCCGCGTACGCCACCGTAGTGATCGGTGTGGCTGTGGGTGTAGATGACCGCGCGGACCTTCCTGGCTCCGCGATGAGCGAAATAGAGTTCCAGGCCCGCACGCGCGGTTTCGACGGAAATCAACGGATCGATGACGATGATGCCGCTCGCGCTCTCGATGATCGTCATGTTCGAGATGTCGAAGCCGCGGATCTGGTAGATGCGATCGCAGACCTGGAAGAGGCCGTTCGTCATGTTGAGGCGCGCCTGGCGCCAGAGGCTCGGGTTTACGCTGGGCGGGGCCTGCTGCGCAGAGAGGAACGCGTAGTCGGCCAGGCTCCAGACGACTCGGCCGTCGGCGGCCGCGAGCGTCACGTCGGGGAGCGTGGCGACGAAGCCGCGTTTCGCATCTGCGAAGTCCTGGGAATCGCCCAACGGAAGCGCGGCCTCGACCGAACGATTGTGCGCGCAGGTGTGCTCGCTGGCGGGGCCCGGATGCATGTGGTCGGAGGTCGTCATGGCGTGGGGATTCCTTCGACGCGAACGGCTGTCGAAGGGAGCATGTCGTGGGTTGCCGGTCTTGCCAAGCGCTTCCGCTTCGCGCAACGTGCGTGCAAGGTCGCAACATCAACCGACCGCTGATGTGGGAGGAATTGCATGAAGATCTCTGCCAAGGCCGCGGTCTGCGCGTTGAGTGTCGCGGCCGTCGCGTTGACCGCCGGTAAAGCCCTCACTCAGGGCGCGCCGATCGAAATGAAGTACGCGACCAGCGCACCGCCGAAGACGGTGTGGGCGATGCAGATCGAGCGGTTCCAGAAGCAGGTCGAAGAGGCTTCGAAGGGATCGGTCAAAGTGCAGCCCTTCCTGGGCTCCCAACTCGGCAGCGAGCAGGACACCATCCAGCAGATCGTGCGCGGCCGCATCGAGATGGGCGGCTACTCGCTCACGGCGGCGTCGCTGATCGTTCCGGAGTTGTCCGTGCTGATGATCCCGTTCCTGTTCAAAGACGCCAAGGAGCAGGATTGCGTGCTGGACGGACCGATCACGAAGATCGTCTCCGACATGCTCGCCAAGAAGGGCTTGCACATGATCAGCTGGTCCGAGGTCGGGACGACCCATTTCTTCGCGAAAAAGCCGATCCTGACGCCCGACGACATCAAGGGCGTGAAGGCACGTTCGCAGCCGAGCAAGGTCGGCGCGTACATCTGGACCACGTTCGGCGCCAATCCGAATCCGCTGCCGGTGACCGAGTGGAACTCGGCGGTCCAGACGGGCCTCGTCGATGTCAGCGATTCCGGTCCGACCTACTATCATTTCGCGGGCCTGGGTAAGCTCGCTCCGGTCATGACGCTCAGTGCGCATCAGGATCTCGCCGGCGTCGTCGTGATGAACAAGGGCTTGTTCGACAAGCTGACGGCCGAACAGAAGGCCGCCTTGGAGGACAGCCGCAAGAAGTCGCCGGATGCCCAGTTGCGGGCGGAGGTCCGCGGATTCGAGGAGAAGATCCTCGAGATGCACAAGCAGGGCGGCGGGCAGGTGGTGCCGATGTCCGATGCGCAGCGGGAAGTCTGGCGAAAGGGAATCGAGCCGCACTTCGCGAAGATCGTCGCCGATATCGGCGGTGAGGCGAACGTCCTGTGGCAGGCCGTTCAGGACGGTTTGAAGTCCTGCCGCAAGTAACCTGTCGCGGTGTGCGGCACCGGCGGCGACCAGCGCGCCGCCGGCTCCGCTGATACGCGAACGTCCACAAGGCAGCCCATGACGTCACATTCCCAGGCAGAGGCGAAGAGTGCTGCCAATCCACCGCCTCCCGGCGTCGTTCGGCTGCTCGGTGTGTGGCACAGCGTCGAATGCTACGTGGCGGTCGCCGCGTTCTCCCTGATTACCGGCCTGCTGCTTCTCGACGTCTTCGGCCGCGAGTTCGCGGGGCCGCTGCTGCGCTTCCTGCGCCTCTATGACGGCCCGACGGGAATCTTCGGGTCGCAGCGTGCGTCGGTCTATGCGCTCGTGGTGGGGTCATTCGCCGGCATCGGTATCGCGACGGCGACAGGGAGCCATCTCGTACCAAGGGTCGGGTTCGGCTGGGTGCCCACGGAGTGGGGACCGACGGTCGACCGCGTGGCCGACATCATCACGGGGGTCTTCCTGGTGGGGGTCGCCTACTATGGCTACCTCTTCGTGCATTCGTCGTTCTCGGTGGGACTGCGCGCGCCGGTGCTGGATTGGCGCATCTGGCCGATTCAGATGGCGATCCCGCTCGGCTTCCTGTCCGCAGCCGGACGCTATTTCGTCTATGCCGCGTGGCCGTCTGCGCGACCCCAGCCGCCGGAGTTCCAAGAGTGAAGACGCTTGCGATCTTAGGGGTCATCGCCGGTCTGCTCGCTTTGCGCCAGCCGCTGCTGGTCATTCTGCTGGCGGTGACCGCGCTCGTCCATGTGTTCTGGGGCAAGGCACAGCTCGACTATATCATCGAGGACATGTGGGTCGGATTGGACAAGGAGGTCATCCTCTCGATCCCGCTCTTCATCCTGTGCGGCAGCGTGATGACGCGTGGCTCGATCGCGCAGCGCCTGATCGGCATCCTAACCGAGTTGACGCGTCCCATTCCCGGTGGCCTTGCGGTCGCGTGCATTCTCTCGTGCGCGGTGTTCGCGGCGATTTCCGGCTCTTCGATCGTGACCATGCTCGCGATCGGTACGGTGATGTACCCGGCGATGCGGCAGGCCGGCTATGACCTGAGGTTCACGCTCGGCGCGATCATGTCCGGCGGGACATTGGGCATCATCATCCCGCCCTCGATACCGATGATCATCTACGGCCTCGTTACCGAGACCTCGATCGTCGACCTGTTCGCGTCCGGCTTCGGCCCGGGGCTGTTGCTGACATTCGCGCTGTCGGCATACTCGGTATGGGTGAATTGGAACCGGCCGACACAGCCATTCGTGTGGAGCAAGTTCACGCAGGCCTTCCATCACGGCATCTACGCAATGATGATGCCGGTCATCCTGCTGGGCGGCATCTACTCGGGATACTTCACGGCGACCGAAGCGGCGGCGGTGGCGCTCGCGTATGCGATGCTGGTCGAGGTGTTCATCCACAAAGAGTTGCAGTTCAAGGACTTCTACAACGTGGTCCTTGAAACCTCAAAGCTGGGCGGCTCCCTGTTTCCTGTGCTCGCCGTCGCGCTGTCGCTCAACATCATCCTAACCGAGCATCGCGTGCCCCAGACGATGGTGGAGGCGATGCAGGGCTATATCTCGAGCCCGCTGATGTTCATGCTGCTGGTGAACGTCCTGCTGCTCGTCGTCGGCTGTCTCATGACCACCGGTGAAGCGATCCTGATCCTGGCGCCGCTGCTTGCACCGATGGCCGCGTCCTACGGGTATGACAAGGTCTCGTTCGGCATCATCATGATCCTCAACCTGGAGATCGGCTATCTGACGCCGCCAGTCGGGTTGAACCTGATCGTGGCGATGACGGCCTTCAAGCAGCCCTTCGGCCTGCTCGCCAGGGCCGCTCTGCCGTTCATCGGGATCATGCTGATCTGCCTGGGTCTCGTCGTCCTCTTCCCGGGCATCGCCATGTATCTGGTCGACGGCAAGTTCTTCCGCTGAAGGCGCGGCCTGCGTGATCGCCGGCCGACCGACATCGACACCTGCGACCGCATGTCCGCCGGACTGCCTCCCGGCCCTTGATCCAGCGCAATGGTAAGCGAAGCGGCATGAGGCTCGATCCGCCACGGCTTTACCGTGACGCGGAGGAGCGCACCATGACAGGACAGGTTTCGGCCGAGCGGTCGGTCGTCGCACACGCCTTGGCGTGGTGGCGTGATGCGCGCAGGCGGTGGAACAACCTGCATCAATTGTCCATGCTTCCCGATCACGAGGTGTCGCGGATCGCAGGTGAGGTCGGCATGAACGCCGGTGATTTCATGCGGGTGGCGGAAATGCCAGACGGCGCCGCGCAACTGCTCGACCGTCGTCTCGCCGCGCTGAAGCTGCAACCCGACGAGATCCGGGAGATTTCCGGGCTGCTGCTGGCGGATCTGCAGCGGACCTGCTCGATGTGCGCCGACAAGGCCCGCTGCGCCGACGACATGGCGGTGGATCCCCTGGCGGCAGGATGGCAGAGCTACTGTCCGAATGCAGGGAACTTCGAAACCCTCAAGTAGCGCCTCGGCAGTTCGGGATCGCGAGCCGGGTTCGGGCTGCGCCCCGGCCGTTCGGCGGCTATCCGATCCCGGCCACATTCCCTCGACACCTCCCGCGCCGACCGGCTAATAGACCGCGCGAGGCGGCCCACAGGCCGCACGCAGAGGTGGTGGAGAGGTGACTCACGTGAACGTACTGGGGCTCGTCGCGAACACCCACGACAGTGGTGTCGCCCTGGTGCGCGACGGCCGCGTGGAGTTCGTCCTGGAGGAAGAGCGGTTCAATCGCCAGAAGCGGACGATGGCGTTTCCGCACCGCTCGATTTCGGCCGCGTTGACCGGGAGCAGTCTCTCGCTCGCGGACATCGACGTTCTCGCGCTTCCATGGAACGAGCAGGCTCTTCGGCGGAACCTCGCGTCCATACTGCTCGCCGGCCTGCCGCGGAGCCTCAATCTGCTTCATCAGCGCGCGCATCCCGCACAGCGCAATCAGATCGTCTTCCTGTCGCGGTCGCTGGAGCGTTATTTCCGCCGCCAGTACGGCGCAAAGGTGAACGTGCCGCCGATGGTGAGCGTCGGCCATCACGACGCGCATGCAGCGGTGTTCCTGGTCTCACCGTTCGAGGACGCGCTGGTGCTGGTGATGGACGGATACGGCGACGACGCGTCGTCCTCGGCCTATGTCGGACGGGGGAACACGCTCGAGCGGGTCTGGCACACGAGCATCCTGAACTCGCTGGGCCTCGTCTACACGATCGTGACCGAGTTCCTGGGCTTCGACGGGTTCGGCGACGAGGGCAAAGTGATGGCGCTCGCCGCCTACGGCACCAACCGGCTGGTGGAGCGATTTCGCGAAGTCGTGACGCAGGACGACGACGGCTTCTATCGCGTCGACATGAGCTACTTCTCGTACGACCGCTATGGGCAGATCCGGCCGCTTAAGCAGAAGTTCATCGACGTGTTCGGCCAGCCGCGCCGCAAGGGCGAGCCGATGACCGAGCATCATTGCGACGTGGCGCGGGCGCTCCAGGCCGTCACCGAGGAGCGGATCGTTGCGCTGGTCCGGGCGCTGCTGAAGCGTCATCCCAGCCGGAACGTGGTGCTGACAGGCGGCGTCGCGCTCAATTGCGTCGCCAATGCGCGCGTGCTGGGTGAGACAGAGATCGAGCGCCTATGGGTACCGCCGTGCGCGTCCGACACCGGTGCGCCGCTCGGCGCGGCGCTCTGGCACACGCACGTCACCATGGGATTGCCGCGCAGCTTCGAGCTCACGCACCCCTATCTCGGTCTGGCTTACAGCGACGACGACATCGTCGCCGCGCTGAAGGACGCCGGGCTGAGCTACGAGAGATTGAGCGACGCGGACGTCGTCGCACGAACGGCACAGGCGCTTGCGGACGGCGCCATCGTAGGGTGGTATCAGGGGCGCTTCGAGATGGGCCCGCGGGCGCTGGGCAACCGGTCGATCCTCGCCGATCCGCGGCATGCCCACATGCGCGACGTCATCAATTCCAAGATCAAGAAGCGCGAGAGCTTCAGACCGTTCGCGCCGGTGGTGCCCGCCGAACGCGCGGCGGAGATCTTCGAGATCACACAGCCCGATCCGTTCATGACGCTGGCTCCGGCGGTACGGAAGGACAAGCGCGAGGTCATCCCGGCCGCCGTGCACGTCGATGGCACGGGACGCATCCAGACGATCGATGCGGTTGCGAACCCCCGGTATCACGCGCTGATCAGCGCGTTCGGGCGACTTACCGGAGTTCCGGTCCTGATCAACACGAGCTTCAACGAACAGGAGCCGATCGTGGCGACGCCGGCCGAGGCTGTGTCCTGTTTCATGCGGACCGAGATGGACGTGCTGGTTCTGGGAAATTTCTACACGCGTCGCACCGGCAAGGACTAGCGCGCGGGGCGGCTCAAAAGTGGTCCCAGCCGGTGCGGTCGATCACGACCTCGGCGCCGGCGGCATCCAGCACGCGGACACCGCTGCCCGCCGAGACTTCGCCGATCGCCGTCACTTGAACGCCGGTGCGCGCAGCCGCCTGTCGAAACGCGTCGGCCTGCGCCGGGGGCACCGTGCAGAGGATTTCGTAGTCGTCGCCGCCGGTCATGGCCCTGATCCGCCATTCGGGCACCGTTCCGGCGACCTTGGTGGCGGCATGCGACAGGGGGATTCGCATCATGTCGATGGTGGCCGCGACGCGGGATGCGCGGGCCATGCGGTCGAGGTCCTTCACGAGGCCATCGGAGACATCCATCGCCGCCGTCGCGTGATCCAGCAGGGCCGGAGCCAGATCGAGGCGCGGCCGCGGGCGCCGGTAGCGCTCGGCGAGCAGATCGCGTTCGGCCGGATCCAGCGGCCAGAAACGGCGGGCGAAGCCATTGGTGCGCGCGTAGAGGCCCATGGCGCTGTCGCCGATGGTGCCCGACACGAACAGGATGTCGCCGGCGCGGGCCCCTCCGCGGCGGATCATGCGCCCCCGGGGAATCTGGCCGATGACGGTGACCGAGATGGAAAGCGGGCCAGGCGCGCGATCGGTGTCGCCGCCGACCAGATGGCAGCCAAACGCCGATTGGGCCTCGGCGAGGCCGGCGGCGAACTCGCCGAGCCAGCGCCGCGACGGGGCCTGCGGGAACGAGAAGGCGAGCAGGTAGACCAGCGGACGGGCCGCTTTGGCGGCGAGGTCGGAGACGTTCATCGCCAGCGCCTTCCAGGCGATATCGGAAGGCGGGTCGTCGGGAAAGAAATGGACCCCCGCACGCACGGGATCGGTCTTGAGTACGAGATCGGTGCCGGGCTCGGGCGTCAGCAGCGCGCAGTCATCCTGGAGGCCGAACGCGCCGGGAAACTTCGCAGCCAGCGGCGCCAGGTACTCCTGGACGATCGCTTCCTCGCCGCCGGTGATCTCCTGCTCGCTCATGACTGTGACCTGAGGGCTCGCCCGCGGGCTGTCAAGGCTCGACAACAGACAATACGGGCAATGCGCGGGTGGCTCGGCCGGCCAACCAGCGCCTTTCCGCCACATGCACCCTGAAGTAGCCTCCGCAGAACGGCAGCCGCTGCGAGGAGCTTCCATGACCGGCCACATCGATCCCACCAAGGAGACATTCGCCGCGTTTCGCGCCCAGGATCGGCCGGGACCGATCCACATGCTCAATCTGGTCCGCTTCCGGGCCGAGGCGGCTTATCCCGATGGTCGGCGGGTGAGCGGCGCTGACGCCTATGCGGCGTACGGGCGGGACAGTGGCCCGGTCTTCGTGCGGCTCGGAGGGCGGATCGTGTGGCGCGGAAACTTCGAGCTGATGCTGATCGGTCCCTCTGAGGAACGATGGGACGAGTGCTTCATCGCCGAGTATCCCTCGGTCGCGGCATTCGTCGAGATGATCCGTGATCCGGTTTATCGCGAGGCGGTCAAGCACAGGCAGGCTGCCGTGCTCGACTCGCGGCTCATCAGATTGGCTCCGGCGGCGAGCGGTACCGGCTTCGGCGGCGCGGGCTAGGCGTCGGCGCGCATCTGCCGGGCGTAGCGGCCCGCGCCGAGGTCGTGGGTGTCGCGCTCGTGGATGATGTTGGCGCGACCGACCAGCAGATCGTCGACGGTGCCGATGCGGCTCAGATCCTTGTCCTGGTAGGGCATCGCATGCAGCACGTAGCGCATGGCGTTGAGCCGCGCGCGCTTCTTGTCGTCGGATTTCACCACGGTCCATGGCGAATCCGCGGTGTCGGTGTGAAAGAACATCGCCTCCTTGGCGCGCGTGTAGTCGTCCCACTTGTCGAGGGAGGCTAGGTCGACCGGCGACAGTTTCCATTGCTTGAGGGGATGGACCCGCCGCTCCTTGAAGCGCCTGCGCTGCTCGTCGCGACTGACAGAGAACCAGAACTTGATGAGGTGGATGCCGCTACGAACGAGATTGCGCTCGAATTCGGGTGCCTGGCGCAAGAATTCCTCGTATTCGGCAGGCGTGCAGAAACCCATCACGTGCTCGACGCCGGCGCGATTGTACCAGCTGCGATCGAACAGGACGATCTCACCCGCGGTCGGCAGATGCTGCACATAACGCTGGAAGTACCATTGTCCGCGCTCGACGTCGCTGGGCTTCTCCAGCGCCACGACGCGCGCGCCGCGCGGATTGAGGTGCTCCATGAAGCGTTTTATGGCGCCGCCTTTTCCTGCCGCGTCGCGGCCCTCGAAGAGGATGACGAGCCGCTGGCGGTTGGCCTTCATCCAGGCCTGGAGCTTGAGGAGTTCCGTCTGCAGGATGAACTTCTGCGCCTCGTAGTCGCGGCGCAGCATCTTGTACTTGTAGGGGTAGCCGCGCCGCCAGTCGTCGGCGAGCTCGTCACTGGTCTGCTGCAGGTCGGGATCGCGCCTGGGCGCGCGGTCGGTGGCGGACGGCGCACGCGGAGCGTCGGCCGGCGTGGCAGACGAGAGCGCCTTGCGCAGAAGGACCGCGTCATCCGGGGATGCGCCGTCTATGATCGCCTTGATCTGCTCGCTGTCGGGGACGAGGGGTGGGGGACCCGTCAGCAGGGCGCCGAGCGCCGCAACCTCGGCTTCCTGCTTGCCTCTGGTCGCCTGCTCGACCACGAAGGTCTGAACTCCGCCAGCGGTGAGCACGGGGGCAATGTCGCCCTGACCAGTCAATCCGTCCGCCTCGACCGCCGGCGCCGGCACCGGCTGCGTCTGACGCTTCTGGGTCGTGCTCTTGCGGTCGCGACTCGCCATCGGGTTCTGGCCTCCTGTCCACGGGCTGCGGCACGGGCTCGGCGCGATCGCCCCTGTGGGCGCGTCGCGGAGGCTCGCGCGCGAAGCGCTGCCGGTCGACAAGTCACGGCGCAAAACTCGCGCGCTTCATTGACGAAGGTCAAGGGAGCGCCAGGGGGCGGGAAAGACTGGTTTACGCGCGGTAGGCGCCGCCGCCGTCCACGTCGAGGACCGTACCGCTGACATAGCCGCAGGCGGGCGACGCCAGGAATGCCGCGGCGTTCGCGATCTCGACCGGCTCGATCAGGCGATCGAGGGGGAGGTTCTTCAGCATCTCCTGCCACCGGTTTTCGTCGCCGAGGTTCGCCTTCGCCCGAGCTTTGGAAAGGGTGAGGATGCGGTCCGTCCGAGTGGCGGCGGGGTTGATCCCGAAGATGCGGACACCCCAGTCGACGGACTTGCCGCCCGCCGCTCCGGTAAAGGCGATGAGGGCGGCGTTGCCGGTTCCACCGCAGATGTAGTCGTAGCGCGGGCTGCGCCCGGCGGAGCCGATGATGTTCACGATCGTGCCCGCGCCGCGCTCTTTCATGCGGGCCAGATAGAGCTGGGTGAGGTGGACGTAGCCCAGAACCTTGAGGCTCCACGCCTCCTGCCATCTCTCGATGGAGAGATCGAGCAACCCGCCCCCGGGGATGGCTCCGGCGTTGTTGACGAGAATGTCGACGTCGGGGAAGGCGGCCGCAAGCGCCACGCGGTCATCGGCCCGAGACAGGTCGGCGGCGTGCGTCGGCACGAAGCCCTGGCGGCCGAGGCCGGCGGCGGCGGTCGAAAGGGCGGCGGCGTCTCTCGAGACGAGCACAACCGAGCAGCCCTCGTCCAGAAAGACGCGGGCGCAGGCGAGCCCGATGCCCTTGGAACCGCCGGTGACGAGCACGCGGCGGCCGGCAAGCTTGAGGTCCATGGGCATGTCTCCGTCGTTGGCGCCGGATTCTGCACAAGGTCGCAGGCCGGCCGAGGCGGCATGCTATCGAACCTGGGGCCGACTGTCGTGGTACGGTGCTCGGGCGACGGCGGATCCTCCGGCGCCTCGTCACATGAGACTTGGCATGCCGTTCGATCGGCAACCGTCCTGGGCGCCGAGCTGCGAAGCTCATTGCCGAATTCGATCGACGCAGCCCGGCGCGAATGCTACGAAGCATCTGATTTGTGAGCCGAAAACGGCGCAGGGACGCGGTATTGCCGCAATCGGCGGCCATGGAGGGGCCCATGTTCAGATCCGGGCGACAGATCTTGTTCGCCGTCATGATGGCGGCGGGCTTCGCGAGCGGGGCCGGCGCGCAGGAGTATTGCGTCTCCTGCTCCGAGCCGAGCGCCATGTACCGTTGTGTGATCGAGAACCCGCGACCCGGCTTGAGTTCGTCGCTCCAGGTCCATTGCCTCACCGCGCTCGCGAAAGAGGGCGGACACGCCCAATGCGTGGTGCGTCGCGGCGTTACGGTGTTCGAATGCGATGCACCGGTGAAGAAGGTGGCCATCCCCGCGGACGGCGCGGTACCCGTGACGGAACCCCAGACTGCGGCCAAACCCGCAGAGCCGCAGCAGCCTTCGGAGCCGTCCGAGCCGAGGACGCTCGCTGAAATGGCTCAACGTGCGAAGGAAGCGAGCGACCGCCAGTGGAAAGAGGCGGGGCAGAACATGAAGAATGCGGGTCAGGCAACCGGCGATTTCTTCAAGAAGACGTTCACCTGCATCGGTTCGCTTTTCACGAAGTGCACGCAGTAGAGAGCCGCGGGCTCAATGGTGGCGCAGCCACTCGCGCGCTTCTCGCTGCGCAATCGCGATCTCGTCGCGGGATATTTCCGAGCTGATTTCACCGCGCATGCGACGGGCATCCGAGTTGCCGCGCAGCGCTGCGAGGTTGAACCACTTGTGTGCCGCCACGAGATCGAGCTCGACATCGCGCCCCAGGCAGTACTGCAGCCCGAGTTGATAGAGCGCGTCCGGAGTGGCGGCGCCGGCTGAAGCGGCGATGGAGTCGAACGAGGCGATCGAGCCTTCCAGATAGGCCATGGTGTATCTCCTGCGAGGGACCTCCCTGCCGTGCGGCTTCTTGCGTGCCGCTTGCGGCAAGACCTGAGCGGCCCGCCGCCGACGCGAAATCAACTCACGCGGAGGCCGGGCTCGCTTCGAGCGTGTCATCTGCGGGATTAAAACCGGTAAAATTCGAATCGAAAGCGACGGACCGACCGGCGCTGAAGTGTCGACGGAGTGTGAACGGCTGCGCCGGAACGGCAGAAATCGTGCCAGTGCGTTACAGAAGCGAGAACTCCGGCAGAACCTTCGCCAACCAAGTCTTGACCATAGCGCGCGATTGCCGGTGCCGCTTGCATTGGACGATCGGACTGCTCACCGGCGGTGAAAGTACCTGTGCGAGGGTCATTTCGTCCCGGCGGACATCCGGGCGGAGCGGCCGCAGGGATGCGGTGCGAGGAGGCATGGCGCCGCACGTTGCGGGGTCACGCGCCACCTGCTAGGCCACCTCGCAACGCGCCATCGGGTCCCCGACTCATCGAACGAGAATGCCGTTACCGGGGACGGCCTGCCTGCGGGCACAGAGAGGTTGATACGATGCGGATCGTGATGGTCGGCGCCGGCTATGTCGGATTGGTGTCGGGTGCGTGTTTTGCCGACTTCGGTAACGATGTCACCTGTGTCGACACGGACGAGCGCCGTGTGGCGGGCTTGAAGGCGGGCAAGATCCCGATCTTCGAGCCGGGGCTCGACGATCTGGTCGCGAAGAACATGGCCGAAGGGCGGCTCGACTTCTCGAGCGACCTTTCATCGGTCGTGGCGGACGCCGCTGTCGTCTTCATCGCGGTGGGTACGCCGTCCCGGCGCGGCGACGGACATGCCGATCTGACCTACGTGTTCCAGGCGGCGCGGGATGTCGCCGCCGCCTTGCGAAATCCCGCCGTGATCGTCACGAAGTCGACGGTTCCCGTCGGCACGGGGGATGAGATCGAGCGGATCCTGAAAGAAGTCCGGCCGGATCTGCAACTTTCGGTCGCCTCGAATCCCGAGTTCCTGCGGGAAGGGTCGGCGATAGAGGATTTCAAGCGGCCCGACCGGATCGTGGTCGGCTGCAACGACGAGCGGGCGCGCGAATGCCTAGGCGAGGTCTACCGACCGCTGTTTCTCAATCATGCGCCGATCCTCAACACCGACCGGCGGGCGGCCGAGCTCATCAAGTACGCGGCCAATGCGTTCCTGGCGACCAAGATCACCTTCATCAACGAGATGGCCGACCTGTGCGAGGCGGTGGGCGTGGACGTGCAGGACATCGCCCGGGGGATCGGTCTCGACAAGCGTATCGGGGGCAAATTCCTTCATGCCGGACCCGGTTATGGCGGGTCGTGCTTCCCCAAGGATACCAGCGCATTGATCAAGACTGCGCAGGACAACGGTGCACCCGTGCGCATCGTCGAGACCGTCGAGGCCGTCAACACTCAGAGAAAGCGCAGCATGGCGCGCAAGGTCTCGGCGGCGCTGGGCGGGGACGTGCGCGGCAAGACCGTCGCCGTGCTCGGCCTCACGTTCAAACCAAACACCGACGACATGCGCGATGCTCCCTCGATCGCGCTGATCGCCGCTCTGACCGACATGGGCGCGCACATCCGCGCCTTCGATCCGGAGGGGATTAGCGCCGCGAAAGAGGTGCTCCCAGCCGGCGTGGAGTATGCGGCGAATGCTTATGATTGCCTGGCCGGAGCGGACGTTCTGGTCATCTGCACGGAATGGGACGCGTTCCGGGCGCTCGACCTGCGGCGGGTGAAATCGGCGCTCAAGCAGCCCGTGATCGTCGATCTGCGCAACATCTACAGGCTCGAGGAGATGCGGCGGCACGGGTTCGACTATGCGAGCGTCGGCCGTCCGCCGATCCGCGCCGCGAAAGGCTGACGACGATGGCCGCGTTCGAGCCCTCCATCCGTGAACCGCGCCGCGTGCTCGTGACGGGCGCCGCGGGGTTCGTGGGCTTCCACATGGCGCGACGCCTGCTGGGACGCGGCATTGCAGTCCTGGGGATCGATTGCCTGACCGACTACTACGACGTGCGCCTCAAGAATTCGCGTCTCGACGAACTCGCGCGGCAGCCGGGTTTCGAGTTCATCCGCCTGGACATCGCCGATGCCGCCGCGTTTTCGGCTGCGCACCGCGCCTATGCGCCCGACGTCATGGTCCACCTCGCCGCTCAAGCCGGCGTGCGCTACTCGCTGACCAACCCGCACGCCTATGCGCACAGCAATCTGCAGGGATTCCTGTCGGTGCTGGAGGCGGTGCGGCTTACGCCGGTGAAGCATCTGATCTACGCCTCGTCGAGTTCGGTGTACGGCGCAAACTCCAAGGTGCCGTTCTGCGAGATCGATCCGGTGGAACAGCCTGTCTCGCTCTACAGCGCGACCAAGCGCGCCAACGAACTGATGGCGCGCACCTATGCGCACCTCTACAAGATCCCGTCGTCGGGATTGCGCTTCTTCACCGTGTACGGTCCGTGGGGGCGGCCGGACATGGCCTACTATTCGTTCGCAGAAGCGATCCTGGCGGGGCGTCCGATCGAGGTCTTCAACGGCGGCGACATGCGCCGTGACTTCACCTACGTCGACGATGTGATCGAGGCGATCGACCGGTTGATGGTCCGGCCTCCGGATGCCGCCCTGCGAACGGGGCTCGCGCTCGATGAAAGCGCACCGCACGTCCTGTACAATGTCGGCAACCATTCGCCGGTGGCGCTCGCCACCTTCATCGCCACGATCGAAAGCGCCCTGGGGATGGAAGCCGCGAAGATCATGCGGCCGATGCAGCCCGGGGACGTGCCGCAGACCTATGCGGACGTTTCGCGTCTGGCACGGGTGACGGGTTTCGAGCCTTCGACGCCGCTGGCGGCAGGCATCGAACGTTTCGTCACTTGGCTGCGCGCCTACAGCAACGGGGGAGGAACTCCGTGAAACCAACGGTCTGGTCTTGGATCGGTGTTGCGGGCGCGGTGCTGGTGCTGGCGCCGGCATTCCAGGTGGTGGCGGGATGGCCGCTGTCGCCCAGAAACACCGGGCCGGCGCTGCTGGCGCTGACGATCGTGACGGCGACAGGATGCGCGGTCGCGGCCGGGGCGTCGATCGGCAGCGGCGGCGCATCCACCTCGGGCGGAGCCCTGCTGGCCGCTCTGACAATCCTGCTGACGGCGGGCGGACTGTGGCTCGGTGCGCGCGAAGGTTTGCTGGCGCTGACGGCCGCGTGCATTGCGGTGGCGGTTCAGCCGCGGCGCGGGCCGGCGGGGCGAGCGGCAGCGGCGGTCGCGGCGCTCGCGCTCGCGGTTGCGGCGTGGCGGGGCCCGTTCTGAATGGCGCGGCAGCGGGCACGTCGGCATGAGGCAGGGACGGATACTCCTGCTCTGCGCCTCGCCGACGCCCTGCACAAGGTGGGCGGCCCGTTGCGCGCCTCGTCGCTGATCGTCACGGTTTTCGGCGACATCGTCGCACCGCGCGGCGGCTCGCTCTGGCTCGGCACCCTCCAAGAGATCCTGCAGCCATTGGGCATCGACGACGGCAACGTGCGTACGGCGCTGTCGAGGCTGGTGGCCGACGGATGGCTCGAGCGCGCCCGCATCGGGCGCAACAGCTTCTTCACGCTGACGCCTGCGGCGGCATCCGCCACCCGCGATGCCGCGGCGCGAATCTATGGTGCTCCGCCGGTGCCGGCCGTCGCAGGCTGGACACTCGGCTTCCCTCGGGACGGGCAGAGCCTGGCGGCGCTGCGGCCCCGGCCGGAGCCCGTCACCGCGGGGAGCCTCGCCGGAGCCATCGTCTGGGCCGGGCAAGGCGTCAGGCCGCAAGCTCTCGCGGATGCACTCCTGTTCATCGACGTGCCGAGCCAGGGCGCAGCGCGGGATGCCGCGATCGCGCGACAGGGATGGCCGTTGGAGCCGGTGGCCTCTCAGTATCGGCGCCTCATCGAGGCGTTCGGGCCAACCGGCGGGATCGCACCGTCCGTGGCCGGCGCGGAGGCCGCGTCGCTGAGGGTGCTGATCGTCCACGAATTGAGGCGCGCGGCCCTGCGGGACCCCTGGCTTCCAGAGGCGGCGCTCGGGGCGGATTGGCCCGGGCGGCAGGCGCGGGAGATCTGCCGGAGCCATTGGCGACTGCTGCTGCAACCTTCGGAAGCCTGGCTCGACAAGCGCGGGCAGGGTTCGAGCGGCGCCCTGCCGGCACGCGTCGACGGCATCAGCGGCTGGTAGGTCGGCGAGAAACGTTTCAGCCGCGGACGGCGCTTAAGTCTTTGTTGACCGATCGCATGCAACATCGCGATAGCGGCCAGACCAGACCGGCGTCCCTGGCAACCCCATCATCTCGACAGAGACCAAGGACCGCGACGCCATGCCCGCGCGCATCGATCCCACAAGCATTTCCGTCTGTCCCTCCCGTGTCCGCGGACGCCTCGCGGCTGTTGTGCTGACCTGCGCCGCCGCGGCAGCGCTGGGCGGCTGCGCCGGCGGCGGCGCCCTCAACCTGGCGAGCGACGCCGCCGGTCAGAAGGTCGCCGACCAGGCTGCGGGTGGCGACAAGGGCACGGCGCCGCAGAACGAGCTGCAGAAGGCGACGGCCTATTGGGGCAAGGCATACTCGGAAAATCCGCGTGATCCTCGTGCAGCCGTGGCTTTCGCACGTAACCTCAAGGCGATGGGCGAGAAGACGCGCGCCCTCACTGTGCTTCAGAATGCGCACATGCACAACCCCAACGACCGGGAGATCGCGTCCGAATACGGACGCCTCGCTCTCGACGCAGGACAGATCTCGACGGCACAGAAGCTGCTGGAATTCGCCGACGACGTATCCAATCCGGATTGGCGCATCATCTCGGCCCGGGGAACGGTGCTCGCCAAGCAGGAGAAGTATCGCGAGGCGATCGTGCTTTTCGAGCCCGCGCTCGCGATCGCGCCCGATCAGCCGTCGATCCTCAACAACCTGGCGCTCGCCCACACCATGGACGGGCGCGCCGACAAGGCGGAGCCGCTTCTCAAGCGCGCCGCCGACGCACAGAACGCCGATCCGCGCGTGACCCAGAACCTGTCTCTCGTGCTCGGCCTGCAGGGCAAGCACGAAGAGGCCAAATTGATCGCGGCCAAGGCGATGCCGTCGGAAGAGGCGCGCGACAACGTCGAGTTCGTCCGCGCCATGGTGAAGGCAGAGCCGCAACCGGCGCCGCAGCCGACAATCACGGCAGCGTCTCTGCCCGAGCCGCCGAAAGCCGCGAGCAAGAAGGGTAAAGCCGCCGGCACCGTCGCGGGCAAAGCCTCCAGCGTCAACACGGCGGCGACGCAGGAAGTCGACGCCAGCGAACTGGTGCGCCGGCTGGCCGACGGTCAGGCGGTCCAGCCGGTGAGCGCGCCGGTGACTCCGGCTCAGCCCGGATTGCGGCGCTGAGCATTCGATCATGCGCCGGGTCATCACGGCAGAACGTGTCGACTGGCGGGACAAGGCTCGGGACCTGGGGTTCGTTTTCCACTCCCCGGGCGGTGAAACATACTGGGACGAGCGTGCCTACTGGGCGTTGACGCTCGAGCAGATCGAGCGCGACCTGGAAGCGCCCACCGCTGAGCTCGACGGGCTCTGCCTCGAACTCGCCTCGCGCGCGGTGAACGACGAGGTTCTGCTGGAGCGGCTCGGATTGCCGCGCTTGGGACGTCATCCGGCGGAGCTGGCAGGAGGGCTCGCCGTCGCTCTATGGGCGCATGGATCTCGCTTACGACGGGAACGGTCCCGCCAAGCTTCTCGAATACAATGCGGACACCCTAACGGCGCTCTACGAGGCGGCGGTCTTCCAATGGCATTGGCTGGAGGACATGATCGCCGCCTGCCGTCTGCCCGGGGACGCGGACCAGTTCAATGATCCACGAGCGGCTGATCGCCCGGTTCGGCGAATTGGCCGGCGGCGGTGTGCTGCATCTCGCCAGCGCGCCGGATCATGTCGAGGATCGCGGCACGGTCGCCTACCTGGAGGATTGCGCCCGCCAGGGCGGCTTCGAGACCGAGTTCATAGCGCTTGCCGACATCGGCCTGACGCGCGCGGGCCAGTTCGTCGATCTGCGCGATCGCCCCATCCACAGGCTGTTCAAGCTGTATCCGTGGGAGTGGATCTTCGCGGAGCCGGCGATGCAGGGCCTGCTCAAGAGCCGCACGGCGTTTCTCGAGCCGCCGTGGAAGGCGATCCTGTCGAGCAAGGGCATGCTCGCCGCGCTCTGGCAGTTGGCGCCGGGGCATCCAAATCTGCTCGAAACCTATTTCGAGAGCGATCCTGAGGCGGCCCGCCTGGGGCAGAGCTACGCGCGCAAGCCTTTGTTCTCACGGGAGGGCGCGAACGTGACCTTGGTGTCGCACGGCGCCGTGGTCGATCAGGACGATGGTCCCTACGGTAGCGAGGGCCACATCCGCCAACGACTTGCAAAGCCGGCTCATGCCCACGGCAATACGTGCGTGGTCGGCTCGTGGATCGTGGCCGGCGAGGCGGCCGGCATCGGCTTTCGAGAGGACAAGAGCCCGATCACGAAGAACACCTCGCGCTTCGTGCCCCATGCGATCGTGGGCTGAGTGGGCGACGCGCAATCGCTCCGTCGCCGATCACCTCAAGCAAAAGGCCCGCCCCTGGGCAGGGACGGGCCATATGCGCTCGAGACAGGCAGAGCGTCGCGATCACTTCTTGACGCTGACGCCGAAGGTGACCTGAGCCTTCTTGTTCTCCTTGCCGCTGCGGACGATCCGGGCGGTGCAGCGGCTGACGCCGGACAGGCCGGTCATGCGGCAGTTGCGCGTATCGACGGTGAAGTCGAGCTTGCGCTTCTTGTCGACCGGGTTGACGTCGATCGGCTCATTCTTGGTCAGATCCTTGTCGAAGATTTCCAGCGTGATGTTGTGCACGCCGGGCGCGACCTTGCGCGACAATTTCCAGTTCGGCTTGATCTCGGCATTCTGCTTCGCGACCGCGGAGTCGACAGCGGTTCCCGCGATGGTCGCGCGAGCGAAGAAGTCGGCCTTCGAGAACGCGTCGAGCTTGTCGAGCGCCTTCACGTGCGTGACCGTCACGGTGATCTCGTGCTGGGCTGCCGGTTGGGCGAATGCGCCCAATGCCGCAACGGCCGAGAGTGCTGCGGCCGCCGTTGCCGTTGCGAGGGATTTTCTGGACAGGGTCTTCAACATCTCTTCAGTCCCTTTCAGTTGTCGACTTCACAAATTCGGCGCAATAGCAACACCCGCGGCCCTCACAATGCCCCACCACCATGGCATTCCGATCCTGAACTGAAAATGACTATCAGCCGAGACAAATGCGCCCCGGCCGTTTCGTCTGTGCACCTGCGAAAGTGTCGAGGACAGCCTGCGGCTGTCACTCCGACGGGCGAGGCTGCAGATTGGGCTTAACCCCTTCGGGAATCGGGCATTCATAAGGTGTTGCGGTGGTTCGCGCCCGAAGGTCGGCCTGCGCGGCTGCTATCAGGTCGGGATTTGCGAGAGCGTCAACGGCGACGCCGGCCATGCATTTGGCCGCATGGACCATTCCCTTCTTCGCCTGGCCGGATTTTCCCTGAGCCGTAATCTGCCAGGAATGGCCGGGCGTGCCGATGGCATGGGTGGCGATCCGCGCCTGCACGGTCGGCACGACCCAGCTGACGTCGCCGACGTCGGTGGAGCCCATCATCGGCGCGCCCTTGGTGCCGTAGGGGACGACGAAATCGCACAGCGATTTGCCCGGCTGGATGGGCACACCGGCACGGGCATAGGCCGATGCGATGTCTTCGGAGGTCAACGTCTCCTGGATCTTCGCGGCATAAGCCTTGTCGTCCGCATCGAACGGCGGCGCGCCCAGACGATCGAGCTGGCTCTGCATCGCCTTTTCGAGCGGCGTATTGCCGAGCAGGTTGGATACGGCGGAGACGACGCGCATCTCGACCGTGGTTTCCGTGATCATCGCGGCGCCGTGGGCGACCTTTCGCACGCGCTCGACCAGCGCCTTCATGCCGGGCAGGTCGCGGGCGCGAATGGCGTAGCGGACGGTCGCTTTGGCCTGCACGACGTTGGGCGCGATGCCTCCGGTCTCCAGGAGCGCATAGTGGATGCGGGCATCCGACGGCATGTGCTCGCGCATGTAGTTCACGCCGACGTTCATGAGCTCGACGGCGTCGAGGGCGCTGCGGCCCAGGTGCGGCGCGGCGGCGGCGTGGGAGGCGCGGCCCTTGAAGGCGAAATCCATGCGCGTGTTCGCGAGGCTCTGGGCATCGTCGACGCGATTGATGGCGGCGGGATGCCAGGTGATCGCGATGTCGACGTCGTCGAAGTTGCCGGCGCGGACCATGAAGGCCTTCGCAGCGCCGCCTTCCTCCGCCGGGCAACCGTAGTAGCGCACGCGGCCCTTCAGGCCGCGCTCGGCAAGATACTTCTTGACCGCCGTGGCCGCGAGCAATGCCGCAGAGCCGAGCATGTTGTGGCCGCAGCCGTGGCCGTGACCGCCCTGCACGAGTTCCTTCGGCTCGGCGATGCCCGCGACCTGGGAGAGGCCCGGGAGTGCGTCGTACTCGCCCAGGATGGCGATGACAGGTCCGCCTTCGCCCGCTTCACCCATGACGGCCGTCGGGATTCCGGCCAGGTTCTCGGTGACGCGGAAGCCCTCCCGTTCCAACATCGCGGTGTGTTCGGCCACGGACCGGTATTCGGTGTAGGCAATCTCGGGCATGCCCCAGATGCGGTCGGAGAGGGCTTCGTAATCCTCCTTGCGCTGATCCACGAGCTGCCAGATCCGATCCGTATTCCGCATCTTTGCGATCTCCCGAAGGCGCGCTGCGCGCAATGTAGGAATGATCGCCGGGAAGGGAGAGCGAAGCAATGGGCGGGGAGCAGTGCGACCATGCCCAGAGCGCAGGCGCAGGAGGTGCTGCGCAGAATCATAAAGGCACGCGGCGCACCGGGGGGCCGATGCGCCGCGAGGGTTTCATCGAAGGTTGGGGCGCGAGGGAGGCCTCAACCCTTCTTGGCGCCGGCGGCGGGCGCCGACTTCGCGAACATGTCGGCGATGATGCCGTCATACCAGCCGATCGACTCGGCGTAGTTCTGTTTGCGCGTGCCTGCGTCCTCGCCGCGCTGGGAGACGAAACTGCCGGAGGGATCGAGCTTGCCGTCCTTCGGCGCGTAGTTGGCGCCGATCTTGATGCAGTCGTCGGGCGCGACCAGCGACCAGCAGGTGTTGCGATAGCGCGCCGGGAAGCGCTCCTTGCGGGAGAGGTCGGCGAGCAGCGTCGTGACCACGACCTTGCCCTGGCTGTTGGCGGAGAATGCCGACTTGGGCATCTCGGCCGCGACCGAGGCGTCGCCGAGCACGTAGATGTCCTTGTTGGCCTGGGACTGGAAGTTGTCGGGGTTGACAGGCACCCAGTCGCCCTTGGTCACGCCCGCTTTCTGGGCGATCTCGCCGGCACGCTGTTGCGGGATCACGTTGGCGGCGTCGAACTTCACCTTCTTGCCTGCCTTGGTGGTGATCTCGCGGGTGGCGGCGTCGAACTTGGTCACCGAGAAGTCGTCGATGTCGGTGGTCAGGTTCATCTCGACGATGCCCTTGTAGTACTTGTCGAAGGCTTCCGTGAACACCGCCTGTTTGGAGAAAGCCTTCTTGGGGTCGAGGATGACCAGCTTCGACTTGGGCTTCTTGGTCTTGAGGTAGTGCGCGATCATGCAGGCGCGCTCGTAGGGCCCGGGAGGGCAGCGGTAGGGATTATTCGGCATGATCATCGCGAAGGTACCGCCGTCCTTCATGCCGGAGAGCGCAGCCATCAGCTGCTGCTTGCCGAGGCCGTCGGTGTTGTAGGCGTGCGGGAAGCGGCGAGCGAGAGCGGCGGAGTAGCCGGGGATGCTGTCCCACTTGATGTCGATGCCGGGAGAGAGGACCAGGCGGTCGTAGGAGAGGGTGCGGCCGTTCGAGAGCGTGACGGTCTTCTTGGTGGCGTCGACGCCGGTGGCGCGCGCATGGATCAGCTTCACGCCCATGCCGGTGAGGCCGGAGTAGCCATGGTTGAGGCTGGCGAAGCTGCGGAAGCCGCCGATGTAGAGGTTGGAGAAGAACGACGACGAGTAGATCTGGTTGGCCTCGACCAGCGTGACGTCGAGCTTGGGGTCGCCCTTCTTGAGATAGTTCGCGACGGTCGCGCCGCCGGCGCCACCTCCCACGATGACCACCTTGGGCGCCGCCTGGGCGATTGCGACGGAGCCGAATGAACCGAGCGCCACTGCACCGGCACCGGCGCCACCGATCAACTTGCCGAAGTCGCGGCGTGAAACGTTCGTCATGGTGCTGTCTCCCGTCATCGTTGAAATGCTGCGTGCCCGATCCGAGCATAGCCGCGATCTTAGAGGCGAGGCGTGAGAATTGACCAGAAGACGGAAGAATCAAACATCAAAAAATCTCACTGTCCGGAGGCCGCCCAAGATCGGCGCCGATCCGCTCAGGCCGCCTCCAGGCCGAATTGCAGGCGGGCGAGGCGGGCGTAGAGGCCGCCCTTGGCCAAAAGGCTGTCGTGACTGCCTTCTTCGACGATCCGACCGGCATCCATGACGAGAATGCGGTCCGCGTCCTGAACGGTGGCCAGCCGGTGGGCGATGACGAGCGTGGTGCGGGTGCGCGCGAGCCCGGCCAGGGCCTTCTGCACCAGTTCCTCGCTCTCCGCGTCGAGGGCGCTGGTCGCTTCGTCGAGCAGCAGGATGGGGGCGTCCCGCAGGACGGCACGGGCGATGGCGATGCGCTGGCGCTGGCCGCCGCTCAAGGTGATGCCGCGTTCGCCGATCGCGGTGTCGTAGCCCTGGGGCAGCGCACGGATGAAACCGTCGGCCTCCGCGATACGTGCCGCGCGCTCGATATCCGCCCGGCCGACCCCGTCCAATTCGTAGCCGATGTTCGCCGCGATGGTATCGGCGAAGAGCACCACGTCCTGGGGAACCATCGCGAGGCGGCGGCGTATGGCGACCGGGTCGGCCTCGCGAACCGGAACGCCGTCGATTTCGATGGTGCCCTGGTCGGGATCGTAGAAGCGCATCGCGAGCGCGAAAAGGGTGCTCTTGCCCGCGCCCGAGGGGCCGACGATGGCGACGGTCTCGCCCGCGCGGACCATGAAGGAGACGCCGTCCAACGAAGGCGTGTCGCGGCGGGTGGGGTAGGCGAAGCGCACGCCGCGGAAGGCGATGGTGCCGAGCGGCGGCGTTGGAAGGGCACGGGGATCGGGCGGAGCCTGGATCTCCGGGCGGACGCGCAGCAGCTCGCCCAGGCGCTCGGCGGCACCGGATGCCTGCGAAACCTCGCCCCAGACTTCGGCGAGCTCGGCCATCGCGCCGCCCGCGAACAGCGCATAGAGGATGAACTGGCCGAGGCGACCGCCGGTCATCTCGCCGAGCACCACGAGCGAGGCGCCGAACCAGAGCACGCCGACGACGCTGGCAACGATAAGGAAGATGGTTGCTGCGGTCAGTACGGCGCGGGCGGCGAGGCGGGCGCGGGCCTGCTCGAAGGCGGCCTCGACGGCAGCGGTGAAGCGCGCGGTGACGCTGCGTTCGGCGGTCATGGCCTGGAGCGTGCGCATGGCGCCGAGGTTCTCGGCAGCGAAGGCGGCGGCGTCGGCGAGGCTGTCCTGTGCGGCGCGCGACTTGTCACGGACCCGCCGGCCGGCGGCCATCAACGGGAAGACGATCGCCGGGATCGCCAGAAGCACGAGTGAGGTGAGCAGAGGGCTCGTTACGACCATCATCGACAAGGCGCCGAACAGCATGATGAGATTTCGCAGAGCCTGGCTGATGGTCGAGCCGGCCGCGGACTTGAGCTGGGTGGTGTCGGCGGTGAGGCGGCTCGTGATCTCTCCGGAACGGGTGACGTCGTAGAAGCCGGGGCCGAGCTGCACGAGGTGGCGGAAGACATCGGCACGGAGCGCCGCGACGACCCGCTCCCCGAGCCAGTTGACGGCGTAGAAGCGAGCCGCGCTGGCGATCGCGAGGATCGAGCCGATCCCGATCAGCATGGTGAAGTAGCGGTCGATGAACTGCCCGTCGGCGCCGGAGAAGCCGTTGTCGATCATGCGGCGCACCGCGACGGGGACGGTCAGCATCGCGACCGCGGACACGACCAGGGCCAGTCCGGCCAGCGCCACCATGCGGGGATGGGCGAGGATGTAGGGCTTCAGGGCCAGCAGCGGCCGCAGCTTCGGACGGCGCGAGGTCGCGGCCTCGTCCGGGCTGGGGCGAACAGGCTGGGCCTGATGATCGATGGTGTCCGACAAGGGGCAGAGGCTCGATTAAGGGTGGCGGCGACGGCCGCCGGAAGGGGTGCAAAATGCCCGGGACCAGGCCGCCGCGCAACCTGGGAGAACTCCCCGGGGGCAAAGGAGGCTCGTGACAGCCGCTGATCCCGGACGCATTGTGGTTGCGCTGGACGGGTTCGAAGCCGGGGCCGGCGCGATGGTGGAGCAGTGACGGCGCGGGCCGGAGCGAGCAGGCGAGGGACAGAATGCGTTCGGGTGCCGTCAACGCAATCGTCGCGATCGTGCTGGCGCTCTTGCCGATTCCGGCGATGAAAGCCCTCGACTACGCCAACAGAGGCTGCGGGGACGGACTTTGCGGGTTCTTTTCCGGGATACTGGTGCTCGGCGCGCTCGCGGCGGCAACGCTCGTCTTCATGGGGCGGAGCGCGCGGCGCGACGAGCAGCCCAGCGTGCTTCGGATGGTTCCCGTCGTGTTGTGGGTTCTGGCCGTCGGTGCCATGACACTGTGACGGGGGGCTCGAGGTGACCGCCGCGAGGCGAAATCGACCGGATGGGGTGATCGTGAGGGTGGGATGGTGCCGGATGGCGATCGCGGTGCTGGTGGCCGGCGCGGCGGCGACGACCGCCGAGGCGCGATACGCGTGCGCCGTCGTCAAGACGCGGGATGGGTACGTGTCGCTGAGGCAAGGACCGTCGGCGCGGCATCCTGAAATCGCGCGCATGAAGCCGCAGGAACTCGTCGGGCTGCTGCATCCCGACCGCGAGGACATCGTGAGGTCCGGCGATTGGCTTTTCGTCCGCTGGTATCCGAATACGCGGCGAACGGCCGACCACATCCCGGACGCCGACGAGAAAACGGCGAGAGCCGGATGGGTGCGCGACAAGCTGATCGATTGCTTCGAGTGACGAAGCGGGAGCGGGCGCGTCGAGCGTCCCGCGCGTCGCTCAAGCACGAGGGGAGCCGGATCACGGCTCCGCCCAGGTCGTCAAAAGGACCTCGCCCGGGTCAGAAGGGGATCTCGTCGTCGATCTGCTTGTTGAACGGCTTGGAGCCACCCTTCGCCGAAGCGCTGCCGCCGGAGCGGCCGCCGCCCGAGCCACCACCCGAGCCGCCGCCATAACCACCACCCGAGTCGCCACCGCCGCCGTATTCGGGCTGGTCGCCCTCCTGCATGCCGGCGCCGGCGCCGCCGCGGCCATCGAGCATCGTCAGGACGCTATTGAAGCCCTGCAGCACCACCTCGGTCGAATACTTCTCGACGCCGCTCTGATCGGTCCACTTGCGTGTCTGCAGCTGGCCCTCGACGTAGAGCTTGGCGCCCTTCTTCACGTACTGCTCGACGACCTTGCAGAGCCCTTCGTTGAAGACGACGACACGGTGCCACTCCGTCTTCTCGCGACGTTCGCCCGTGTTCTTGTCACGCCAGGTCTCGCTCGTCGCCAGAGACAGGTTCGCAATCGGCCGGCCGTCCTGCGTGCGGCGGATTTCCGGATCTTTGCCGATGTTGCCGACCAGGATCACTTTGTTCACAGATCCAGCCATGGCCTTCTCCCAATCTACGGATCCACGCGGACGCCAGCGCGCCGCCATCCGGCTTGTACCGCGAAATCGCGTCCGGACTTCGATGCGTGCTGCATAGCGCTTTCGGCCGATCCGGTCCGAGGTATCGCATCGTTGTCCACGCCTTTGTCCGCGTCACCCGCGGGATCGGGGGCGTGGCGCCCGGTTTGCAGTCAAGTTCCTAGTTTGTTCACAATGCCACGGAGGCGGTCGCAGGGCAAGTGGCAATCGCCGCGGAGCGGTCTCGTCGCAGGCGCGTATGCGCATCCGCGTGCCGCGATCGCCGCCGTCCGACGGGGCGCCGGAGGGACACATGATCTGTCTGCAGCCGCGGGCGGGTGCACTTTCCCTGACAGGCTCTGTTTCATGCGCGAGCGCGTCCGGCGGGTAACCGCGTCCACCCGGACCGAGGCACGGTGACAGGTCCGTGACTGGTTGCTATAGAGGCCGCACAGTGTTGCCTGCGCGGAGCGTCTTGCCTCGAAGCAAGGCGTCCTGGAGCGACCAGAAGTCGCCGGAGGACCGGAGCGGCCGCGGCCGCGAACGCTGTAGGGCCATGCTTTCGGGCTTGCGTGGCCGAAGTCGATGCAGTGGATCCTGCGCAGGGATCGCCGGTCATGTCGCATACGGGCGTGGAAGACACACCGCTTCTCGCAATGACAGGATTGACCAAGGACTTCCCCGGAGTCCGCGCGGTCGATCATGTCGGCTTTTCGATCAAGCCGGGCTCGCTGCACGCGCTGCTCGGGGAGAACGGCGCGGGCAAGTCGACGCTCGTCAAGATGATCTACGGCGTGCTCGCCCCCGACAGCGGCTCGATGCGCTTCCAAGGGGAGGCCTATGCGCCGCGCCGGCCGTCCGATGCGCGGGCTCGCGGGGTCGGCATGGTGTTCCAGCATTTCTCCCTGTTCGACGCCCTGACCGTGACGGAGAACGTTGCGCTGGGTCTCGATGGCGCGACGGCCGACGCCGCGCTGGCCGAACGGATCGCATCGGTCGCCCAGACCTACGGCCTGTCCGTTCATCCCGACCGGATCGTCGGGCTGCTCTCGGTGGGCGAGCGCCAGCGCGTCGAGATCGTGCGCTGCCTGCTGCAGAATCCGCGCCTGATCATCATGGACGAGCCTACTTCGGTGCTGACGCCGCAGGAGGCGACGTCGCTTTTTGCGACCCTGCGCCAACTCGCGTCGGAAGGCCGGTCGATCCTGTACATCTCGCACAAGCTCGAGGAGATCCGCGCGCTGTGCCATACCGCAACCGTCCTGCGCGGGGGAAAGCTGGTGGGTGAGTGCGATCCGGCGCGGGAAACGGCGCGCAGCCTCGCGGAGATGATGATCGGCAGCAGCCTGCCGACACCGGAGCGCCGCCGCGCCGATGCGGGCGCGGTGAGACTGGATGTGCGCAACCTCGATCTCGCTTCCACGCACACGTTCGGCGTCGCGCTCCATGGTGTCTCGTTCCAGGTCCGGGCAGGGGAGATCCTGGGAATCGCCGGTGTCGCCGGAAACGGCCAGGACGAACTCATGGAGGCGCTGATCGGCGAGGCGCGCGCATCGTCGGGCGATGCGATCAGGCTCGACGGCGCCGGGGTCGGGCGGGAAGGGCCCAACGAACGGCGACGCCGCGGCATGGCCTTCGTGCCCGAGGAGCGGCTGGGCCACGGCGCGGTGCCGGCATTGTCGCTGACCGAGAATGTCCTGCTGTCGGCGAACCCGCGCGGCATGATCGACTGGGCGAAGACGGCAGCCGAGGCTCGCGACATCGTCACTGCGTTCGGCGTGAGGGCAGCGGGTGTCCACAGCGCGGCGCGCAGCCTCTCGGGAGGAAACCTGCAGAAGTTCATCGTCGGTCGCGAGGTTTCGAAGCACCCGAACGTCCTGGTGGCGGCACAGCCGACCTGGGGCGTCGACGCGGGCGCGGCAGCATTGATCCACGAACGGCTCGTGGCGCTCGCCGCGGCCGGCGCAGCCGTGATCGTGGTCAGCCAGGATCTCGACGAGCTGTTCGCCATTTGCCACAGGATCGCCGTCATCGCCGGAGGCCGGCTTTCGCCGGCGCGCGACGTCGGCGACTTGACGGTCGAGCAGATCGGCCTGGAAATGGGCGCGGCGAGCGAGTCGCGAGAGGCTGCAAATGCTTAGGCTCGTTCCACGTCGGGAGCCATCGCGCGCTCTGCTCTACGCAACCCCGGTCATCGCCGTCGTGCTGACGCTGGTGGCAGGCTTCATCCTGTTCGCGCTCCTGGGCAAGGACCCGATCCGGGCCCTCGGCCTCATCTTCGTTTCGCCGCTGACCAACCTGCGCGGCTTGAGCGAACTCGCGGTTAAGGCGACACCGCTGATCCTGATCGCGATCGGCCTTTCCGTCGGCTTTCGCGCTGGCGTGTGGAACATCGGGGCGGAAGGGCAGTTCACGCTGGGCGCGATCTTCGGGGGCAGCGTCGCGCTGTGGGCCCATCCGGGCGGAGGACCGCTGCTGCTGCCATTGATGTGCATCGCCGGCATTGCCGGCGGCATGATCTGGGCCGCGATCCCGGCGCTGCTGCGCACACGTTACGAGACGAACGAAATCCTCGTCAGCCTCATGCTGGTCTATGTGGCGGTGCTGCTGCTCTCGGTGCTGGTGCATGGACCTCTCAAGGATCCGCAGGGCTTCAACTTTCCCGAAAGCCGGCTGTTCCAGGCGGACGCGCACGTGCCGACGTTGATCAGCGGCACGCGAGCGCACGCCGGCTTCATCGTGGCCCTCCTGGTGGCGGCGACCGCGGCGGTCCTGCTGACGCGGCACGTCGTCGGATTCCAGATCAGGGTGCTCGGCGAAGCGCCCGACGCGGCGCGGTTCGCCGGCATATCGCAGACGCGGCTGGTCTGGCTCAGCATGCTGCTCTCGGGCGGTCTGGCCGGCCTCGCCGGGCTGTTCGAGGCGGCAGGTCCGGTCGGCCAACTCGTGCCGGCGCTTCCGGCGGGCTACGGATTCACGGCGATCATCGTGGCGTTTCTCGGCCGCCTCGACCCGCTCGGCATCGTGCTCGCCGGCTTCCTGCTGGCGCTGACCTACATCGGAGGGGAGACCGCGCAGATCGCGATGAGCCTGCCTTCCGCTACCACCTCGGTGTTCCAGGGCATGCTGCTCTTCTTCCTGTTGGCGTGCGACGTCCTCGTCGGCTACCGCATCGTGCTGGGGAGGGCTGCGACATGAGCACGGATCTGCTGCTCGCGATCGTGACCGGCCTCATGATCGCTGCGACGCCGCTGGTCTTCGCGGCGCTGGGCGAACTCGTGGTGGAGCGCGCAGGGGTGCTGAACCTGGGCGTGGAAGGCATGATGGTCATGGGCGCGGTGGCCGGCTTTGCCTTCAAGCTGCTGACGGGCAGCTATGTCCTGGGCTTCGTCGGAGCGATGGCGGCGGGCGTGGTGCTCGCCCTGCTGTTCGGACTTCTCACGCAAGTCCTGCTGTCGAACCAGGTCGCGACGGGATTGGCGCTCACGCTGTTCGGGCTCGGCTTGTCGGCCCTGATCGGCCAAGGCTTCTCGGGCAAGTCGGCAGGAACATTTCCCCGGCTGTGGAACGGCGGTCTCGACGTCTTGGCGTTGGCGGCCATCGTCCTCGTGTTCGCCGTCGCCTGGTTTCTGGACCGCACGCGCGCCGGCCTGATCGTGCGGGCTGTGGGTGAAAATCACGATGCGGCCCATGCGCTGGGCTATTCCGTCGTTGGTGTGCGCATGCTCGCTCTCGCGTTCGGTGGCGCGATGGCCGGGATCGGCGGCGCTTATCTGTCGCTGGTGCAGACCCCGTTCTGGGTGGAGCGCATGACGGCCGGCCGCGGCTGGATCGCACTCGCGCTCGTCGTCTTTGCAGCCTGGAGGCCGGCCCGTCTTCTTCTCGGCGCTTATCTGTTCGGCGGGATCACCATCCTGCAACTGCACGGGCAGGGCCTCGGCCTCAAGATCGATGCACAGATTTTGAGCATGTTGCCGTACATCGCGACGATCATCGTGCTGGTCGTGATCTCGCGCAGGCAGTGGAGAACACGACTGGCTGCGCCTGCCTGCCTCGGAAAAGTGTTCTATGCTTCAACCTGACGGCGGATGTCCGCCGCAAAGAACAGACGGAGGGTCGAAATGACGTTGAAGAAAATCCTTGCCGCGGCGGTTGCCGCGTTCGGCATGGTGGCCGCGGCCGGCACGGCCATGGCACAAGGCAAGACCAAGGTCGGCTTCGTGTACGTCGGTCCGATCGGCGATCACGGCTGGAGCTATCAGCACCATCAGGGACTGCTCGCGGTCAAGAAGGAGTTCGGCGACAAGGTCGAGACGACGCACGTCGAGAACGTGCCTGAAGGTCCCGACGCGGAACGCGTAATCGACCAGCTGGCCTCGCAGGGTCACAGCATCATCTTCACCACCTCGTTCGGGTTCATGAACCCGACGGCCAAGGTCGCGCAGCGTTATCCGAACGTCCGGTTCGAGCACATCTCGGGCTATACGCGTGCCAACAATCTCTCGACTGCCAACATCCGCTACTACGAGGGCCGCTATGTCGCCGGCGTCCTGGCCGGTAAGACGACCAAGACCAATACGATCGGCTACATCGCCTCCTTCCCGATCCCTGAAGTGGTGATGGGCATCAACGCCGCCTACCTCGGCGCCAAGTCGGTCAATCCGAACGTGAAGTTCAAAATCATCTGGGTCTCGACCTGGTTCGATCCCGGCAAGGAAGCCGACGCCGCCAAGGCGCTCGCCGACCAGGGTGCGGACGTTCTGTTCCAGCACACCGACAGCCCCGCGGCTATGAAGTTCGCCGAGGAGCGCAAGATCTGGGCGATCGGCCAGGCCTCCGACATGAAGTCGTTCGGCCCCAACGCCGCGCTGACGTCACTGGTGAACAACTGGGCGCCCTATTACGTGCGCCGCGTGAAGGAGGCGATGGACGGGACCTGGAAGACGGGCGACGTTTGGGCCGGCCTCAGCACGGGCATGCTGACGATCGCTGCCTATGGTCCGGCAGTGACGGCCGACGCCAGGGCCGCCGCGGAAGCCGCCAGGGAGAAGATCGCCAAGGGCGAGCTGCATCCCTTCACCGGGCCGCTGAAGAAGCAGGGCGGCGCCGAGTTCCTCAAGGCCGGCGAGACGATCGCCGACAAGGATCTCGCCGGCATGAACTTCTACGTCGACGGCATCGACGGCAACCTGCCGAAGTGAGGAGCCGAGCCGCCGTTTCGTGAGAAGCGGCGGCCGAGCGGGCCGGGCCTCGTGCCCGGCCTTTTTCGTGGGCGCATCGAATGAACGGTTCCTCGAGCCGATTTGCCCTGCGAGGCGGGACGCTCGCCTTCAAGGCGGATCCGTTCGCGCTCGTCGCAGCGGGCGAAGATCCCTCGGACGCGCTGGCGTTCGAGAGCGATGGTGCCGTCGTGGTCGACGGCGGGCGCATTATCGCCGCCGGCGCGGCCGCTCAGGTGCTCGCGGGCCAGTCGGACATGCCCGTGGTTCGCCATGGGCCCGATCGCCTCATCATGGCCGGCTTCGTCGACGCGCACGCACACTACCCCCAGACGCGCATCGTCGCGTCCTACGGTGCGCAGCTGATCGAATGGCTGAACACCTACACGTTCCCCGCCGAGCTCGCGTTCTGCGATGCGGCTCATGCGACCACATGCGCCGAACTCTATCTCGACGAATGCCTGCGCAACGGCATCACCACGGCCTCGGTCTACTGCACGGTTCACGAGACCTCTGCCGACGCCCTTTTCGCCGCCGCCGAGGCGCGGGGCATGTGCATGGCGGGCGGCAAGGTCCTGATGGACCGCAATGCTCCGACCGGACTGCGCGACACGGCCCGTTCGGGCGCCGAGGAGAGCCTGCGACTGATCCGCAAGTGGCACGGCAGGGGTCGCCTGAACTATGTAATCTCGCCGCGGTTCGCGCCGACGTCGAGCCCCGAGCAGCTCGAGGCCGCGGGCGCGCTGTGGAAGGCGCATCCCGGGTGCGGACTGCAGACGCACATGAGCGAGAACCCATCGGAGATCGCCTGGGTGCGCGAACTGTTCCCAGATGCGCCGGATTATCTGGGGGTCTACGAACGCTTCGGGCTGGTGGGACCGGGAAGCAATTTCGGCCACTGCATCCATCTGACCGAGCGCGAGCGGCACAGGCTCGCCGGCTCGGGTTCGGGCATCTCCCACTGTCCGACGTCGAACCTGTTCATCGGCTCGGGTCTCTTCGACATGAAGGGGCTGGCCGTCGAAGGGCAGCCGCGCATCACCGTGGGACTCGCGACGGACGTCGGCGGGGGCTCGTCGTTCTCGATGTTCGCGACGATGCGCGCGGCCTACGAGATCGCGCAGCTGCGCGGCTTCAGTCTGCATCCTGCACTGGCCTATTACGCGGCGAGCGTAGGATCGGCGCGGGTCCTGCGCCTGGAACATTGGATCGGGAACCTCGCGCCCGGCAACGACGCGGACCTGATCGTCGTCGATCTCGCATCGCGGCCACTGATCGCGGAGCGCGTGGCGCGCAGCACGGAAATCGTCGACGTATTGTTCGCGCAGATGATACTGGCGGACGACCGCGCCATTGAAGAAGTCTACGTGGCAGGCAAGAAGATCTACCGGCGGGCAGACGCCGGAAACACTCGGGGAAGCGCATGATCGACGTGCTCTGGAGCTGGATCGAAGCGTTCGTGCGCTGGCTTCACGTCATCGCCGGCATCGCCTGGATCGGCTCGTCGTTCTTCTTCATGCATCTCGACTACAGCCTGAAGAAGCGGGAAACGCTGCCCGATCGAGCCCACGGCGACGCGTGGCAGGTACATGGCGGCGGCTTCTACCACATGGTGAAGTTCCTCGTGGCGCCAGCCAAAATGCCGGACGAGCTGACCTGGCACAAATGGGAAGCGTACACGACCTGGATGTCCGGGTTCGCGCTACTCGTGCTGGTCTACTACATGGGCGCCGACCTCTACATGATCGACCGGCGCATTCTCGACATGCCGGTCTGGGTCGCCATCGCGACGAGCGTGGGCTCGATCTGCGCGGCGTGGATGGCCTACGATGTGGCCTGCAAGTCGCCGTTCGGTCGCAACGACACCGCGCTCGCGCTGGTGATGTTCGTCGTGCTGCTGGCACTGGCCTGGCTTGCCTCGCAGGTCTATTCGCCCCGCGGCGCCTTCATGCAGATGGGCGCGATCATGGGGACCATCATGGCGGCGAACGTCGCGATGGTGATCATTCCCGGACAGCGCAAGGTCATCGCAGCGCTCGTCGCCGGCAAGGAGCCGGATCCCATCTACGGCCAGCGCGGCAAGCAGCGCTCGACCCACAACAACTACCTCACGCTGGCGACCGTCTTCGTGATGATCGCCGGCCACTATCCCCTGGCGTTCGGCACGCGGTTCAGCTGGGCGATCCTGGGCTGCCTGATCCTGATGGGCGTGTTCATTCGCCACTTCTACAACGAGCGCCACAAGGGCCATCCCGATCCGTGGTGGGCGTGGGGCGTCGCGGTGGCGCTCGGCGTGGCGGTGGTGTGGCTGTCGACGTTCAAGCCGGTGGAGCCGGGCAAGCCGCGCCGTGCCGAGGCGGCGCCGGTCCAATCGGTCTCGTTCAAGCAGGTCGACGACGTGATCTCTTCGCGTTGTGCGATGTGCCACGCCAAAGAGCCGGTGTGGCTTGGGATCAGCCAGCCGCCGAAAGGGGTCGTGCTCGAAACCGCCGACCAGATCAGGGCGCACGCCCGGCACATCAATCTGCAGAGCGTGCTCACCCACGCCATGCCGCCCGGCAACGTCACCGACATGACGGGTGAGGAACGCGCAGTGCTGGCGGCGTGGATCGCAGGAAGAGTGCGATGAGGTCGGCGCGAAGGCCCGGAGCCCGGCGCGGGGGGGCAGTATCGACCGTGACCGTGCGCGCGCGATCCGCCCATGCCACGGTCGGGCGGGTTCACATCGGCGGGCGGTGGTGGCGGTGCGCGCTGGGGCGGGGCGGGTTCGGCGCCATGAAGAGGGAGGGCGACGGAACTACGCCGATCGGCGTATGGCCCCTGCGCAAGGTGTACTATCGCGCGGATCGAGTGCGGCGGCCTCGCACCTTCCTGCCGGTGCAGGCGCTGGCGCCGTGCGACGGCTGGTGCGACGCGCCGGACGATCGCAATTACAATCGCATCGTCAGTCATCCCTATCCGGCGAGCGCGGAGCGGATGTGGCGTGCCGACGATCTCTACGACCTGGTGCTGGTGATCGGACACAACGACCGGCCGCGCCGGCGCGGCCGCGGCAGCGCGATCTTCCTTCACATCGCGCGCGAGACCTATTCGCCCACCGAGGGCTGCGTTGCGCTTGCTGCCGACGACGTGCGCGCGATCCTCGGTGTGTGTGGCAGGCGCACGCGCCTCAGAATCCAGGCGCCCGGCTGCTGAGCCGCCGCATCGATGGCGATCCGGCCTATCGGTCCTGTGGTTCGGGTGTCGTGCCCGTCGTGCTGCGCAGCATCGCGGTCTGCTGCTGGAGTTCGTCCACGCGGAAGATCAGGACGCTGGCCGGATCGATGGAGACTTTCACGTCCGCGCCGACGGCCGGCGCTTCGTGTTCGCGGGCGCGGGCGACCAACGGGCGCTCGAAGCCCTGCACGGCGATGGAGACGTGGGCGATGTCGCCCTGGAAGCGGACGGTGACGATACGGCCGTCGAGCACCGGCATGAAATGCTCCAACCCAGGTCCGATGCCAGCGATCCTGAGCCCGGTGCGGCGGATGCAGAACGTCACCATGTCGCCGTCCTCGATGCCGGGAACCGCGAAACTGCCGATGGGCGTGCGGATGACGTTGCCTTCGACGCGCAGAGCAATCTCGTTGATTGCGGAAAACAGCCGCGCGACGAAGAGGTTGGCGGGGTCGTGATAGAGTTCCTTCGCCCGGCCGATCTGGAGCAGGCGTCCCGCCGCCATGACGGCGATGCGATCACCCAGGCGCATCGCCTCGTCGGGGCTGTGCGTGACCATCATGCAGGTGGCGCGTGTTTCGTGCAGCAGGCGCAGGGTTTCCTCCTGCATCGCTTCGCGCAATTGCACGTCGAGACCGGAGAACGGTTCGTCCATCAGCACGACGGAGGGGCGCGGCGCGATCGCGCGTGCCAGCGCGACGCGTTGCTGCTCGCCCCCTGAGAGCGTGCTCGGGTAGTTGTCGGCGTAGCGCTGCAGCCCGACGCGCGAGAGCACCGCGCGAGCCTCGCGGCGGGCCTCGTCCCGGGCGAGCCGCTTCAGACCGAACGCGACGTTGTCCAGGATCGTCAGGTGCGGGAACAGCGCGAAATCCTGGAACATCAGCCCGACGTTGCGCTTCTCCGGTGGCACGAAACGCTCGGGGCCGGCGACTTCCACATCGTCGATGAGGACCCGGCCGGCGCTGGGCCGCTCGATGCCCGAGGCAATCCGCAACAACGTCGTCTTGCCGCAGCCCGAAGGCCCCAGGAGGCAGAGGATTTCGCCGGGGTCGACGCTGAAACTCACGCCGCGCAGCGCGTCCGCCTGCTGAAAGCGGCGCTCGACGCGATCGAAGGTCAGCTTGGCGGAGAAAGCCGCTGCCGCGCGCCCCCGCTCGGGGATGCGCTCGGGCACGGGCTCGGCCGTAGTGGTCCGGAAGCGATCGAGCCAACGCACGCCGATGATACCTTTCCTCGCGAGCAAGTCCGCTTCAGTCGTTGCCCGCGAGCTTGGCGGCCGAGGAGTCCCCGGAGCCCTCGTCATCCGTATCGGCAGCGTCTTCCAGGGGCAGTTCCAAAGTCTGCTCGGCGTTTTCCGCGGCGTCGAGCGGCAACTCGTCCGGCATCAGCGCCGCGACGTCCGTCGGCTCGGGCACCGTGAAGTCCGGCGGCAGGTTGCTGTCGAGGAGGCCGGCGCCCTTCAGTTCGGCCAGTCCGGGCAGATCCTTGACGCCATCGAGCCCGAAATGCTCGAGGAAGTTCTGCGTGGTGCCGTACGTGATCGGCCGGCCGGGCGCACGCCGGCGGCCGCGCGGCCGGATCCAACCGGTCTCCATGAGCACATCGAGCGTGCCCGCCGACGTGGCTACGCCGCGGATTTCCTCGATCTCGGCGCGGGTCACCGGCTGGTGGTAGGCGATGATGGCGAGTGTCTCCATCGCGGCGCGCGAAAGCTTACGCTCCTCCGTCGCGTGGCGCTCGAGTAGATAGGCGAGGTCTTCCGCCGTGCGGAAAGCCCATTTTCCTGCGACGCGGACGAGATTCACGCCGCGCCCCGCATAGAGGCCGCGCAGTTCGTCGAGCAGCGCCGGCACGTCGTCTCCAGCCTTGAGGTGACGGGCGAGGGTGGCCTCGTCGAGGGGCTCGGCAGCGGCGAACAGGAGGGCTTCGAGAATACGGATGCGCTCGCGCCGGTCGGCCGAGGGCAGATGGGCGATGTTGGATGCATCCGCTGGGACATCGGCACCCGCGGGGGCAGCCTCGGCGGCGTCCTCGTGATGGTCGTCGACCGTCTTCAGCTTCGGCGGTACCATGCCCGTCCCTTCCACCCTTCTCTTGCCAGTGGCCGCGTCTCCCGCGACCTCGTCATTCGACCTTGACCCAGGACGCGCCGTCCTCGCGCCGACGCATGTAGATCGGCGCGAATGGCTCTTCCTGCCGGATCTCTACCAAGCCGTCGCGGGCCATTTCCAGTGTCGCGCCGAACGAGGCGGCGAGCGCGGTGCGGCCAAGCTCGGCGGACGGCAGATACTGCTCCAGGAACATGTCGAGTTGAACCCATTGGCCGGTCGAGGCGCCGACCAGTCGCTGGAGATGATTGCGTGCTTCCTTGATCGACCAGACCGGGCGGCGCCGGACCACGTGGGCGCGGCGGACGGTGGTGCGCTTCCTCTGGTCGGTGTAGGCGCGCAGCAGATCGTAGATCTCGGCCGTGTACTGGCGCTCGCGGATCGTCCTGAAGCCTTCCGGGCCGCCCCGGGCAAAGACTTCCACGCCGAGCCGCTTGCGGGTCATCAGCGCGGCGGCCGCGTTGCGCATGGCCTGCAGGCGCATCAGGCGGAACTGCAACCGGAGCGCCATCTCCTCGCCGCTGGGCTGAGAGGCCTCCTCCTTTTCCTTGGGCAGGAGCAGCCGCGATTTCAGGAACGCGAGCCAAGCCGCCATCACGAGGTAGTCGGCCGCGATCTCGATGCGCAGGGACTTGGCGTCGCGGATGAAGCTCAGGTACTGCTCGGCAAGTGCCAGGACCGAGATACGCCGGATATCCACCTTCTGGGTGCGCGCCATCGCCAGCAGCAGGTCGAGGGGACCTTCGAAACCCTCCAGGTCGACCTGAAACATGTCCTCCGGACGATGCAGCTCGCTCGTCCCGGCGGTGTCCCAGGATTCGGCTGCGACTGGCTCAGCAGGGACCGGTGTGTCGGCGTCTGCCATCGTCTCCCTCGGTCGGACCAAGCGGCTGCGCCGCCGCAGGCCGGCGGGAAGTCCTGGAATCGCCTGCGCTTCTCACGCGCTTAAGCGCAAAACCGAGGCGAGGCAAGCCTCGGCGGCCGCCCGGTCGAACGGCACGGTGGAGCGCGTGACGTCGATCGCCTTGACGAAACGCGCAGCAGCGTGGCCCGCAAGCGTGGGTACGCCGGCCGCCACCGCTTCCATCTCGGCCAGGTCGCCGTTGCAGTGAAGGGCGAGGTCGCTGCCCGCAGCGACAACGGCTTCGGCGCGCCGGCGCATCGGCCCGGAGAGAGCCCGCATCGAAAGGTCATCGCTCATCAGCAGCCCGTCGAAGCCGATCTCGCCCCGGATGATCGTCTCGTGCACCCGGGGCGAAGTCGAAGCCGGGGCGGCCGGGTCGACGGCCGAGAACACGACGTGGGCGGTCATCGCCGCGGGTTCGTCGCGCAATGCGGCGAAGGGCGCGAAGTCCGAGGCCGACAGCTCGGCGTGGGGCGTGTCCACGACCGGTAGATCGAGATGGCTGTCGGCTCGGGCGCGGCCATGTCCGGGAATATGCTTGATCACCGGTACGACGCCTCCGGCTCTGTAGCCTTCGGCTACGGCCCGGCCGAGGGCGGACACGCCCGGGACAGTCGTGGCGTAGGCGCGATCGCCGATGATGTCGTGGGCGCCCGGGACCGGTACGTCGAGAACCGGGGCGCAATTGGTGTTGATGCCGAGGTCTCGAAGGTCACTCGCCGTGAGCTGCGCGATCATACGGGCCGCGTCGTGCGCCTGATTGTGGGCCGCAAGGATGCGGGCCGGAGGGAGCCTGCGCCAATGCGGCGGGCGCAGCCGCTGCACCCGGCCGCCTTCCTGGTCGATCAGCACGAGAACGTCGTCGCTGCCGATATGGGCGCGGGCCTGCGCCACCAGCCGGCGCACCTGGCCGGGATGCGCCAGGTTCCGCGCGAACAGGATCAGGCCTGCGGGCCGGGTGGAGCGAAGAAAACCGGCCTCGGCAGCCGTCAAGGTGAGGCCGGCGAGACCGGTTATGAATGCAGCGCGCATAGGGCCGGTGCCGTCAGTAGGCCGTGACCCAGCAACCGTTGAACCCGGCCGCCTTGAGCTGAGTGCAGAGCTGGGCCGCCGACTCGCGCGAGCCCGGCGGGCCGACCACGGCCCGGTAGAACACGCCGCGTTCGCCGAGGTTGGCTTCCTGGACGTCGGCGGGCTTGTTGGAGAGCACGTCGCCGTAGCGCTGCTGGAGGTCGGCGAAGACTTTCAGCGCGTCCATTCGCGACTTCTGCGAGGACAGAACCGCGACGAAACCATTGCTGCCGGACGCGGCGGGCGCGGCTGCGGTCGGAGCGCCCTGCGAAGTCAAAGCGTCGTTCGCCTTGGGCGGGCGTGGAACCGAAACCGCTGCCCGCTTCACGGGCGCTGCGGCGGCGTCCGCCGGCGGCTGCTCGGCCGCCTTCGGCTGCACAGGCGCCTTCGCGGGCGGCTGCTGCTGCTGGACCTGGGGCCGGGCGGCCTGCTGCTGGCCCTGCGGCTGTCGCCCCGTGGCGGAATCCTGCTGGGGAATGGGCCGGGGACCGCCACCGAGCTGAGAGGTGTCGACCACCATGCCGGGCACGCTGATGGTCGCGCGGGCGGGTGTCTCCGGCGGTGGCGCGCCGGCGACCGGCTGTCCGCCGCCGGGCGCGATGGGGATGATTTGAACCCTGCGCGGCCCACCGCTCTCGACCGGTTCGGAGGAGGCCGCGGCCGCCGTCTCCGTCGCCGGCTGGCCGTCGCCGAGGCGCTCGGTGATCTTGCGTTCCGCGTGCGGGAATTCCTTGCCTCCGGGATTGGTCGGACGGCTCTTCGGCGGGGTCTGCTCAGCCTTGAGAACCGGCGCCTTTCCACCGACGCCGCCACCGGCGAACGTCTTGTACAGATAGGCCATGCCGCCACCCGCGACGATGGCGCTCACCAGCGCCGCCACGACCAGCAGACCGCGGCCTCGCTTCTTGGGCTCCTCCTCATATGAAGTGCCGTCGTCGTACTCGCCTTCGTACTGTTGCTGCTGATGAGGCTGGCCGTCCTGGCCGACGTGCCCGTACTGGCCGGGATCGCCGTGGCTCTGATAATGCGCGTTCGGGTCGGCATAGCCCTGCATCGAGGGATCGTGGCCCTGATGCAACGGATAGCCGTGCGCGTCTACCGCGGGCGCATATCCGCCCTCGTGTCCGCCCTGGTGCGGGGCATGGCGCGCATGGGCGAAGGTTTCCGCGGGCGGAGACCACTGCGGCTGCTCCTGGGGGGGAACGTAGCCGTGCTGATAGGCGGCCTGCTGTCCCGCGTAGGGGTCGATTTCGCCGTGCCGGGGCTCTTCCCAGGTCGGCTGCTGGGGGGCCTGCCGCGCGGCCGGAGGGCCGAAGTTGGCAAGGTCGTAGCGGCGGGCTTCAGCCGGCGCTGGCTGGCGTTCGCCCCGCGGCGTGTAGCTGGCAAGACCCGATCCGGGCGCCTGCTGCGACGGAGCGGCGTGCTGGGGCTGGCCCGTGCGCAGCTGGGGTTCGCCGTAGCCCTGGTGCGCCGGCTGGGCGTGGGGCTCCGACGGGGGGAAATGGTACTGCGGGGGATGCTGGTCCGCCTGATGGTGCGGACGCTGCGGCTGCGCGGATTGCCCATAGCCGCTCAGATCCGGCGGAGCGGGAGGCTGGTAGGGCGACCACTGCGCCGTCTGCTGGGCGGCACGTGCGCCTTCCGGAGGCTGCGTCTGCGGATAGGGATGATGAGCCGGCGCGCCCTGGGCATAGCCCGGATGCGGCTGCTGGGGCGGCGGCCCGGAATGCCCGTTATTGCCGTTCGACCGTGACATCTCGTTCTTCCTCGACCCGCGCTGTGCGGTCCTCAGTTCCGACCGCCGGAGGTTCCGGCGAATCGACGCCCCGAACTCTAGCGGAGCTCGCTCGGTGCGTTCACTCCCAAGATCCCCAAGCCGGACGCGAGCACATGTGCATTCGCGTCGACGAGCGCCAGCCGGGCGGCGGTTGCCGCTCGATCCGACGGTTGTATGAAGCGCAAATGTGGCGAATCGTTGCCACGGCTCCATTGGCCATGGAAAGCAGAAGCAAGATCATAGAGATAGAATGCAATCCGGTGGGGCTCGTGGGCGCGCGCGGCGCCCGCCACCAGCTCGGGATACCAGGCGAGCTTGCGGATCAGATCGACCTCTCCGGGGTCGTTCAGGAGCGTCAGATCCGCGCCGTCGAGAACTGTGGACGACCGCGTCAGATCGGGAAACGACTCGGCCACGTTGCGGAAGACCGAACAGGCCCGGGCGTGCGCCATCTGAACGTAGAAGACCGGATTCTCCTTGGACTGCTCGATGACCTTGGCGAGGTCGAAGTCCAGAGTCGCGTCGTTCTTGCGATAGAGCATCATGAAGCGCACGGGGTCGCGGCCGACCTCGTCGACGACCTCGCGCAGGGTCACGAACGTGCCGGCCCGCTTCGACATTTTGACGGGCTGTCCGTCGCGCAACAGGCGCACGAGCTGGCACACCTTGATGTCGAGCGCGGCCTTGCCGGCCGACAGCGCCTTGACCACGGCCGTGATGCGCTTGATGTAGCCGACGTGGTCCGCTCCGAAGACGTTGATCAGGCCGGTGAAACCACGCGACAGCTTGTTGTGGTGGTATGCGAGGTCAGAGGCGAAGTAGGTGTAGCCCCCGTCCGACTTCATCAGGGCGCGGTCGACGTCGTCGCCGAAGGCGGTCGAGCGGAACAGCGTCTGTTCGCGGTCCTCCCAGTCGTCGGCGTCGTGACCCTTCGGTTTTTCCAGACGCCCGACGAAGACGTGCCCGGCCTGACGCAGAGCGGCGATCGAATCGGCGACCTCGTCGACGTCGGCCCGCTTCATCGAGGCTTCGGAGAAGAAGACGTCGTGGCGGATGTCGAGCGCGGCGAGGTCATCGCGGATGGTGTCCATCATCGCCGCCACGGCGTGCTCGCGCACGACCGGCAGCCACTCCGTCTCGGGCATGTCGCGCAACGTCGTGCCGAAGCGGGCCGCCAGGGCGGCGCCGACCGGCTTGAGGTAGTCGCCGGGATAGAGCCCCTCCGGGATCGCGCCGATGGTCTCGCCCAAGGCTTCGCGATAACGCAGGAAGGCGGAACGGGCGAGAACGTCGACTTGAGCGCCGGCATCGTTGATGTAGTACTCGCGCGTCACCGCGTGCCCGGTGAAGGCCAGCAGGTTGGCCAGCGCGTCGCCGAAAACGGCGCCACGGCAATGGCCGACATGCATCGGACCCGTGGGGTTGGCCGAGACGTACTCGACGTTGACCCGCTCACCCTTGCCCAGATCGATGCGGCCGTAGGCGGCGCCCGCCGTGCGGATCGCCGGGACGAGGCGACGCCAGACCTCGGGGGCCAGGGTGACGTTGACGAAGCCGGGACCGGCCATCGCGGCGCCGGCGACGCGGCGATCGGCGGCGAGGCCGGCGACGATCAGCTCGGCGATGTCGCGCGGCTTCATCTTGGCGGCACGCGCCAGCACCATGGCAGCATTGGAAGCCACGTCGCCGTGCGTGGCATCGCGCGGCGGGGAGGCCTCGATGCCGTCGAGAGCGAGATCGGACGGCAAGCGCCCTTGTCGCTTGAGCCCTTCGAGCACGGACGTGATGGCAGCGCCGACCTCGGCGTAGATATTCATCTGAAGCACTTTCGATGACCGCCGCAGCGCCGTTCGCGCGCCCCCGGCGGAGGCTGGTCGGGGGCTATCGCAAAACCGGTGTCGCGTCAAACAGCCGCCGGTGTTCTTCGAGGGCGAAACGGTCGGTCATGCCCGCGACGAAATCACCGATCGTGCGGGCTTGCGCGTCCGGGGAAGTGAGCTGCCCCACCGTGCGGTTCCAAGGCGCGGGCAGGGCCGACGGGGTGGCGCGATAGTGCGCCACCAGATCGCGTACGATCGCTTCAGCACCGGCCATCACGCCGACGACGCGGGGATGCCGGTAGACCGCAGAGAAAAGGAACGTTTTGAGGCCCGCGAGCTCTGCTGCCATGTTCGCAGAGAAAGCGACGACGGCGCCGGGCGCGCGGCGCGCCTCGGCCGTGCTCGTCAGATTCCAAGACGCGATCCGCCCGCGGGCGGCTTCGACGACGTCGGCGATCATCGCCGTGATCATACGACGGTTGACCTCGTAGATCAGGCGCGCCCGGTCGGGCAGGGCGCGCTCCTGCGCCGCGCGCACGAAGCGGCCGACCAGCGAGACATCACGCAGTTCGTCCATGGCGATGAGGCCGGCGCGCAGGCCATCGTCGAGGTCGTGATTGTTGTAGGCGATGTCATCCGCGATGGCGGCGGCCTGAGCCTCGAGCGACGCCTCCGTGCCACCGTCGATCCACTGCGAGAGCCCGGCGGCTTCGATGGCGGCGAGGAGCATGCGGTGGTCGCCGCGGCACGCCGGGCCCGTCAACGGCCCGTTGTGCTTGACCAAACCGTCCAGGGTGTCGCGGGTCAGGTTGAGGCCGTCGAAATCGGGATACTTGCGCTCGAGCTTGGTGACGATCTTGAAGCTCTGGGCGTTGTGATCGAAGCCGCCGCAGCTTGCGAGCGCGGCATCGAGCGCCCGTTCGCCGGCATGGCCGAAGGGGGGATGCCCGAGATCGTGCGCCAAGGCGAGAGCCTCGGCGAGGTCCTCGTCGAGAGCGAGAAGGCGGGCGATGGCCCGTGCGATCTGGGCGACTTCGAGGGTGTGGGTCAGGCGCGTGCGGTAATGGTCGCCCTCGTGGAAGACGAACACCTGGGTCTTGTAGGTCAGGCGCCGGAACGCGGTCGCGTGGACGATGCGGTCCCTGTCCCGCTGATAGGGCGTCCGCATCGGGCACGGCGCCTCGGGCACGACACGGTCCCCGCCGGTGCGCCAGTCGGCGGCGAGGCGGGCGGTGGGCACGGCGATGTGATCGGGCAGGGCCAGCGGCCGCCTCCTGTGGACGCGCGGGCGAATTGACTTCCCGCGCCTCGTTCCTATGCTCCTATGACGGAGTCGCCGGGCATGGCAAAGGCCCGCGAACCGCAGCCACCGGACGGAACGGGATGTCGACCACGACCGATACTGCCGCGAGCGTCACTGTCACGAGCCGCGCCGCGCGCCGGATCGCAGAGATCGCTGCCGCAGAGCCGAACGAGCGGATCCTGCGGATCGCGGTCGAGGCCGGCGGCTGCACTGGTTTCCAGTACAAGTTCGACATGGTGGCGGCGGCCGAGCCCGACGATCTCACTATCGAACGGGAGGGCGCGAGGGTTGTGATCGATCCGGTTTCGCTCGAGCTGATGGCGGGCTCGGAGCTGGATTTCGTCGACGAACTGATCGGCGCCTCCTTCAAGATCCGCAACCCGAACGCCACCGCCTCCTGCGGCTGCGGCACGTCGTTCTCGATCTGATCGCCGGACGGCAGCGGCGGCGGTGCCGCGCTCTGCGCACCAAAACGGCCGGGGATTTCTCCAATGCGGGTCGCCACCTGGAACATCAACGGCGTCAAGGCGCGGCTCGAGGGTCTGCTCGCCTGGCTGCGCGAAACCAACCCGGACCTGGTCTGCCTGCAGGAGATCAAGTCGGTCGACGAGGGCTTTCCGGCCACGGAAATCGAGGCGCTGGGCTACAACGTCGCCGTCCACGGACAAAAGGGCTTCAATGGCGTGGCGCTGCTGTCGAAGCGTCCGCTGGAGGACGTGACGCGCGGGCTGCCGGGCGATGACGCCGACGGCCAGTCGCGCTACATCGAGGCGATCGTTCCGGCCGGCCGGTCCGTGATCCGGATCGGCGGGCTCTATTTGCCCAACGGCAATCCGATCGGGACCGACAAGTTCGCCTACAAGCTGGCGTGGATGCGGCGGCTCGAGGCGCACGCGCGCAGCCGTCTCGCATTGGAGGAGCCATTCGTTCTGGCCGGCGACTACAACGTGATCCCGGAGCCGGTCGACGCGAAGAACCCGGCGGCGTGGGCGGAGGATGCGTTGTTCCAGCCGCAGAGCCGGGCCGCCTTCCGGCAGTTGCTGTCCCTGGGCTTCACGGACGCGATCCGCGCCTGCCATCCCGAGCCCGGGGTCTACACCTTCTGGGACTATCAGGCCGGCGCCTTCCAGAAGGATCACGGCATCAGGATCGACCATCTCCTGCTGTCGCCGCAGGCCGCCGACCGGCTGCGCTCGGCCGGCATCGACCGCTTCACCCGGGCCTGGGAGAAGCCGTCCGATCACGTTCCCGCGTGGGTCGAGCTCGACGTGGAGTGACGGGCGGAGTTTCTCGCCGCCTCGGTCCAGGTCCCCGCTCGATTTTCATTGGCGCTGAAGTACAGCGACCAGGGCTTTCACGCTGCCGTTGTTTCGCGCGATGTAGTCCTCGAAGAGCTTCTTCAGGAACGGGGTCATCCACAGTCCCAGGACCTGGGCGTCGCGGATGCGGTAGCTGCCGCCGGTCTTGGTCAGCATCCAGGAGACTTCGTAGCTGGAGCCGTCCTGAAGGGTGACGGTGGAGTCCACCATCAGGCCGTAGCGCGCCTTGCGGACTTCGGGCGCGAACGTCACGCTCTTGATCGGGTACTTGGGGGCTTCGTTCGCGGCGTAGCGCGAGATGAAGCGGATCATCCCGGACGTGTAGGATTCCTGGTCGCCGGTTTCGAGGCGCGGGCGGTAGTCGCCGAGCGCGTAGAGACCGATCTGGCGCATGTCGCCGTAGCGGGAAACGACCGCCTGCATGGCGGAGGGCGAGCGGGTGCGCGCCGCCGCCATCATTTCCTTGGCGACACGATCGAGAAATGCGACGGCCGGGTCCGCGGCCCGCGCCGCGTCAGCCCATGCCGAAAGCATCAGGGCCAATGCGGAGGCCATGAACCAGGATTTCCAGCTGGGGCCCGCAGAGCCCGTCGCTCCGGAGTGGTCGATGTGCCGCATACGCGTCGATCCTCGTCGGTTCTGCCGGAAAACCGGCCGCAGCAATCGCTATTGCATTGCCGCACCGCTCCCGTCAAAGGGGCGGACCACATGGCGGCCCTGCCACACGGGCCACCGTTGCGCCGCCGCCCCGGGGCAGCGCGGGCACGGAACGCGAGCAATTCGGCATTTCCGCGACCATCGCGCGCAGACCATCCACAGCCTGCGTCGGCGTGACGGCGCACTTGCGCGGGCCCGCGCTGCTGTGACACCACCGTGCCGGCCAATCAATTCGGCACAGCCGGGACGGGCAGGCGGTCACGATGAGCAAGCGCATCCACAAGGTACTGGCCAGGCGGGTCTGGGACAGCCGGGGGCGGCCCACGGTCGAGGCCGACGTCGTCGTCGAGGGTGGGGCGCGGGGTCGGGCGATCGCTCCGGCGGGGGCTTCCACGGGCTTGGGCGAGGCGCTGGATCGGCGCGACGGCGGGCCCGCGTTCGGCGGGCTCGACGTGACCAAGGCGGTGGCAAGCGTCAACGGCGAGATCGACCGGGCGCTGCGCGGTCTCGATGTGCTGGACCAGGCCGCCATCGATCGGCGCCTGATCGGTCTCGACGGCACTGCGAACAAGAGCCGCCTGGGCGGCAACGCGGTCATCGCGGTTTCGATGGCTGCTGCCCATGCGGCCGCGGCCGCGCAGGGGGTTCCGCTCTGGCGGCACCTCGCCGGAGAGCGCGAGCCGGGCCCGCTCCCGTTGCCGGAGATCCAGATCTTCGGCGGCGGCGCCCATGCCAACCGTCGCGTCGACGTCCAGGATTTCATGATCGTCGCGACCGGGGCGGAGGACTACGTCAGTGCGCTCGACTGGACCGCGGAGGTCTATCGCCATGCCGGCGAGTTGCTGGGCAAGAACGGCCGTCTCGCGGGCGTCGCCGACGAGGGCGGCTACTGGCCGGCCTTCGAAACCAACGAAGAGGCCCTCGACCTGCTCGTGCGCGCGATCGAGCGGGCCGGCTTTGCGCCGGGAGAGGACGTCTCGATCTCGCTCGACATCGCCGCTTCGCAGTTCGGAGCGAGGGGCAACTATACGCTCGCTCGCGAAGGCCGCAGGCTCGATTCCGCGGCGCTCTCGGAAATGCTGGTAGGCTGGCTCCGCAAGTACCCCATCGTGGCGATCGAGGACCCGCTGGCGGAGGACGACGCGGAGGCTCTCGCGCGCTTCACCGCTGCCGCGGGATCGAGCGTGGAGGTGGTCGGCGACGACATCGTCTGCACCAGCCCGACCCGGATCGGCGAACTGGCCGCCATGGGCGCCTGCAACACCGCTCTGATCAAGCCCAACCAGATCGGGACCCTGACCGAGACGCGCGCGGCGCTGGATGCGGCGCGGGCGGCGGGCTGGAACGCCATCGTATCGGCGCGCTCGGGCGAGACCGAGGACGTCACGATCGTCCACCTCGCCGTCGGCTGGGGCATCGAGCAGCTCAAGGTCGGCTCCTTCACCCGCTCGGAACGGATGGTGAAGTGGAACGAGGGGTTGCGCATCGCCGAAGACCTGCCCACGGGTGCGGCTTTGCCGCCTAAAAATCGTTTTAGGTGGTGAGGACCCCAGGGTGATTCAATTCACCACATAGGATAGCGGCCAGAACAGGGTTCTGAAG
>CAYMEB010000007.1:0-55300 GCA_964389095.1 uncultured Hyphomicrobiaceae bacterium
CTGTCTGCGCCCCGCGAACGCGCCTTTCTCATTGCGGTAGGCGACGATCCGGCGCGCCATGGTCTCGCCGATGCCGGAGACGCGGGTGAGCAGGGGGGCGCTGGCCGTATTCAGTTCCACGCCCACATGGTTCACGCAGCTCACCACGACCTCATCAAGCTTGTCGGCCAGCAGCGGCTGGTGCACATCGTGCTGATACTGTCCGACGCCGATGGCTTTCGGATCGATCTTCACCAGCTCGGCCAGCGGGTCCTGCAGGCGCCGCGCGATCGAGACGGCTCCGCGCAGCGAAACGTCGAGATCCGGGAACTCGGCCGCAGCGGTCTCCGAAGCGGAATAGACCGAGGCCCCGGCTTCGCTGACCATGATCTTGGTAAGATGCAGTTGCGGCGCCTTCTTCATCAGTTCGGCCACCAGCTTGTCGGTTTCACGGCTGGCTGTCCCGTTGCCGATCGCGATCAACTCCACCTTGTGCTTCATGCACAGAGCAGCGAGCGTCGCGAGCGAGCCCTGCCAGTCGTTGCGCGGCTCGTGCGGATAGATCGTGGCGGTCTCCGCGACCTTTCCGGTCGTGTCGATGACGGCGATCTTGCATCCGGTCCTGATCCCCGGATCCAGGCCGAGCGTGACGCGCGGTCCTGCCGGAGCGGCCAGTAGCAGATCCTTGAGGTTGCGTGAGAACACGGAGATGGCCTCCCGATCGGCGATCTCCTTCAGCCTGGTCATCAGGTCGACGGAAATCGATACGCCGAGCCGCGCGCGCCAGGCGAGCCGCACGGCTTCCGAGATCCAGCGATCGGCGGCGCGCCCCTTGTCCAAGAGGCCGAACGCGGCTCGGATCTTGTTTTCCGCGGGATGCGGGAACTTGCTGTCGTGAGGAACGTCGAGGCCGATGTCGAGAACCTCCTCGTTGCGGCCGCGCAGAAGTGCGAGCGCCCTGTGCGAAGGCAGGTCGCCGATTCTCTGCGCGAAGTCGAAGTAGTCCGAGAACTTGGCGCCCGCCGCTTCCTTGCCGGCGACGACTTTCGAGGTGACGATGCCCTCCTGCCAGAGCCATTCGCGCAATGCGCCGACCAGATCAGCCTTTTCGCTGATCCGTTCCATGAAGATCGCGCGGGCGCCTTCGAGAGCCGCCTTGACGTCGGCCACGCCCTTCTCGGCATTAACGAATGTCTCTGCGAGCGACTCGGGAAGCCGTGACGGATCGGCAAGAATGGTGTCGATCAATGGCTCCAGGCCAGCCTCTCGCGCGATCTGGGCCTTGGTGCGCCGCTTCTGCTTGTAGGGAGCGTAGAGGTCCTCCAGATCGACCTTCGTGCCGGCCTCCGCGATCGAGCGTGCCAACTCAGGGGTGAGCTTGCCCTGCTCCTCGATGCTCCGCAGCACGCTGGCCCGGCGGTCTTCCAGCTCGCGAAGATATGCAAGACGCTCTGTCAGGTTTCGCAGCTGGGTATCGTCGAGCCCGCCCGTCTTCTCTTTGCGGTAGCGGGCGATGAAGGGCACGGTCGCGCCCTCGCCCAGCAATTCGATGGTGGCCGCGACCTGTTCCGGGCGCACGACCAACTCGCGCGCGATCTGCTGCGTGATCTTGTCCATGAGTACCCCTGATCAGAGTCCTGATTGCAGGCCGGTTAGCATCGCCCGGGTCACTACTGGAAGTGATTCGTGCGCTTCACTACGCTCTGCCCACAGCAAACGCCGCCGCCTGTGCCGGCACGGCGCGCCACAAGTCTATTTGAGCCGCACCGTCACGCGGTCCGTACGCCCTTTCGCATCGACGACGCCCACCCTGATGAAGCCGCGCGTGGGTTTCTCGATAACGGCTTCACGGCGCAGAGGATCGCTGGCGATCGGCGCCCCATCGACCAGCCAGGTCAACGGAAGTGTGCCGCCCTCCGCCTTCAGCACGAGACCTTCCTCGCCGGCAGCCTCCGCGTCGATCGTGGTTCGGTCCCGCGGGAAGGCGATGGCGACGGCAGGATCGCGGTAGCTGCCCGCGGCCGAAGTCTCTCGTGGGTCGGCGAACGAGCGCATGGCCGGCGGCAGATCGGACCGCGGCAGGCGCATTGTCCCGGCCGGTGCCTGCAGTATCGGAGTGCGTCGCTCCGCCAGACGCTGGAAGGCGTCGAACAACAGGGGCGCCGCCGACGTACGCCCGGAAAGACCCGGTACCGATGCTCCGTCCGCCCGCCCGACCCAGACCACGATGGTGTGCCGGCCGTCGAAACCGGCGGACCACGCGTCGCGGTAGCCGTACGACGTGCCGGTCTTGTAAGCGATCTGTCCGCCCTTGGCGTTAGCCGGCGGAGGAGCATTGCGCAGGATGTCCGCGAGGTACCACGAGGCCACCGCTGGCAAGAGGCGTTGCGGCGGTCGCCTAGGCTCATGAGGATTTGCGGCATCGCTGCTCCAGCGAAGGGGCAGGGCCACGCCGCCACGCGCAATGGCCGTGTAGAGCACGCCCAGATCAGTCATGCGGAGCCCGACGCCACCGAGCGCCATCGCGAGCGACGGCTCGCCATCCCTCGGAAGCACGGGATCGACCCCGACGCCCTGCAGTCGGGTGTGCAGTCGCTGGGACCCGAGTGCATCGAGCACCTTCACCGCCGGAATATTCAAAGACTTGGCGAGCGCTTCCCGGATCGTCACCGTCCCGGAGAAATCATGATCGAAATTGCGTGGTGTGTATCCGTCGAAGCGGGCGGGCCGATCCTCGATCAAAGTCTCCGGATGGGCGATGCCGGCCTCGAACGCCAGCCCGTACACGATGGGCTTCAAAGTCGAGCCGGGCGAGCGAACCGCGCGGATCATGTCCACCCCGCCGGCGCGCGCCTCGTCGAGATATCCGGCAGAGCCCACGTGTGCGATGACTTCGCCGGTCTCGTTCTCGATCGCCAGGATCGCCGCCGAGAGGCCATTGCCCGAGGCACGAGCATGATCGCGCGCGAGCTCTTCGAGTTGGGTTTGCGCACGCGCGAGAAGCGTCGTGCGGTGGACCCGGCGCGCGACCTCCGCTCCTGTGATCTGGTCCGACAGGTGCGGGGCCAGTCTGGGAAAATCGCGACGCACCGAGGGGATCGGTTCGCGCATCGCATCCTGGGCTTCAGTGGTTCCGATCGTGCCCAGCGCCGCCGCACGCGCGAGTACCCGGTCGCGGGCCCGCTTTGCAGCCTGCGGTGAACGATCCGGGCGGCGAGCGGCAGGCGACTGCGGAATGGCCACCAGCAGAGCGCCCTCGGCGAGCGAAAGGCGCCGAGGTTCCTTGCCGAAATAGGCGAGCGAAGCCGCGCGGACACCCTCGATGTTGCCGCCGAAGGGCGCCAGTTCGAGGTAGAGCTGCAGGATTTCGTCCTTGGAGAACCGCGACTCCAACTGCTTGGCGCGGATCATCTGCCGCAGCTTGCCGAGACCCGTGCGTTCGTGCTCGCCCTCGACGAGGCGGGCCGTCTGCATGGTCAGGGTCGAACTTCCCGAGATCAGCCGACCGTGACGGAACAATTCCGTGCCCACGCGAGCGACAGCCCGGGGATCGATGCCGCCGTGTGTATAGAAACGGCGATCCTCGAAGGCCATCAGCATCTTGAGGTAGTTTGGATCGACATCGGCCTTCCGCACGGGGAGCCGCCACACGCCGGCCTCGGTCGTATAGGCGCGCAGCAGAGTACCTTCGCGATCGAGCACCACGATCGAACGGTCCGCCACGCGCTCCAGAGGCGGCGGCCCCAAGTTGTAGACCTGAATGGCGACGAGGGTCGCGAAGGCCGCCGCAAATGCCGCGGTCGCCGCCACCATCGCCATCGCCGGCCCCAGCCCGAGGCGTCGCCTCGGGCCGGCTTGGACGGACCGTCCGCTTGCTGCCGGGCTCACTTCGCGACCACCGTGAGCTTGCCGGCCGCGGTGCGCGCGTAGCGATCGGGTCGATACATGTCTTCCACCGTCGCCGCCGGATGGAGAAAGACACCCGGCGTCACGGCACGCACCATGTACGCGACGGTTGCCGCCGACGCCGGCTCGGAATTGCCCGAACTGTCGTCGTCGTCCCCGTTGCGCCGGCGGCGTGAGGAGTCACGGCCGAAGAAATCGAATGCAGCCACGAAGCGATCATCGCGGAATTCGGTGTGCTCCGGCTTCACCTTGGTTTCCAGCCAGTCGAACGACTTGACGTCGCCGCTCTCGACCAGCCGCGGGTTCTCGATTTCGAAACCTGCAGGCAGGCGATCGACGAGCAGGATACGGCCGCCGGTGACAGGCGCTTCGACTTTCACAACGACCACGAAGCGATCGTTCTGTTTGACCCAGGAGGCGCCACCCGTTGCGCTCTTCAGGTCGACCTTCTTGCCGTCGAGCGTGTAGTAGTTGCGCTCGACGGTGAAGCCCTTGGAGATCGCGGGCTCGGGTGTCATCGAGGAACCCAGAACCGACAGCACCGCAGTCGTCGGATTGTCCGCCGTGTTCGCGATGGTGAGGCCTTCGCCGGGGATCGCATCGGGCCGCAGAGAGCGGATCAGCTTCCCGCTGTGGCGCTGACCGCCGACGGTGAGCGTCTCACCCGATGCCTGCTGCGCGATGGCGCGGGCGGCCAGCAGCAGCCAGGCCTGTTCCTGAGTCGAAGTATAGGGCCTCGCGGAGTAAGCCTTTGCGACGACATCGAGCAGTTTCGGCACTTCACCGATCGACATGCGGGTCTCGCTGGCCAGCGTCACGAGGGCGGCGCCATCGCGCAATCCCGAGCCGTAGTCGCGCCGAAACTCGGTGTTCGCCGCGGCGTCGAGTTTCTTGAGTGCCGCGTTGAAGCTCGCTTCTGCGCGTGGCCGGTCGCCCACGAGCTGGGCGGCCGCGCCGAGTTGCGCGAGGGCCAGCGTAGTCGAGAAGCGGTCGAGTCGCGCGTCGACGTAGTAGCGGATTTCTCCCACCGGAGCCTTGCCGCCGCGCGCCAGAACATAAAGGGCATAGGCCCGGTCTTCGCCGCCTTTCTCGAAGTCGGCTGCGAAGCCGACGTAGTTCTGCAGCCGCTCCAGCGCGAGCGACAGGGCCCGCGCTTCGACGGCATAGCCCGCCTCTTTCGCCCGGAGCAGGAAATCCGTCACGTAGCTCGTCAGCCAGATGTCGCCGTCCGAGGGTCCCCAGATGCCGAAGGCGCCCGAGCTGTCCTGCATCTCGAGCACGCGCTCGATCGCCTTCTCGACACGGGCGCGGATCTCACGGTCCTGCCCGAGCCCGAGCTGGCGCGCGATGTCGTTCGCGTAGAGCAGCGGCAGTGCGCGGCTCGTGGTCTGCTCGGCGCAGCCGTACGGATAACGGTCGAGCTGATTGAGGAGTCCGGGCACGTCCAGCGACGCGAGAGGACCTACATGTACGGTTGCTCGCTCCGTTCCCGGCAACAGGTCCTGGAAGATGTCCCGCGACAGTGTCAGCTTCCCGCCGTTGCCTTTGAGTTCGCTCACCGTGACCCGCCGGATGTCGCCGTGAGGAGCCTTCACGTCGAACGTCAGCTGGCGTTTGACCGTCAGGCCGTTGGGTCCGGTGACGACGACGTCGAGAGGCCACGGACCGATGGTCGAGGGCTTCAGAGTGATGGTTTCGGCCCGCTTCTCACCGGCCTTCAGAGGCAGCGGCCGCGACGCGAGCGCTGCTGCCGGCTGGCCCCTTGGACTGAGGGCGAGCGCATAGGTCCCGGCGGCGCCGTCGACATTGTGAACGTCGAGCTGGAGGCGGGCTTCGTCACCCAGAGTGAGGAAGCGCGGGGCGGCGGCCGTCAGGGCGACGGCATCGCGAACGACGACGTCGCGCGAACCGGAGCCGATCTTCTGCGCCGACCAGGCGACGGCCGACAGCCGCACGGTGCCGTTGAAATCCGGCATATCGAACGACACGGTCGCGCGGCCCGAGCGATCGACCGTGACGATGCCGGAGAAGAGCGCCAGTGTCGCCTCCACCGGCGGTGATCCGGTCGAACTCATGCCGGTTCCGTCGGAGCCGTCGCCACCCGAGCGCAGGCGGCCGCGGTCGGCACGCATCCCGTCGATCAGGCGGGCATAGTAGTCCCGCATGTCGAGGCCGAGCTTCCGCTGACCGAAGAACCAACCTTCCGGTTTGGGCGGATCGAAGCGCGTAAGGTTCAAGATGCCGACGTCGGTCGCAGCGATGGTGACGCGCGCTTCCTCGCCGGCCGCAAGGCCGGTGATCGAGACGGGCACGTCGAGCCGCGTTCCGGGCTTCACCTTCTCGGGTGCCGCGAGCGCGACCTTCAAGGTGCGCGCTTCAGGATCGACCGTAAGCCACTTCAGGCCGACGGCTCGACCCGGCATCCGCTTTTCCTTGGTATCGAGCGGGCGATAGAGGGTCACGGTGACATAGGCGCCCGGCGCGAAAGCCGGTGCGACCGTCAGCGGGATTTCGCCGCCGCCGGCAGGCAAATCGACCTCCTGCACATGCTCGATTCCGCTGCCCAGGACAGCGACCATCGCGCGCCCTCCGGCACGGCTGCTGACGCGGACTTTGGCGACTTCGCCGGCCCGATAGATCGGCTTGTCGAGGCCGACCTCCAGCACCTCGGGGCTGTCTGCTTCCTCGTCCTGAAAGTAACCCGCGGTGAACGTGTAGGAAGACATCGTCGCGCCGTCGCCCGACGTGACCTCCAGACGGTAGCGTCCCCAGCCGACCTTGGCTTCCAGGCGACCCGGCGCATCCGCGGCGAGATCGAGCGAGCCCGAGGCGACTTTGCGGCTGACGACCTGCTGCTCGTAGGTCCAGTCACCGCCGCGGTTGTACCACTGCCAGGTATTGCTCAAACGCAGGAGCGTCCACTTCACACCCTGTGCCGCGACCGGCTTGGAGTCCGCATTGAGCTGCACCACCTCGAACTTGACGACATCATCCTCCGGCGCAGAGCCGCCCGAGAAACCGGGCTTGATGCCGACGCGTGGGATCTTGAGGTCGACCGGAAGCGTGATCTTTCGCTCGATCGTACGCCCCCCGGATTCCCGCAGTTTCAGGATCACGTCGGCAGTGAGGGGATGCTGGGTCTTGTCGACCTGAGGCAGTGATACGTCGACGACCGCGGTGCCGTCGGCTCCGGTTTCCCCCAGGCTCTCGAGCGCCTTGCGTGAAGGTATGATGCGCTCGTCGCTGCGACCGAACACGTAGCCCGGGAAGCCAGTCAGATCGCCGGAGGCCTGCTTTACGAAGATGTCGCCCTCGACGGCGAGATCCGCGGCAGGCGGCCCGTAAAGATAGCGGCCGGCGATCTTGATCTTGACGCCATCGTCCTGGGAGATCGAGGGAGTTTGCGCGTCGAGTTTGAGGTCGAGACGTTCGGGAACGAAGTCCTCGACCAGGAACGCCGTCTGGGCGATCGGTGCGGCCTTCGGGTCGACATGGATCTTCGCGCGCCAAGTCCCGCTCTGCGCACCGTCGGCGAGTTGCAGGGCCAGTGCCCGGCCGCCCAGGCCGCTCTGATCGGTGAGTACGACCCGCCGATGCTCGACGCCGTCCGGGCGAGTCACGATCGCAGTCACGGGAAGGCCTGCCGCGTTGGCGTTCCTGTCGCGGACCAGCGTCGTCAGGTGCACGGTCTCGCCAGGCCGGTACACGCCGCGATCGGTGTAGGCGAAGGCGTCTATTGCACCCGGTGCCGCGCGGCCCTTCACGCCGCGATCGGACAGATCGAATGCGGTGACGGTCATGTCGAGGAAGGCGTAGTCTCCTCCGCGTGTCTCGGCCGAGACGAACGCCGGAGCCAAGCCGCCCTCGCCGCGCGCGAGACCGCCGTCGAAGCGCGCATAGCCTTTCGCGTCCGTTCGCATGGTCCCGAGGACTTCGTTGTTGCGTGCTATCAGCCGCACCTCGGTATCGGCGATCGGCGCCGCCGTGGCGAGAGAGCGCACGAACGTGTGCACACCGTCCTGTCCTGTGAAGGTCGTAATGCCGAGGTCGGATACGATGAACCACTGCGTGGCGAAGCTCCGGCCGTCGCGATCCTTCTTGGGCGGGGTCTGTGCGGCGAGGACGTACACGCCGGGTTTGAGGGATTTCAGGGCCTCGCTGACCGGAAAGGCCGTGGTCACCTCTTCGTTCAAGCGCTTCTCGACGGACAACTCGCCTTCGTAGATCTTTTCGCCGGTCCGCTCCTTGATCTGCTCGAGATCGTAGCGGGCGACCTGGCGCTGGAAATCGCCGCTCTGCAGCAGGGATGCGAGGCTGCGATCACCGATCCGATAGATCTGGACCGCCACGGCATCGACGTTCGTGGTGGTCAGTGGAACGCCTTGCTGCCCGCTGGCTGGAAGCACATAGGCGCGACCGCCGGTCCGCACCGACGGCGAACGGTCGCGGACGTAGACGCTCAGTTCCGACGATTTGAGAAGCTGTTCGTTGGCGATGACGGACGGCAGTCCGGCCCTGACCTCGAGTTTGTAGCCGCGCCCGTGGCTCAGCCCTTCGACGCAGAGCTGCTTGTCTTCGGCGATGACGGCCTGGGCTTCGCGGCCGTCGATGCGAATGAACTTGGCCCAGTCGACCTGGCCGCTGGCGAGTTGTTCGGAGAACACGACACAGGCCCTCGGCGTCGCGGCATCCGCGTCGACCTGGCTGTCGGTGATCCTGAACCCGTGCTCGGCCCGCAGCGCGTCGTACACGGCGCGGGTCTGCGGGTTCTCGACCAGGGACAGGCTCTGCGTCAGCAGCGTGAGTGCGCTACGGTTGCGCGACCGCCGCTTCTGGGCTTCGGCCGCGACCTGAAGGGCGGATGCGCGCTGCACCGGTGTCTTCGCGCGCTCATAGGCGCGGTAGGCCGCCGAGGCCGCGCGCTGGGGAACCTCGTTGCGTTCGTTCCCGGTCAGGATGGCGCCCGGCATCGCGAGCAGCGACCGAGCCAAGCCGAGCCAGCTGTCGGCCTCGCCCGCTTCCGCGACGATCGACTGCTGGTAGAAGAGGACGACCTGGCGCGCATCGTGCCCCGGAATTGCGGCAAGCCGCTCGGCGTCCCGTCTCAGATCCCGAGCCGCCCGACCCGGCACGACCCGGACCGCCTGCTTCAGGGCGGCCTCGTAGCGCTGTGCCTCCTCACCCAAGGTCTTGTCGGAGAACCCCGAGGTCTGGGCAGCTGCCGAAGCGGCCAGCGTCGCGGCGAAGACGGCGGCCAGGCCGATTTTGCGGAGCGGGAGGAACATGGTGAGAAACCCCGGGAACGTTACGGCGCCCAAAGTGCCGGCGCGGATCGAGATTGACAGAGCCGATGATGGCAAGCCAGTGGCGAACCCCGCTTCCGTGCCGAGGTTTGCCCAATTGTTCCGGAGCTTTTCCTTATTTGCGGCTCCGTTCGTGACCGGCGCCGGAGATGGTTGTGCGGCAAGCGATCCGTATCCTGTCCGTCCACTCGTCTCGGCCCCGGCGGCTCGAAGCGAAGCGGAACCGGCGGCGCCCGATCGCAACGTGGCCATACGGCCACGGGAGACGGTGCCCTGCAGATTGGACTTCGCAGCGCTCTTCGTCAGAATGGCGCTGTAAACGGAGGTGATTCGCGCGTCCTCCCGCTGTGTCCCGAACCTTGGACCTGTGTTCAGCCCCTCTGACCCGGGGCACCCTTGGCATTGGGAGATGAGAGGCCGATGGACGCCGCTTTGCAGGACATGACCGCCGTTTCGGCCGGTGCCTCCCCGGCCCGGATCGACGCCGGCCGCGTGCGCGACATATTGTTGATCCGCCTCGCAACCGAGGAAAAACCGGCGACGCGGGAGGCTCTGGCGCGGGAGTTGGCGCCGCTCGCGGGTGGTCTGGTCTCCCCGGCGGATTGGGTGACGTTGGTCGCAAGGGGATTGGCGGCGCTCGCCGACGCAGGTTTGGTGGAGACACGGGCTGTCGGCGTGGAAGTCACCGATGCCGGCCGAAAGCGTGCGCCGCTCGTGCTGGGTGGTCGCGCGGCTCTACCGAAGAGCTGGCGGGTTGCGCGCGAGCAGCATCTTGTGGCCAAGGCGCTCGGCATCGAGAATGAGAGCCCCCGCCGTCTGCGCTTGCTCTCGCGCCCCGACGGACTGAGGGCGCTGATCGTCACAAAGGCCTTCAACATCAAGATTCGCGGCGTTCCGACGCCGTCGAGAGTTCGGGTGGCTCTTGCCAGGGTCGCGCTCGAGAGGGCGTTCGGCAAGAAAAGCGCAGGGGAGGCCGGCCGCAAGACGGGGCTGTCACCCAAAGCCGGACGGATGCTCGCCGGCCAGCTTTCTTCCAAGCCGCAGGATTACCGGACCGACGCACGGCTGCTCGCGGCCCTGGCCGCAGAGCACGTGGGTGCCACCAAAGGCGACGTCGCCGCCCTTCAGTTGGCACTTTTGCGCAAGTACGTAGCCCCCGGGATGGAGGCTGCGCGGGCGGATCCTGCCGGATCTTCACCCAGACGCACGGCTCGGCGCACGGCGAAGGCGCGCCCCGCGAACCGTCGGGCGCCACCCCAAGCGGCGGCTGGCAAGCCCGCCGCCGCAGCGCATCCACAGCCGGCGCCGACGCCTGCGCCGGCTGTGCCGCGTGCCGGTTCTGCCGCATCCGGCAGGCCGGACGTCAACGGCTTCGCTGCCGAAGTGCGCCGCCAGGCCGAGACCGTCGCGGAGGGCTGGTCCGGCAATCGCAAGGCGTACGTCTCCCGCGTATGGCGGGCACTGGCCGCCGCAAAACCGGAATGGTCGATCAGCGAGATCGAGTTCAAATGCATGCTGGCCGAAGCGCATCGGCTGGGGGCCATCGTGCTGGCCAACGCGGATCTGAAAGATCAGCGCAACATCAAGGACGTGCAGGAGAGTGCTCTCTCCTACCGGAACGCGGTGTTCCATTTCGTTCGCGTGGACGACTGAGCGGATCGCCGCGTCAGAGAAACGAGAGTGACCATGCAGTTGCAGGCAGACAAGGCCGCCGGCCAGGATCGCATGTACGAGGCGTTCGAACATTCCATCACCTGGGAAGACGATCTTTGGCGCGCCGATCCGGTCGACGTCGAACTCGTCCACGCCAAGGGTCGGCGGAAGTTCGCAGATCTCCTCGACGCCATCACCGGCCCGCGCCAGCAGGCGGTGCAGGCCCGTATTCTGCTGTTCCATGGCCAGTCCGGAGCCGGCAAGACGCACCTCATCCGCGCGTTGCGCACGTCGGCGCATCGCGCGGGCAAGGCCTATTTCGGCTATGCCCAGATGACGCCCGACGTCGACAACTACGCCGACTATTATCTGCGTCGTCTGATCAACGCGCTCGAAAAGCCCTATGATCCCGATTCGGGTGGCGAGAGCGCCCTGGCCCGGCTCGCCCAGCGGCTGGTCGCCGATGCCGAGACCATCGATCCGGCCTCGATCGAGACCTTGCGTGAAGCGCATCTGGACGAGACGGCGCTCGCCCGCCATGTCGTCCGTCTCGCGGACGACATCGTTGCCGCCCCGCGCTTCTCGGGCCAGGAACTCGACGTCAACATCGTGCGCGCCCTGCTTTACCTGCAGCGGCACGATCCCAGGATCGATCAGCGTATCCGCCAGTACCTTTACGGCCGCCCGCTCAACGAGCTTTCGCAAGCTTCGGTCGCTGCGCTCGATCCCAATGCGGGCGAAGGCCGGGCCTTCGAGATCATCGAGAGCCTGGGCAAGCTGATGTGGACACGCGATCGTGCCGCCTTGGTCTTCGCCATCGACCAGGTCGAAGATCTGCGCTTCTTCGACGATTACCAGGAGCGCTTCCAGAAGGCCGCGCGCGACCTGATCCAGATCGCCAACCGGTTGCCCACTTCGATCATCATCGTCTCGGTCCTGGGCGACTTCTACGACAAGGTCCGCGAGGTCCTTGCGCAGTCCTACGTCGACCGGCTCGAGAAGGCTGGTCCGGTGCCGTTGATCGAGACGCGCACGGCGGAGGAGGCCCGCCTCATCATCCAGCGCCGGCTGGAGCATGGTGCGGCCATGGGCCTGGATTACGGCACCACCGATCCGAGCAAGTATTTCGGCCCTGACTTCTACGAGGAGTTTTCCGGCCTCTCCACGCGGCGACTGCTGGAGTTCGCACAGACGCGCTGCCGCGAGAAGGGCAGGCTGGCCGCGACCGAGGAGGAAGGCGAGAAGCCTGGCTTCATGAGCGCGCTCGTTGCTGCGCTTGGTGGCGGCATGTTTGCGCCGGCGCCGAGCGGGCAGGACGCGGGCGAGGCCGCGCCGACACACGATTTCCGGGATCTCTGGGAACGCTTCAATGCCGCCTCGGAGGCCGATGTCACGCTCGACGACCAGGAGCAGCTGCTGGGGCTCCTGTCTGCAGGGCTGGGCCTTGCGCGAGAAGAATGGGCAGGGGCGATCGAAGTTTCGGTGGAACGCCTCGCGCTCGCCGACGATCTGCCGGCTCTCGACATGACCGTCAAACACAGGTCGACCGGGTTTACCGCCGAAAGCCGCATCTTCCTGTGCAACCGGCCGACCCAAGGCGGCGGCTTCAAGCGCCAGCTCGATCGCGTGCTCGGCGCGATGGGCACCAAGAGCTGCTTCATGGTGCGCGCCAGCGACTTCCCGCCGAATTCGAAGAGCCAGACCAGCCAGGCCTTCCGCAAGTTCCGCGAATCCGGGGGACGCTCACTGCTCGTGCCGGTGGCGGAGTGGGAACGTATCCTGATCGTGCGGGATTTCCATGCGCAACATCGCAACGATCCCGGCTTTGGGCGCTGGCTCGAGCAGTCGAAGTTGCTGTCGGGGCTCGCATCGCTCATCCAGCTGCTTCGGCTCGATCTCTTCACGCGCAATGTGCAGAAGGTCGAAGGCGCGTCCCAGGCGCGCTTTACCTCGGTCATGCAGGCTGCGACGACGGCGCTCGGCACCGGAACTCTGGCCGCCATCGGCGGGCCCGCGCCCGCTGCAACGGCCCGGGACCTGCCGGCCGCTGCCGCCCCCGTTTCCGCCGATTGGACTGGTTGGGGACAGGCCGGGGCGGCTTCGCCGGAGGCCGTGCCGGCCAAGGAAGAGCCCGATCTCCCGCTCTCCGTGATCCTCGACGAGAACGGCGTCGGTGCGGGCAGCATTCTCGGCGGCCGCATGGTCGGCTCGAACAAGCCGGTTACGCTGAACAAGGATGTGCTGAAGCGCCATGCAGCGGTGCTCGGCGGCTCCGGTTCGGGTAAGACCACACTGGCGCTCTGCCTCATCGAGCAGGTTCTGGCGCGCGGCATTCCAGCGATCCTCATCGACCGCAAGGGCGATCTCACCAGCTATGCCAATCCCGACGTTTGGCGGGCCATCGACGGTGATCACACCGAGCGGCGCGGCGAACGGGAGAAGCTTGCCGATCAAATCGACGTCGCCGTGTACACGCCGGGTCGCTCGACCGGGCGGCCCATCTCGATCACGCTGTTGCCGACCGGCATCAAGGAACTCCCCGAGCACGAGCAGCAATTGCTCGCCAATCTCTCGGCTGCCGCGCTGGGAGACATGCTGCACCTGAAGAACTCCGCCACGCACCAGAAGCAATCCGGAACACTCTCCGTCGCGCTGAAGCTTCTGGGCCAGCGCTTTTCGACCCAGGTCATGCTCGCGGATCTGATCCACCTGCTCGAGGAGGACGATCCCGAGCTTGCGGATGCGACGCAGCGGATGGACCCTTCCGGCAGACTCCGGCGCGATCTCGTCGCCCAGCTGGACAGCCTGCGTCATCGCAACGCGTCGCTGTTCGAGGCCGGCGGCGAGCAGCTCAGCATGGAAGCCCTTCTGGGGCTGGGCAAACACCGTCGCCCCGATGGCCGCACGCGTCTGTCGATCGTCTACACCGGGTTCCTCGGTGACAACGAGAACATCCTCTTCTGGGTCTCCCAGTTCCTCTCGGAGGCGCTGCGCTTCTGCCAGCGCAATCCCAACGACGAACTGCAGGCCGTCATGATGCTGGACGAGGCGGACCTGTACATCCCGGCCAACGGCAAGCCGGCGACGGCAGAGCCGTTGCAGAGCCTGCTCAAGCGCGCCCGCTCGGCCGGGCTCGGCATCATGCTCGCCACCCAGTCGCCGGGAGATCTCGACTACAAGAGCCGCGACCAGATCACGAGTTGGTTCATCGGCCGCGTTCGCGAGGATACCGCGCTCAAGAAACTCAAGGCCGCGTTCCAGAGCGATAGCGGTCTCGATCCGGCGGCGGTGCTGCCCCATCAGACGGTGGGCGAGTTCCACCTCGTGCAGGAGGGCCTCGTCAGAGCCATGAAGGCGCAGCGATCGCTGATCAACGCCGAACAGGTGCCGTTCGATCGGATCGAGCAGCTCGCCCGCGAAACCAAGGGGCAGGACGAGCGGCAGTTGCGGCTGTTCGGTTGAGGCCGGAGCCTGGGCTCGAGCGAGGCAGTTCCAAGCCGCCTGTCGATCGTCTATCCAACCCGAATGGCAAATCCCGACGAGTTCGAAATCTTCCTGATGGCGTCGCCTGGCCTCGAGCCGGTGCTCTACGCCGAGGTCAGGGAGGGGCGCTACCGCGCGGCACGGGAGATCGCAGGCGGAGTGATCGTGCGCGGTGGGTGGAAGGACGTCTGGCGCGCCAATCTCAATCTTCGCGGCGCCGGCCGCGTGGTCGCTCGCATCGCCTCTTTTCATGCGGCTCGCCTCGACGATCTGGCCGCGCGCGCCCGACAGGTACGTTGGCGGGAATTCCTGCGGCCGGAGGTGCCCGTTGCGGTCGAGGCGACTTGCCGCAAGTCCCGGATCTATCACTCCGGAGCAGCCGCGGAGCGCGTGGCGTCGGCGATCTCGGAACGCCTCGGTGCGCCGGTGAGCAATGACGCCGAGCTGATCGTCCGGGTCAGGCTCGACGAGGACCATTGCACGATCGGTATCGATACGTCGGGGACACTGCTCCACAAGCGGGGGCACAAGACTGCGGTCGGACGTGCGCCGATGCGCGAGACGATGGCGGCGCTGCTCCTGCGTCAGTGCGGTTTCGACGGCAGGGAACCGGTGCTCGACCCCATGTGTGGTTCCGGCACGTTCGTCATCGAGGCGGCCGAAATTGCGCTGGGCCTGGCGCCCGGACGTGATCGCCGGTTCGCATTCGAGCAACTCGCGACGTTCGACGCCGATGCGTGGCAGGCGATGCGCGCGGCGTGCCAAATGCGGCAGGTGCCGGAGGGAGTGCGCTTCTACGGCAGCGACCGCGACGAGGTCGTCCTCGAGGCCGCACGGGTCGCGGCAGCGAACTCCGGCGTCGGCGCCGTGACGCGGTTCCAGCGAGCGACGGTGAGCGAAATCGTTCCCCCTGAGGGGCCGTCAGGATTGGTCATCGCCAATCCGCCCTATGGCGGCCGCATCGGCGAGAGCGACCGGCTGGCAGCACTCTATCGGGCGCTCGGCAACGTGCTCAAAGAGCGCTTTTCGGGCTGGCGTGTGGGTCTGGTGACCAGCGAACCGCGGCTGGCGCGGGCGAGCGGGCTTTCTTTCGAGCCGCCTGGCCCGCCGTTGGCACACGGCGGCCTCAAGGTCAGACTGTTCAGGACGGGGCCACTGCCCTGAGTGCATGCGCGCGGCTTCGTCGCACGTCGCCTGGCGTGCCCATGGCTCTCCCGCCGGGTAATTGTCGTGGGGGGCTGCTCCGCACGGAAAGCGCCCGGCGCGGTTGAGGAGCGCGATGAACGTGAGCGAGCATGGGCACGGGCGCTTCGACGTGGCGATCGCCGGCGGTGGTTTTGCAGGCTTGAGCTTGGCTCTGGCGTTGTCCCAGGCGCTCGCAGGCCAGGCGCGGATTCTCGTGGTGGATGCGGGCGACCCAGGAAGCGCCGACGGGGATCCCCGTGCGTCGGCGCTATCAGCCGGCTCGATCCACCTGCTGGACGTTCTCGGTGTGTGGCCGAAGGTGCGCGATCAAGCACAGCCGGTCGAGGCCATCGACATCACGGACTCCAGTCTGTCCGCGGGTGTGCGCCCGATCGTTATATCCTATGACAATCATCTCGAGGACGGCACACCAGCGACAGTCATCGTATCGAACGCGCCCGTCCTGGCCGCGTTGGCCGCTGCGGCCCGGTCCGCGCCCGGCGTGGCGGTGGTGGAGGGGGTGACGGCGGTGTCGTTCGCGCGCAGTGATGCCGTCGCCGAAATCATGCTGTCGAACGGCCAAACGGCGCGAGCCGGCTTGATCGTCGCGGCGGATGGCCGCCGGTCTCGTCTGCGTGATGACGCGGGGATCGGTGTGGTCGGCCGCGACTATGGCCAGCTCGGCATCGTCACGACGGTCGAGCACGAGTTGCCCCACCGCGGTCGGGCGACACAACACTTCCTGCCCGGTGGCCCTTTCGCCATTCTGCCTCTGCCGGGGCATAGGTCGTGCGTCACTTGGAGCGAGCAGCGGGCCGAGGCGGAGCGAATCCTGCGCCTCGACGACGCCGGTTTCCTTGCCGAGCTCGACAGGCGCTTTGGCGGGCGTCTCGGGGCCGTGCGTCTCGCGGGGCCACGCCGGGCATGGCCGCTGTCGGTTCATCTCGCGCGCGCCTACGTCGCCGACCGCTTCGCCCTCTTGGGAGACGCGGCGCACGGCGTTCATCCCATCGCAGGGCAGGGCCTCAACCTTGCGCTGAGAGATGTCGCCGCGCTCGCCGAGACGCTCGCGGGAGCGGCGCGTGTCGGGCTCGACATCGGCCACAAGAGCGTGCTGGAGGAGTACGAACGCTGGCGTCGGACCGATAGCGCCCTTTCGGCCGCCGTGTTCGATGCTCTGAACACGCTGTTCGCCTCCGACAACTCGGCGCTGCGCATGGTCCGCGACACCGGAATGGGGCTGGTAGACCGGCTGCCGGGCTTGAAGAGATTTCTGGTGGCGGAGGCGGCCGGCCTGACCGGAGAGGTCCCGCGTCTGCTGCGAGGCATGCCGATCTGACGTCGAGCGCTGATCAGCCTGCGGCGAGGCGAGCGGCCATCGCTGAGGCCGCCTCGACCGGATTGAGACGGCTCTGAAGGACCGAAATGCCGGAGGGCAAGGTGCGGCGAAAGGCGTCCGCGACCGCAGGATGGACCGTGCTCGCGCCGCCAGCCAGCACCACGTCCCGTCTGCCGACGCGCTCGATGAGAGCGCACGCCAGGAGGGCCAGTTCGCGCCCGGCCTCGCTCAGGATCGATTTCGCCACCTCGTCGCCGTCCATTGCGGCAGCAGCCACGGCGGTTGCGAGTTGGCCGACGCGCCCGCGATCACCGCCATAGACGAAGGCGCGAGCCGAACTCCACGTGGCATCGCCGATCGCAATGGCGAGGTGCCGCCCGAGCGGTGTGTCGAAGCCGCTGCCCGGCGCTCGGTCTTCGGCGCGGAAAACGGCCTTCAAGGCTTCTTTCCCGATCCAAAAGCCGGAACCGCCGTCATCGAGGATGACGCCGCGGCCGCCGACGCGCACGATCTCACCGTCCGCGTCGACATAGCTCCCGATCGAGCCGGTGCCGGAGTAGACCAGGACTCCTCGACCCGGCCCGCCGAACGCTGCCTCGTAGGCAATGCGCATGTCGTTGTGAATCTCGACGCGGGCGAGCGGGAGGTCGAACGCCCGCGCGATCTCTTCCGCATAGAGTCGTGCTTCCGGTGTGCCGGCGTCGAGTCCGGTGATGCCCGCGACCACTGCGCTCGGACGGCCATGGGCGAGAACTGCATCGGCGAGCGTACCGAGGGAGGCGAATGCTGCGGCACGCGCCGTCGGTGAGAAAATATGTCCGTTGAAGGCCGCTGCATCCCCTTGCGCAAAGAGCCGGCCGCTGCGGGTCAGTCGCCAGCGCGCCGCTGTTCCGCCCGCATCAATGCCCAGGGCCGCCGCGGTCGTCTCGCCGGTACGGCTCACGGAGACAGACCGCAGGAGCCGCGCACGAAACGACGGGTGATTTCACGAGGATTTGTGATGGCCGTTCCGACAACGACGGCGTAGGCCCCGGCCCGGAAAGCGTCCTTGACGAGGGACGGCGTATGATAGCGGCCCTCGGCGACAACCGGGCAGGTCACGGTCGCCGCGAGCTGAGCGACGAGTGCGACATCGGGCTCGCTGCATCCCCGCGCCGCGGTTGCCGCGGTGTAGCCGGAGAGCGTCGTTGCCACGCAGTCTGCACCGAGCTTGGCTGCATTGACACCTTCCTCGACGGTCGAGATGTCGGCGAACACGGGGCAGTTCGTCTTTTCGCGCACGGCTCCGATCAGGTCCTCGATGCGTGCGCCGTCCCGTGCACGAGGCGTCGCGTCCAACGCGATGATGTCCGCCCCGGCATCTGCGATGGCGAGCGCGTCATCCAAAGAGGGCGTGATGTAGACCGGCAGGCTTGGATGGTTGCGCTTGAGGATGCCGATGATCGGGAGGCGCGTGACCTTCCGGATCGCTCGAATGTCGTCGCAACCGTTCGCACGGACGCCGCCTGCCCCGCCCTGCTCCGCGGCGATCGCCAGCGCCGCCATGAAGTCGGGCCCGTGCAGGGGATTGTCCGTCCGTGCCTGGCACGAAACGATCAGCGCACCTTTCACGATCAACGAAGAAAATGACTTGGGCACGGCGTCACTCCAAAGACCTCATGAGCGATAGTATTCCTGCGACGGGATCGACAAGCCCGACTTGATGCGCCCTGCGCAGTGGTGCCATGCTGGCGTGCGGGCGGTTGGCCGCGGGGAAGCATGGCGAAAACGCGATCGGCTCTGGTTACAGGCGCGGCAGGCGCCATCGGAAAGGCGACAGTGCTTGCGCTGGCGCAGGCCGGCTATGCGATCACGGTCAATCACCTCGATACGCCCCGGGAGGCCGAAGAGGTCGCCGCAGAGGTTCGACGGATCGGTCCGAGCGTTCATGTCTTTGCTGCGGACGTGGGGTCGGAATCCGCCGTGGCGGCCATGTTCGGCGCGCATGACGCGGCCTTCGGCGGACTCGACGTGCTCGTCAACAACGCAGGAATCACCCGTGCAGAGGATATCTTCGAAACCTCGCTCGAGAGCTGGAACCGCGTGATCACGACCAACCTTACAGGGACATTCTTGTGCGCGCGCGAGGCGATGCGGCGGATGTCCGCCCGGCGCTTCGGACGCATCGTGCAGATGACTTCGGTCGTCGCACACCAGGGAGCACTCAAGGGGCACGTACACTACGCGGCCTCGAAGGCTGGCTTGATCGGACTGACGAAGACGCTGGCACGGACAGGAGCGCCGTTCGGAGTCACGGTAAATGCAGTGGCGCCCGGCATCGTCGCCACCCCGCTGCTGGAGGCGACGCACGGTGCTGCCGGTATCTCGGATCTGCTGTCGAGGGTCCCCCTCGGCTCCCTTGCGACGCCGCAGGATGTCGCCGCCGCTGTCGCCTATCTCGTTTCCGACGCCGCCGCTCACGTCACCGGAACGGTCCTCGACGTCAACGGCGGCATGCTGATGCGGTGAAACATGCGCGCCCGGATTACCTCGCTACGCACATTCGTCGTCGACGCATTTCGCGCGAACTACGTGTTCGTCCGCATCGATACCGCAGAGGGGCTGCATGGTGTCGGCGAAGGAACCGTGGAGCACCGTGAACGTGCGGTAGCTGCGGCAATCGAGGAGTTCGTTCCGACGATCATCGGTGCCAATGCCTTCCAGACCGATGCGCTTGTCGAACGGATGGCGCGCGACAGCTACTGGCGAACCGGCGTCGTGATCCGGTCGGCCATCGCAGCGATCGAAGCGGCCCTGCTCGATATCAAGGGCAAGGCGCTCGGCGTCCCGGTTTACGAATTGCTCGGCGGACGCCAGCGGGCCGGCGCGCGGGTCTATGCAAACGCCTGGTTCACCGGAGCGAAAACACCGGTGGAGTTCGCGGAAAAGGCGCAAATCGCCGTGCGCGCCGGCTGGCGGGCCCTGAAATGGGATCCCTTCGGAACGGCCTATCTTCGCTTGGAGCGCAACGAGGCCAATCGGGCGATAGAGATCGTGGAAGCGGTACGGTCCGCCGTTGGGCCGGACGTCGAGCTGATGATCGAGGGGCATGGGCGTTTCGACGTGCCTGCCGCCATTGCCGTGGCGCGTGAGCTGGCGCCGTTTCGTCCCTACTGGTTCGAGGAGCCGGTTCCGCCCGAGAGCATAGCTGCGGTCGCCGAGGTGCGCGCGCGCTCGCCGGTCCCGATCGCGACCGGGGAACGCTACTACGAGCCTGCACGTTTCGCCGAACTCGTTTCGGCGCGCGCAGCGGACTACCTGCAACCCGATGTCAGTCATGTCGGCGGCCTGTCGGCCGCGAGGGACATCGCGCGGCTGGCCCACCTTCACTACCTGCCGATTGCCCCGCACAATCCGCTCGGCCCGGTGGCCAACGCCATGACGTTGCACCTTGCGGCAGCGACACCGAACTTCGCTTGGCTGGAAACCATGGTCAGCGACGTCCCCTGGCGCGTTGAGATCGTTCGGGAACACTGCGAGATCGCTGACGGGCACATGCTCATTTCCGACGCGCCGGGATTGGGAGTCGACCTCGACCTCGAGGCCTGCGCTGCCCATCCCCCGGGCACGTACTCTCTGCGCCATTACGGCGGCACGCTCACGTCCATTCGTCCACTCGATGCCCGGCCGTTTTACACCTGGCGCTGAACAAGCTCCTGGCGCCGCTGCCCCGGTTGGGTCCAACCAGGGCCGAACTCTCGCCAAAGTCGGAGCGCTCAATGCGCCCAATGACCGGGACGGACGATCCGGGTCGGGGCGGCCCCCGGGGTAGGGGTCGGACGGTCGGCGCGCCCCGCAGCGTGCCGGTCCAAGACGGACTGATACCGTGCGTCAGGCTTAACGGCCGGTTAAGGGGTTCGTCTTATCGTTTCCGGTGTGTGTTCCGCGCGTCATCCTGCGGGAGTGGACTGAATGTATCGCGTACTGGTTCCAGCCTCAGCTTCGCTGCTTCTCGCGGCATGTGCCGTCGGCACGACCTCTCTGACCTCCGGTTTCGCCGGCAGTTCGACCCCCAGCACGGCGTCGATTTCGGCCAAGAACCGCAGCGGCGCCCTGGGTGGAGATCCGGTGACGCGTTCCGCGGCCCAGGCGGAGCAGAAGGTTGCCAAACTCGACGACAAGGCGCCCACGGGTTCGTTCGAGAAAGCACCAGCCGGCGCGCTTTCCGATCGCAACTACAACAATACCGGTCTCGACCCCGAAAAGGCGCGCGAGATCATCAATGCCTACCGCAAGAGCAAGGGCCTCAAGCCATTGAAGCTCAACGCCGCTCTGACGGAAGCGGCGAAGATGCACAGCCGCGATCTCGCCAAGTGGGACCGCATATCTCATTACGGGTCGGACGGATCCAATCCCTGGGATCGCGTCAAGCGTACCGGCTACGGGGCGAAGCTCGCCGCCGAGAACGTAGGCACAGGCCAGGTCAGCATCGACGAGGTCATGAAGGGCTGGCAGGAAAGCCCCGGTCACAACAAGAATCTTTTGCTCGCCGACGCCGAGCACATGGGCATCGCGCTCGTGCAGGACTCGAAGACCGAGTTCAAGACCTTCTGGACACTGGTGATCGGCTCGCCGCTCTGATGCCCCTCAGCGGGGCTGGAGAGCCTCCGCATAGCGCCTCACTGCCTCCTGGAAGCCCATCACGAGGGCGTCGGCAGTCAGTTCGTGGCCGATCGAGGCCTCGTGAAGGTGCGGCACGGCCTCCATCAAGCGCGGCAGGTTCCCAAGATTGAGATCGTGGCCGGCATTCACCACGAGCCCGAGCCGGGCGGCTTCCGCGCCCAGTTCCCGAATCGACCTCAATAGTCCAGCCCCCTCGCCGGCCTTGTGCGCGGCCGCGAACGACCCCGTGTAGATCTCCAGCCCATCCGCGCCCACCTCGGCGACACGTGCGGCGATGGACGGGTCCGGGTCGACGAAGAGGATGACCCGGCAACCCAGAGCCTTGAGCCGCGCCATCGGGCCCGTCAGCGCCGAGCGCTGCCGTGCGTCGAGATCCCACCCCTTCTCCGAGGTAAAGGCGTCGTCGGCATCGGGCACCAGAGTCACCTGCTCGGGCCGTACGGGCTCGAGGAGGTTGAGGAAATCGGCGGTGGGATTGCCTTCGATGTTGTACTCGAACGCGGGCCGCCACGGACCGATGACCTGAGCCAGTGCCGAAACGTCGCTGAATCTGATGTGGCGTTGATCCGGCCGGGGGTGAACCGTGATGCCGAGGCCACCTCCGGCCCGCACGCGCTCCGGGAAGGAGAGCAGGTCCGGAACGCCAGTTCTGCGCGAGTTGCGCAGCAGCGCGATCTTGTTGAGGTTCACGCTCAGTCGTGCCATCGCTGGACCGCCGTTTCGAACTTGGTCGACCGACATCACCTAGACCGGGCGAGCCGCCCTAGAAAGCCCCTTTCGACACATGAGTGGCGAGCGCCCCATTGCCATCACCATCGGCGACCCTGCCGGGATCGGCCCGGAGATCGTCGCCAAGCTCGCTGCGGCGAGCCTCCCCGCGCCTGTCGTCGCGATCGGAGATGTGGGTGCAATCCGGCGGGCTGCGGCCCAGGTAGCTCCATCGCTGCGGATCGCCGAGATCAGCCGTGTGGCGGAGGCCGGCGCCGCCTCGGGACGGCTCGCCGTGCTGCCTGCATCGCGGCTGCCCGACGGCATCCGGCCGGGCCGCGTCGACGCCCGTTGCGGACAGGCGGCCTACGACGCGATTGTCATGGCTGCGCGCGCCGCTCTCGCGGGTGAGGTTCGCGCCGTGGTCACCGCGCCGATCCACAAGGAGGCCCTCGCGGCCGCCGGCATCAGGTTTCCCGGCCATACGGAGTTGCTTGCCGACCTGGCGGGGGTCGAGCACGTCGCCATGATGCTCGCCAACACCGAGTTGCGCGTGCTGCTGGTGTCCATCCACATATCGCTGGCGGACGCGATCCGTGCTGTCACGCGGTCGAACGTGGCACGCGCGATCGGCTTCGCGGACGCCGCAGCGCGCAGCCTCGGTTTCGCGCGGCCCCGAGTCGCTGTGGCGGGGCTCAATCCCCATGCCGGCGAGGGCGGGTTGATGGGCCACGAGGAAGCACGTGAAATCACGCCTGCGATCGCAGATGCGCGTGCTGAAGGGATCGACGCATCGGGGCCCTATCCGCCCGACACTGTTTTCATGCGGGCTCGTCGCGGTGAGTTCGACATGGTGGTGGCCCAGTATCACGACCAGGGCCTCATCCCGGTGAAGTACCTGGGAATCGACCAGGGGGTCAACGTGACGATCGGATTGCCGTTCGTGCGCACCAGCGTCGATCACGGGACCGCCTTCGAGATCGCAGGCCGTGGCATCGCCGATCCATCGTCGCTGCGGGCCGCCTTCGACCTCGCCGTGAGCATGACGCGAGAAGCCCCTGGCGCCGAGGCGTGAGAGAGACAGACCTATGAAACCCGCCACCGCGCCATCCGCCCTGAAGGTGCAGGCCGTGCTCGCAGAGCAGTTCCAGGTTCTCGAGTTCGACGCGAGCACCAAGACTGCGGCGGATGCCGCCTCGGCCATCGGCTGCACGGTGCCGCAGATCGCGAAGTCGATCCTGTTCATTGCGAAGACCTCCGGCCGGCCGGTCCTCGTCGTCGCCTCGGGCGCCAATCGTGTCGATGAGAAGCGCGTGGCGGCTCTGATCGGCGAGCCGATAGGCCGCGCCGATCCGGATTTCGTGCGAGAGGCGACCGGGTTCGCCATCGGCGGCGTCCCTCCGGTGGGCCACGCAACGCCGCCGATCGTCCTGATCGACGAGGATCTGCAGGCGTTCGCCGAGATCTGGGCCGCCGGTGGCACACCCAATGCCGTTTTCAAGCTCACACCACAGGATCTGATCGCGCTGACCGCCGGCCGCGTCGAGCGCGTAGCGAAGAAGTGAGGTCCGCATGCGCCGAGAGGTGCCCGCCCGGTTACGGGGATGGCGCCCCTGCAAAGGCAGTGACGGAGACGCAGGGCCTCGGTGAGAGCCGCCTCACCCCACTCTCAGCAGCATCGCGCCGGCGACGATGGCAGCCGCCGCCATAAATCGCCAGCGGGTCAGCGGCTCGCCCAGCACGACCACGGCGATGATGGCGGCAAAGAGCACGCTGGTCTCGCGCAGCGCTGCGACGAGCGCGATCGGCGCCAGCGTCATGGCCCAGATCGCGATGAAGTAGGCCAACTCCGACATGCCTGTGGCGCCGAGCGCCAATCTCCAGCGCGCCGGAAACGTCGCAACGATCTCGCGACCGCGAATCGCCATCATGACCGGCAGCATCGTCACGGAGTTGATGAAGAACATCCAGATCGCGAAGCCGGGCCCCGAGCCGTTCACGCGCGCGCCATGGCCGTCGACGAAGGAGTAGCCGGTGATGAAGGTGGCGGTGAGCAACGCCAGGCCGACTGCCTTCGGCTCGATACCGCCGAGCCGGCCGCCACGCAGCGAAAGCAGAAGCACGCCCAGTGCCAGGCACGCGATACCGAGATAACCCGCCGGCCGCAGCCGCTCGTTGATCAACACGAGGGTGACGATAGCCGTCATCAACGGTGCGGCACCGCGCGCGATCGGATAGACGAGCCCCAGATCACCGTGCCGATACATGCCGATCAGAGCGGCCCGATACCCACCATGCAGAACGGCCGAAAGTACCAGCCAGAGCCACGTCTCGGGTTTCGGGAACGGCACGAACGCAAGCAGGCTGGTCGACAGACCGACCGCCCAGATGGTCATGTGCGCGGTCGAAATGAATGGGTCGCCGCCACCTTTGACGATAGCGTTCCAGCATGCGTGTAGCGCAGCGGCTGTCAGGACGGCGAGAAAGACGTGAAGTTCCATGGGTATTCCGGCCCTCGATACCCACACCTGGGCACACGGGCGGAGTTGTGGTCAACGGAATGTCGCGTCGTCTCGTGTATGGCTGTCTGTCCGGTTTGCACGCAGATGATTGCAGTGCGCTGTGACGACCGTAAGGCAGACCTGCCACACTTGGCCTGAGAACCGACGCGCGCGCGCAATTGCTCTGTCGCGACCCTCGTATGCGGAGGTATTCAGCGGGCGCCCGGCGGCTGCGGACCCGTCCGGCGGTTGCCGGATTTCGACCCGGAGAGAATGGTCATGGATGCGGCTAGCGGTGCGCTGCTCGTTGGTGCAGGAACCGTCGGTGGCGTGTTGAGCGCCATCGCCGGTGGCGCCGGCATCGTCACGTTTCCGGCCTTGCTTGCTGTCGGGCTGCCGCCGATCGTCGCCAATGCATCCAATTCCATCGCGGTTGTGCCCGGCCACCTCGCCGCTGCCTTCGCCGATCGTGAACGCTTGCCGTCCGTCGATCGCAAGCTGGGTCTTGCGATCTTCGCGACCCTCGTCGGCAGCATGCTCGGCAGCATCCTGCTGCTGGCAACCCCCGAACGCATGTTTTCGGCGCTGGTTCCTGTTCTGATCGGCGCGGCGACGGCCTTGTTCGCTTTCGGCAAGCGCATCCAGGCGCGCTTGGCCGGATTGGAGAGGGCGGAAACTTCCATTCGTCCCTGGCTGCTGATTCCGACAACGGCCTATGGCGGATACTTTGGTGCCGGGCTCGGCGTCTTGATGCTGGTCGTCCTCACGACGACGGGCCGGGAGGATCTGCGGTCCGCCAATGCATTGAAAAATCTCCTGGCGAGCGTCGTCAGCCTGGTCACGCTCGCCATCTTCACGCAGCGCCAGATCGTGGACTGGCCGGCGACATTCGCGGTGTTTGCGGGCGCTACGGCCGGCGGCATCATCGGCGGACGTCTCGCCGCCGCTATTCCGGCGGCGGTCTTGCGGAGGGCGGTGATCGCGCTGGGCGTGGTGATGACGCTCACGTTCGCCTGGCGCTACTGGATGTGACACGCTCTGCGCCGAAGCGGGCGCCGCGCTGACCGCAGCCTGTCCCGGCCGTCCTAGGCAGACGTCTTGTCCATCCAGCCGCACGCGGCGACCAGTCCGGCCATGATCGGCACCAGGGCGTCTTCGATCGCGCTCCCGAGCCTGCCGAGCGCCTCGAGGCCCGATGCCGGATCGTCGGGCGTCTCCTCGCTCTCCATCACGAGATCCTCGACCATGGCGCGACGCAGGCCCGGGTTGCCGCTGAAGCCAAAAGACCTCGGGCCGACCTGAAACACGACGGGGCGGCCGGCGGGATCCACGGCGAGAATGTCTGCATATCCGGGCGGAGTTGGAACATCTCGCATGTAGACGCCGCAGGGAAATCGCGGCGGCAGAAGACCGCCGAGCGAGTCGGGCTTGACGCGCGTCGCGTCCAGGACGTCGAACGTGAGCGTCGCGGGCGCGACGCCGCCCTCTCCCGCGACGCTGAGGATCTGCGCGCCGACGCCGAAGCCGATCACGGGTTTGTCGAGCATCAGGCAGGCGCGTGCCAGACGCACCTCGGCATCGAACGACGGCAATTGCCAGCGACCGGGCGCGCCGCCCCACTGTCCGCCGCCGATCAGCACGAGACCGTCGCCGACCGTCATTGGATCGGGCAGCGTACCGCCCGCCGAGAACGGCCGGTGGTAGCCGAAGCGAATGCCGCGGCCCTCCAAGTGATCTTCGATATGCCCGAGCCACTCAGATTGCGTGTGCTGGACCACGGAAACATGCTTCACCGAGGGGCCCTCAAGACCGCTTGCTCGTGATGCCGATCGAGCGGCCCGCGCGCTCGGGCCGGGGTAAGGACGCACTGGCCTTGCGCATGGCCTGGAGCTTCAGCAGGACGTCGTGGGGCCAGGGAGCGCTGCGCCGGGCGTTCATGTCCACGTGAAGGAACATCCACTCCGACGTGCAAGAGAGCCACCCCTCTGCGGCGTGGCGCAGCTCGCAGTACATGTGCAGCCGCTTGTCGTCGACATCGAGCACGAGGCCGCTCACGCGAACGGGCTGGTCGCCGAACAGCTCTCTCACGTAGCAGAAATGACTTTCGACCGTCATGTAGGACAGCTTCCGCTCTGCGATGTAGTGCGGTCCGAAGCCTGCGTGCACGAGGATTTCGTCGAGCGATTTGTCGAACAGGACCGCGTAGTACGCTTGATTGAGATGGCCGTTGTAATCGATCCATGACGGGTCGATGGCCATGGCCGGCGCGAGGAACGGCGCGGCAGGAATCTCGCTCATGTGTTGCCCTCCGGTTTGGCGGTGATTGCGGCCGAGACGGCGCTGGCGAAATCGGCAGGTGCCACGCTCACCATGTCCGGCTTGTTGGATGCAAAATAGGCGAGGACGGCGTCTGCGGCTCCTGTGGCTGGCACGCCACGCAGGGCAGCCTCCAGATCGAAGATCATGCGCGGCGGGGTGACGAAGAAGTCGCCGGTCAGCAGCGCCTCGCGAATGCGCAGCGCACCGGCAGGACCTTCGAGAGTGAGAAATGCGGTCACCGTTCCGCCCGCGCCCGTGAGTGACCCCTCCCGCACGTGGGGCTGGCGCGGATCGTCGATCGAGAAGACGAATTCATCGGTCCCGATCTCGTCGTCGTGCAGACGTTTCGCCAAGTCGTGCTCCGCCGGCGAAATCGGAGCCGGCTCCGTCTCGATGCCGAGCTTGTGCTTCAATCCTGCCAGAACGGCGGCTTGTACATCGTCGACGGACGGCGACCGTCCCAGGAGTGCCTTCAGCGTCGTTACGCGGTTTTCGGCTTTGTCGAGGGCGCGCTTTTTGAGCTTTGCCTCGGGTACGTTCAGATAGGCCATCACGCGTGCGGGATCGACGTCAACCAGCACCGTGCCTTGATAGATCAACGTATCGCCGTCGAAGAAGCCCCCTGTGCCGCACAGCTTCTGGCCGCCGACCTCGATGTCGTTGCGCGGCCGGAACCGCGCGTCGATCGAGAACGCCTGAGATAGGCCGTGCGCGACCGCCTCGCAGATCGCACTGGTATAGTCGCCGAGCGTGCCGAGCGGCAGACGCCGTCGCGACAGAACGATTTCCCAGCCGACCTGGTTCTCCTCGAGGTAGATCGTCCCGCCGCCGGTGATCCGCCTCACGACGCCGATCCCGTCCGCCAGGCAATCCTCCATCTTCACCTCGTGCGCCACCGCTTGGTGTCGACCAACGAGAACCGAGGGAGTGAACCGCAGGAAGCGCACCGTGTCTGGAACCTGCTGTGCCTTGTGCAGATCGATCAGCGCCTGATCGAACGCGATCTGAAGCCGGCCATCACGGACACCGCTGTCGATCACGCGGAACTTGGTCACCATGTCGTCTCCCGTGAATTGCGGTGGCGTCTGCAATTGCGGCCCGGTCGCGCAACTTCCGACTCCGCTTCTGCCTTGTCCAGTAGCGGCCGGATCGGATCATTCTGCCCGCACCGATCGATGCGCCTTGAGTGGGGCTTATGAGCCGTGCCGCAGGCGCATCTCCTCGAGCGCGGCCGGCGTGTCGACGTCGGCAAGAACCGCATCACTCATGAGTTCGATCTCTACGACTGCGTCGGCATGGGCCGCCAGCAGGTCGCGCGCGCCTTTGTCGCCGGTGACGGCCGCCATTTCCGCGAAATGCCCGCTACCCCACAACACCGGATTGCCGCGTTTGCGCGCGAACACCGGTACGACGATGGTGCGGCCTTCGTCCGGCGCGAAGGCTGCGATCAGCTTGTCGAAATGTTCGGCCGTGACTTCGGGCATGTCCCCCAGCGCGACCACGGCCGCGTCGATATCGGCAGGCAGCGCCGCGAGGCCCGCCCTGAGTGAAGAGGCCATGCCGGTGGCATGGTCGGGATTGTCCGCAAACGTCACGGGAAGTCCCGCAAGTGCGTGGCGCACGCGTTCGCCGTCGTGCCCCAGAACGACGATCACGGTTCCCGCTGAGCTGGCGAGTGCGGCTTCGCAAGCGTGGCGGACGATAGGTTTGCCGCCCAGGTGCTCGAGGAGCTTGTTGCGCGACGTACCTCCCGCTGACATCCGGCTCGAGCGCCCCGCCGCGAGCACGATCGCGGCGACGCGGGGAGCTCGCCGGGTGCCGGAATTGCTCTCGCCGCCGGCGCGGGGCTGAGGGCGTGAGGCAATCTCCTTGAGAAGCCCGCCGATTCCCATGGCGGCGACCTCGTCTTTCCCGACGCCGATCCCCGCGAGGCACCGTTCCAGGACCCAGTCGAAACCGTTGCGTTTCAGCGATGCGGCGCAGCTCGGGACGCCGATGACGCGTGACGCACCATGGTGCCCGATCATCAACAGATTGCCTGGATCGACCGGCATGCCGAGCCGAACGACGAACCCTCCGGCGACGACGAGGCCGCGGGGCACGACATCCTGCTGATCGACGATCGCCGAGGCTCCGAAAATCAGGATCGGATCGAGACCGGCAGTCACATGGCGCCCGATTGCGCCGGAGAGTTCACCGATGTCGTGCCCGACGCGGTCGACCCTTTCGATGGTCGAGCCGAGCGCCGTGACGCGCTGCGTCATCGCGGCGACCCGCTTCTCCAGCACCTGTTCCCGCATGCCGGGAAGGCGCGTGAGGATCAATCCGGCGCGATGGGGCGAGAACGCCGCGACGGACATGGCGGATGTCTGCGGGGCCCCCGAGCGCAAGGTCTGCAGCATGGCTTGTGGCACGCTGAAGGGAATGATCTTGATCGTTGCGACCATGTCTCCGGCGGAAACGCGCTCGAATGGTGGGAGCGTGGCGACGGTGATCGCCTCGTCGATGCCGTTGATGATGTCGAGGGCGGATCTGTTGATGGTCACCAAGCCCTGGTGCATCGAGAACAGGTTTACCCGCCCTGTGAACGGCGCGGCGGCCCGGATGCCAGGACCAGTGAGCAACGTTGCCACCTCGGCGGCGGCCATCTCCTCGGCGATGTCCCCGGCCTCGAGCCGTGCCGCCATGACCGTCGTCTTGCCGGTCGCCGCGATTGCAGCGACGTCCGCCCGCGAGAGCATCCTGCCCTTCTTGAGCACGCCGCCGGAAACCGGCAGCGAGTGCGCGAGCATCGCTCCTTCGGCCTCGCTCAGTGGCAGATCGCTGAATTTCATGACCGTCGGACCGCGGTTGCTCGGGACCAGTCGAGGCCGTGGTCAGGCCGGAACCTCGAGCACGACCCGGCCACGAACCTTACCCGCAAGGATCTCGGGCGCCAGGGCGACGACGTCGCCGAGCGGCCGTTTGATCGACATCGCCTCGAGCTTTGCGCGATCGAGGTCACGCTCCAGCCGCCGCCACGCCTCGATGCGCCGGGACTTCGGAGCCATGACGCTGTCGATCCCGGAAAGAGTGACGCCACGAAGGATGAAAGGTGCCACGGAGCCCGGTAGATCCATGCCCTGCGCGAGACCGCAGGCAGCGACCGCACCGCCGTACCGGATCTGACTGAGAACGTTGGCGAGTGTCGTCGAGCCGACGCTGTCGATGGCCGCCGCCCAGCGCTCTTTGGCCAGCGGTCGCGGCTTCTCCGACAACTCCTGCCGGTCGATGATCTCGCTGGCGCCGAGGCCATTGAGATAGCCTTCCTCGCTGCGCCGTCCGGTCGAGGCTGCGACGGTGTAGCCGAGGGAGCTGAGCAAGGCGATGGCCACGCTGCCCACCCCGCCCGCTGCGCCGGTCACGAGCACTGGTCCCTTCGTCGGGCTGACCCCTTGCGCCTCGAGCGCCATCACCGCCAGCATGGCGGTATAGCCGGCCGTTCCGATCGCCATGGCCTGGCCCGCCGAAAGGCCGGCGGGCTTCGTCACCAGCCAGCCAGCCGAGACCCGTGCCCTTTGGGCATAGCCGCCGAGGTGCGTCTCGCCGCAGCCCCAGCCGTTGAGGATCACCGCGTCACCGGGTTTGAAGTCGGGGCTCTGGGAAGCCGTTACGGTTCCCGCAAAATCGATCCCGGGGATCATCGGCCAGCGCCGGACGACCGGTGCCTTTCCCGTGAGCGCGAGGCCGTCCTTGTAGTTGATGGTCGAATGGGAGACGCGGACCGTGACGTCCCCGGCCATGAGATCGTCGTCGCCGAGCGTGGTCCACCCGACCTGCTGGCCGGCGTCGGTCTTGGTGATCACAAACCCCTGAAACCCGCTCATGTCTTCTCGAGTCCTATTGTCTAGCCGGCGGCACTTTTCCACTCGGGAGGGGGCGGTGTCGAGCAATCTCGAACTCTGGTCGCTGCACGTCTGCCGTGAAGCATTGTTGCATGGATGCAACGTTTTGCGCGGCAAGCGGCAGGATTGGCGCTCAGGGTGAACCGGGGTTGTTATGACAAATCTGAAGCATGACTACGCAAATCTCAGAACAACATCATGAATGCAAGATGAATAATATGATGCTTCGCAGCAAATGGCCGAGTCAAGTCTTGTTCAAGACCTGGTGGGACTTGTTGTATCTGGGTTGGCCTCTTGTTGCTGAGAATTCACGTTCAGTTTTCGGTGTGTAATAAATCGTTCGGCGCGATTTTTTCTTTGACGGGACGCTTCCGGCCTGCAAGTCTGTGGCTCAATCGATGTCCCCGATCAAACGGATCATCGACGAGGCGCAGTAACCTTCGACATGGGAGACGCGCATGGGGTTGAGGCTCACGATCAACGCACTCGCAGCCGCGACGTCGTTCGCTTTCGTCGTCGCCGTCGTCCTCGGCATGGTTTGAGCAGCCCTGCTGTCCTGCAGGGCATTGCCTGAAACGTCAGCGGCGCGCCGGAGGTTTCCGACGCGCCGCAGTCGTTTCGCAAAGGTTCTTCGTCTCAGCGCTTCAGCAAGTATCCGAGCACGGCGCCGAGCAACGGGTAGGCCACCGTCGGGATGCGAAGGCCCAGCGTGCCGTTGATGGTCGATGTCACGACCGGCACGAGCGTAAGGCCAGCGAAGATCAGCGCCAGCACGAGCACCACCACGAGCGTCTGGCTCGTCGGCGCCGCGGTTTCCTTAAGTACCAGCGCGCCGAGGTGCCCGACCAGCCACACCAGAACGGCCACGATCACCGCCAGTATGAAAATGTCGAGGTTGCCCAGCTTCACCGCGAACATTGCGCGGATCTGCGGCGCGAACGTCCAGCCGACGTAGAGTTGCACCAATGTCAGAATGATTTTCGGCAGCATAGTCGCCCTCCGTTTTTGTCGTCCAGACTCACTTTTCTGCCTTCTCGTAGTTGTCGCGAACCAGCCGGTCGAGCAGGCGCACGCCCCAGCCCGACGCCCAGCCCTGGCTGATATCGGTCTTGCCCGAATCCATCGCCGTCCCCGCGACGTCGAGGTGAGCCCAGGCGGTGTCCTCGACGAACCGTTTGATGAACTGCGCCGCCGTGATCGCACCGCCGTGACGCCCGCCGATGTTCTTCATGTCGGCGGTTTTCGAGTCGATTAGCTTGTCGTAGGCAGCCCCGAGCGGCATCCGCCACACCTTTTCGCCGGTCGCTTCCCCGGCCTCGGCGAGTTCGGCGGCGAGTTCGTCGTCGTTGGAGAAGAGGCCGGCGTGCTCTTTGCCGAGAGCCACCATGATGGCGCCGGTGAGCGTGGCGAGATCGACGATGAAACGCGGCTTGAAGCGGTCCTGAGCGTACCAGATCGCATCAGCCAGAACGAGGCGGCCCTCGGCGTCCGTGTTCAGGATCTCGATCGTCTGGCCACTCATCGAGGTCACGATGTCGCCGGGGCGCTGGGCGGTGCCGGAGGGCATGTTCTCCACTAGGCCGAGAATGCCGACGGCGTTTACGGGAGCCTTGCGGGCGGCGAGCGCCAGCATCACCCCGGCTACCGCCGCTGCGCCCCCCATGTCGCCCTTCATGTCCTCCATGCCGCCGCCCGGTTTCAGCGAGATGCCGCCGGTGTCGAAGGTGACTCCCTTGCCGACGAAGCACACGGGCTTTGCGCGTTTCGATCGCGTGCCGTGCCATTGCGCGATCACCAGCCGCGCCGGCCTGACGCTACCTTGAGCCACCCCAAGGAGAGCGTTCATCCCGAGCGCCTGCATGGCCGGCGGCTCGAGGACTTCCACGTCGAGGCCGTAGCTCGTCAGTGCCGCGACCCTGTCGGCGAACTCCACGGGCCCCAAAACGTTGGCGGGTTCGTTGACGAGGTCGCGCGCGAGGAGCACGCCCTCGGCGACGGCCCTGCGGGTCGCGAACTCTGCCTCGGCCTGTTCGGGCTTTGCGCAGTGTACGACGAGCCGCTTCAGGCCCCGCTCGCCCGCGTCGTCGTCGCCCGATCGCTGCGAGCGGTACTTCTTGAATGCGTAACAGCGCAGGACTGCGCCGTACGCGAGATCTGCCGCGGCCTCGGCCGCGGTCGTTCCCAGTGCATCCGGCAAGTCGCAGACGATCGACGCTTGGCCGGTCTGTCGCGCGGCCAGTTGGCCGGCCGCCGAGCCGCCGAGCATCAGCCGTTCGGTCTCTCCGATGTCGGCGCCCGTGCCGATGACGAGGAGCCGTTCCGCGGGCGCCCCCTCGATGCCGAGGAGTTCGATGCTGGACTTGGCCTTGCCGCTGAAACCGGCGGCCTTCGCCGCGCGAACGACGGCCCCGCCCGACCGCCGGTCGGCGTCCTTCAGCGTGGCGCCGAGGTGCAGGTCGGGCCCGGCGAAGTAGGCGCAGGCCGCGGCAGGCTCGGCAGTCAGCGATGCAAATCGCACGTCCAGTGGCAGCATGGTCGAGTGTCCTGGCTGATATGGCTCCGGCGGGGCTGGTTCCGCCCCGGCTTGCAGAGGCGACTCCTTCGCCTGCAGCCGACACCGTGGCGGCAAACCCGTCAAGCGATCGGGCGTTGCCGCCCACGGCTTCGGCGCCCCCGGGGGGGGGGGCGTCCCGGGTCGTGCCGGGGGGCGCTCTGGCGGACTTTCCAGTCCCGGTCGGAAAAATCCGCTGCGACCTTTGAACCTTTTCGGGGATCGCCGCGACAGAGGGGCATCAGGGCAGCAATTCACACAGTGCCCATCAAGGAGCCCCGCCATGCGCAAGTCCCCTTCCATTCTCACCCGATTGGCCGCCGGTCTCGCGTGCGGCGTCGCCTTCACCACCGTTCCAGCCCTGGTGCCGGCGATTGGAGCCGCGGCCCTTGCCCAGGCTCAGGGCGCCCAGCAGATCGAGCAGTTCAAGCAGGTCCTCGGCCGCTACGGCACGTTCCAGGCCCATGCGCGTTACGGCGAAATCTGGATCCCCGCCGAGCAGGTCGCCCCGCGCGGCTGGCATCCGTATCCGCCCTGCAACTGGGTCCATCACAAGGAACTCGGCTGGTACTACGACGATCGCAGCGAGTGGGGCGCCATCGTTCATCACTACGGTCGCTGGGCGCATGATGCCGCGCTCGGCTGGATCTGGGTCGCCGGCGCCGAGTTCAGCCCCGGCTGGGTGGTCTGGCGGACCAGCGACAGCTGGGTCGGCTGGGCGCCGATGCCGCCCGATCAGGACGTCAAGGAGATCTCCGCCGACGCCTTCAACAGCGACAAGCACTGGATCTTCATGGATGCGAAGAAGTTCGGCACCAAGTGCCAGGACGGCAGCGGTCTGGCGCGCCCGGCGAGCTACTCGACGCTGTTCCAGTCGACCAAGCTCGTCACGGAAGTACGCTTCGTCGGCGGCATCGCGATCTTCGTTCTGCCCGCCCCCCTCGTGATCAACATCGTCGACATCAATGTCGGGATCGTCCCGCCCTGGTCGCCGTGCTTCTTCGGCGCCTGGTTCTGGAACTGGAACTGGCTGATGAACAACATCGTCGTCAACATCAATCTGCCCGCGCCGCAGTGCATCCAGCCCGTGCCGCTGATGAACAAGGTGCAGCCGATCAAGAGCGATCCTCCGCCGGCACCTCCCGGTAGCAAGCAGCCTCAGACGCCTCCGTCCACGAAGCAGCCCGACCGCCAAACCGAGCTGCAGCCGGACCGGCGCCCGCCGAACTACCAGCCGCCCAGCTACGTGCCGCCGCTGATCCCTCTGCCGCTCCCGCTGCCCCCGAGCGGTCACAAGCCGCGCGACCCGGCGCCGCCGAAGGTGACGGAGCCTCCCCGTCACACCGATCCGGTGCCCCCGCGCGTCAGCGAGCCGCGTCCTCCGAAGTACCCGGAAACGAACATCCCGCCGGTCAATCGCATTCCCCCCGGCAGGATCGCCGATCCGGTTCCCCCGCGTGACGGTGGCAAGGGTTCGGCGCAGCTGACCCCGAAGCGGCCGTACGTACGGACCGCAGACCTGAGCGGCCGGTCGAATGCGCAGGTTCGCAGCCTGCAGACGAAGCCCGCCTCGACTGAGCCGGCGCGCCAGCTGACCATGCCGATCCGCGTGGTTCGCTGATCACCGAAGCCGCAGACCCGGCCGCCGCATCCCACGCTCAGGGCATGGGATGCGGCGGCACGTTCTTTCATGGTTGATCGATTGGAGCCGCGGATCAGCCCTTGCACTTGCCGCGGGCCGCCTCGAGCTTTGCGAAGAATGCCTCTCCGCCGTTGATGCTCTTGATCATCTCCGGCCAGGCTGGCTGGAGCGCCTTGCGCCATTCCTCTCGCTGCGCGTCGTTCGCCTGGACCACCTGTCCCCCGTCCTTGACGTGCTTGTCGCGCAGGACCTGCTCGAAGCCTCGGATTTCCTGTCGCATCTGCGCGGCAGGTGTCCGGGCCATGGCCCGGTCGAAGGCGGCGCGGTGGTCGGCGGAGAGCTTGTCGTAGATGCCCTTGTTGATCAGGACCATGCCCGGCGTGTTCGAGAGGTTCATGCGTGTCAGCACCGGCGCGAACTTCGAAAGGCCGGAGGGCACGTAGAAGGTGACGACCTGGGTCTGCACTTCGACCATACCGCTCTGAAATGCCGGAATGATCTCGGTGATGCCGAGCGGATTCGGATTTGCGCCGAGTGTCTGCCACATCACGGCGGAGATCCGGTGGGGGTTCGCCGCTGCCTTGATGCCTTTCACCTCGGATGGCGACAGGAACGGCTTCTTGCCGATGATGTCGGAAGTTCCCACGTCGGCCCAGCCGGCGAAACGGATGCCTTTTGAGTCGAGCAGCGCCGTGATGTCACCCGTCAGAGCGTCGAGCGCGCAATCCTGTTCCTTCACGCTCGCGAAATAGAAGGGCAGATTGAACAGGCCGAACTCCGGCACCAGCGTCGTTGCGGCGACGGTCGAAAAACCGCCCATGTCGATACGGCCGCGCTGGACCTGCTGAATGGTGTCCTGTTCGTTGCCGAGCTGGGCAGCGATGAACAGGTCGAGCTTCATCCCGTCCTTGCTTTCTTCGGCGATGTGGGTCGCCAGGCGCTCCGCCTGCATGACCCAGGGGGTACCCTTCGGCGCACCCGTCGTGTATCGCAACACGGTCTGGGCCCCGGCGGCGACAGGAAGTAGGAGCGCGGCGGTCATCGAGAGCGCGGCGGCGAACAAGGTCCCGGCTGGCGTGCGGTCTGACATGGATACTCTCCTCCCGTGACGACGGAAATGGGATGAGAGCAGTGCGGGGATGTGTGGTCAATCCGCTGGGCTCGCATTGCGGTAGCTGCTCCCGCGACGGAGTTCGCGGAGGCCGCGAGCCGGCCACATCCGGTAGAAAAAGTCGCTGAACCGGCGCCCGTGCGCTTGCACCTGAAGCGTGATATCGACACAGTCCAACCGAATCGATCCTCGAACCGTGGAAGGCATCGCCATGCGCCGATACCTGCTCGTTCCTCTGGCCGCGCTCTCGCTCGCCGGCGCGTCGACCTCAGCTATGGCTCAGCAGAAGGCTTGCCCGGGCAACGACAACGCGCTGGGCGTGGCGCGGACGGTCGAGATCGACACGACGGGCGCGCCCGGCTTCGGTTTCGAACACTACAAGGCGCACGACTTTCTGCAGCCAAAAGAGGTCGTGCTGACCTTCGACGACGGGCCGCAGAAGGGCCATACCGAGGCTGTGCTGGCGGCGCTGGCCAAGCACTGTACGAAAGCGACGTTCTTCTCCATCGGCAAGATGGCTCTGGGCATGCCGGAGATCATCCGTGACGTGGCCAAGCAGGGACACACCGTCGGCACCCACACCTTCAGCCATACCGACATTCGCGCCAAGAAGACCGTGGCCGAGGCCAAGGACGAGATCGAGCGCGGTATCTCCGCGGTGCGGCGGGCCGTCGGGGGGCCGATTGCGCCGTTCTTCCGCTATCCGTTCCTGAAGGACAGCAAGGAAAGCTACGAGCATCTCCAGAGCCGCAATATCGCGGTCTTCTCGACCGACATCGACAGCTTCGACTTCAAGTTCCGCGCACCCGAGCAGATGGTGAAGACGGTGATGGAGAAGCTCGAGAAGAAGGGCAAGGGCATCCTGCTGATGCACGACATCCAACCGGTCACTGCCAAGGCCACCGAGATGTTGCTCAACGAGCTGAAGGCCAAAGGCTACAAGGTCGTTCACATGCGCGCCAAGGCCGAGGTGAAGACGCTGGCCGAGTATGATGCTGCGATCGAGAAGGATGTGCGCTTCCTGCCGGGCGCGAGCGCCGAACGTCCCACGTCCTCGGTCGTGCGCACCGTCGACGACAGCAAGCCTGAGGCGGCGAAGGCTCCCGCGCCGGCGGCTGGCGTCAAGAAGTGATCCTGTCGCGCTGAAGTCCCGCGGCCGCTCGGCTCATTCATCGAGACCCGAAGGCTTCGGCATCAGTTCAGACGCGCAAGCAGCGCGGACGCGGTGCCGGAGGCGATGAGTTCGCGCTCCGTTGCCGAAAGTGATGCTTCGCCCAGTAGCGAGCGCGGCTCGGGCGGCGGAAAGATCGGATAGTCCGTCCCGAACATGATCCGGTCGGCTCCGATGACCTTTGCGGCCATTTCGATCGCGCGCGGCCCCAGCGATGCGGTGTCGTAGACGAGCCTGCGCAGCGCGCTCGCGACGTCGGTCGCCGTCAGATCCCGTGAGCGCGCAATCGCTTCCATCCGTTCGAAGATGAACGGCAAGGTGCCACCGAGGTTCACCACCTGGAACGTGATGTCTGGGTAGTCGCGCAGCAGGTCGCCGGACAGCAATGTCAGTGCCATATGCGAGAGCGATGCCTGGAGATTGAGCGCAGAGGCGCGCATGATGGAATTGTCGGGATAAACTTGTGGCGGGCTTTCGCCAGCCATCAGGCCAGGGTGCACCATCAACAGAGCGCCGGCGTCGTTCGCGGCGGCGAAGACAGGCCTCAGGAGTTCTGCGCCTGCGGCCGTCAGGAAATAGTTGCCGGGCAGGATGGCGCCGGCGAGGCCAAGTCCGACCCGCAGACGCCGCATTTCGCGCGCCGCCTCGTGCATGTCGCCCAAGGGCAGGCCGCCGAGCCCCACGAAACGCCCGTTGCTGTCGCCGCAGATGCCGGCCAGTACATCGTTGAACGTGAGGACGATGTCGCGCGCTTCATCGATCGGGAGGACGTCGACGCCGAGTGCCCCTGGAAACGTGAGCAGTTGCCGCTCGATGCCCGCGCGGTCGAGATCCGCGATGCGCGCGGCAAGATCGGTGTATCCAGGTGACATGACCGTCGAGGCGGTCATGGCGTTGAGCACCAGGCGCCCCTTGTCGTCGACGGTAATGGTCGGACGCGCAGAGCGTTTCTTGAGCCCGTCCACGAGCCCGCCGTAGTAGTGGGCATGCATGTCGGTGATCATGACGTGGATGTCCGCGCGCGATTGATGCCGATATCCCGCACCGGGGTCTCGAACAGGCTCTGTACCCCGGGGTAGGCATCCAGGATACGCTGAGCGTCCGGCACCGCGCCGATCTCGATGCGTCCTTCGCGCCAGACCGCGCGTCCGTCGATCTCGATGGTAGGGTCGACCACGTTCCAGCAGATCTCGCCCGGCGCGTAGGCGCCGCAGGTGTGGAAGTGCAGCAGGCGCGGATTGCCGAAGGCGCTGCCGCTCCAGCGTTCGAAATGGGCGGCGGCGGAGCCAGTGTAGGCGCAGGCTGGATGTATGCCGGCATGCCAGGAGTGAACCACGTCGGCGTCGACATCGAAGCGGCTTCCGACGAATGCGTAGTGTGCCCGAACCCGCGCTGTCGCGGCCTCGGGGCCGCGCCAGCCGCAGATCCTCCCTCCGTCGATCTCGGCAAAGACGGAATCGTCGAGTGGGATGGCGTAAGGATCGTAGTAGCGAGAGCCGGTTCCGACCAGAAAATGATCGACCGCGACGCGCCCGCTGAAGCCGCCGGCGTCGAGCGGCGCGAACACGGACATCGGGAAGCGCTTCACGGTGACGTCCATCTTGCGGTGCCCATCGCCCGGCGGAAGGCGCCCGGAGAAATCCGTACCCGAGGCACACGTGACCCGAATGCGCGCGGCGTTCCTGAACAGACCGTCGAAGGCGTGCTTGAGCTCCACGAAGGCTTGGTACGGCGCCGTGGCGAATTCGGATGTCAACGTGTCGACGTCGAGCACGTAGCTCACGATCGCACGGGCGCCGCCCGGTACTTCGAGGAAACGGATCTGGTCGCCGAGCCGCGCGAGGAAGAGCGCATGGTCGGCTTCGCGAAATGCCGGCTCGAGTTCTGCGGGCAATGCGCCGATCTCGGCATAGACCGGCACATCGACGACTTTTACGGCCAGCCCCAGGTCCTCGGCGGTCGTCGCAATTTCGGTGTCGAGACCACGACCGTAGTAACCGTGCGCCGGGTCCTCGCGCAGGATCAAGAGGCGGTCTCCCGGACGCGCCCCGGCACAAGCGAACAGCATGTTCTTCACCGCCGTATGGCGCTTTTGCTCCGTTCCCATGTCGCGCGGATGCCCGATCTCGAATTCCTCGTGCGAAGATTGACAGATACGGTTGGCCAGTCAATCAATTGCCCTGGCATCGAGGGAGGACATCATGAAGCGCCGCGACTTGACCAAAGTGCTCGCATTGGGAGGGGTGGCAGTTTCGGCCGTCGCCGCCGGACATCGCCAGGCGAACGCTCAGGCTGCCGGTGGTAAATCCCGGCTGGCGCAGATCCTGGAACGCGGCAGCGTCCGGATTGGTACCACCGGTGATTTCAACCCTATGTCGTTCCGCGATCCGGGCTCCAACGAGTACAAGGGCTTCGACATCGCCGCGATGACCGAACTCGCCAAAGATATGGGCGTGAAGATCGAATGGGTCGCGACGGAGTGGGCACAACTGGTCGCCGGCATTGCCGCAAACCGCTTCGACATCTTCTCGGGCGCCTCGGTGAACATGGCGCGGGCGCGTACGGCGGCCTTCACGCTGCCCTATCTGGAAGCCGGCACGGTTCCCCTGTCCCTCAAGTCGAACGCCGCCAAGTTCAATACCTGGGAGAGCATCAACGCGGCTGGCGTGCGGGTCGCGGTCAGTATGGGTACGGTGTTCGAAGAGCAGGCGAAGCGCCATTTCCCCAAGGCGGAGATCAAAGGCGTGCAGGCGCCCGCGACCGGTTTTCAGGAAGTTCTGGCGAACCGTGCCGACGTGACCATCACCAGCAACGTCGAGGCGTCCACGCTGATCAAGCGCTTCGACCAACTCGCCATCAACGTACCGGGCTCGGAGATGCGCAATCGTCGGCCGTTCGCCTACGTGGTCGGCCAGGATGACTTCGCCTGGCTCAATTTCGTCAACACGTGGATCACGTTGAAGAAGAGCGAGGGCTTCTTCGACGCGCTCGAGGCTCAGTGGCTGCCCCGGACGTGAGCCGGTGCTTCCGTCGCGTTCGGCGAAACTGGCGCTGACAGCTGTTGCCTGCGGACTTGCTCTGGCGCTCGGAGGCTGCGCTCAAAGCACGTACACGTGGGGCTGGCACGTCGTCTCGCCGTTCGACCCTCGCGGCCAGAAGAATCTCGCGTTCCTGGCGCAAGGGCTGTGGTGGACGGTCTCCATCTCGGTCGTAGCGATCGCGATATCTTTCGTCGTCGGGGCGGCGGTCGCCATGCTGGCGCTGTCGAAGCGGCGTGTCTTGCGCGCACTGAACCGGACCTATGTCGAGGTCTTCCGCTCGATCCCGCTCCTCGTCCTGCTGTTGTGGGTCTACTACGGTCTTCCCGTCGTGCTCGGATTGCAGTTCGGCGTGTTCACTGCGGGCGTGATCGCGCTGGCGGTGTCGGATTCGGCGTTCGAGGCTGAAATCTTCCGAGCCGGCATTCAATCGGTCGAGCGTGGACAGCGGGAGGCCGGCCAGGCGCTCGGCCTCTCGCCCTGGCACACGATGCGGTTCATCATCTTGCCGCAAGCGCTGCGCCGCGTGTTGCCCGCATTGGGCAACCAGTTCGTCTACGTGCTCAAGATGTCCTCGCTGATTTCGGTGGTCGGCCTGCAGGAACTGACCCGGCGGGCTAATGAGTTGACCCTCGTCGAGTATCGCCCCCTCGAAATCTACACGGCGCTGGTGGTGGAGTACTTGCTGCTCATTCTCCTTGCGTCGTGGTTCGTCCGCCGCCTCGAACGGCGATACGGGGTGAGCCAGATCGAGCGCCGGTAGTGCCGCGCCGCGCTCCTGCAGCCGCGAGTGTCGGCGTGCTCATTGTCGGCGCTGACGATGCGCCGGTCACACCGATCCGGAAGAGTGCTCGCCTCCGTCCGCGCTGAAACGGCCATTGCCTATGGCTTGCGTCCAGCGGCGCTCACGAGCAGCGATACCCGTGTTGTGCGATCAGTCCTCCGCGGAAAAAGCACCGGGCAACTGCAGGGATGTCGCGACGAAGGGAAAGGTGCAGTGTCGGCCACGCGCTGTCATTGCGCAGCGATCGGCGGAAAAAATGCGAGTCGCGCGGTCCCGACGGACGATCGAAGCGCCCGAGAATGCGATGTTCGGCCGGGCCGGGCGCGTCTGGCCCGCAACTCTGGGTCACGCGGACCAGGAGTACGTTCTGTCACCGCGGACGTATCTAAAAAAATCGGCGGCATCCAGGATCAGGCTGACAAAGATCACCGCCACCACATAATATAACCAGGATTTGATCGCCATTGTGTACTCGACAATGGTGAGACGATGCACGAGCCAGGGCAGCAGTGCACACCACGGCAGATGACAAATGCCGATCAGGCGGGAAAAGGGGCTCCGCTTGTGTATCTGCCCCGCGACGACGAGCGTGACGATGAGGGTCGCCAAGATGAGGCGCCCCTCGATCGTTCCGATGAAGATCAGGCCGCCAATGAACTGCGGTACGTTCAGCAGCGCGCCCCACAGCTCGATCACGCCGCCCTTGCTGCGGATTTCCCGGATCATTTTCAGCGCATCGGCCACAAAATACATCGCGTGTCTCCGATCTCGGTTCGAAACTGGTATGATCCGGGGGCGAAGCCCTTGCCTCGATCGGTTCAGCGGTTTGCCTGGGCCATCTCGAATTCGTTCGCCTCTCGCACAGCGGGCCGCGCGGCGCAGGCTGTCCTGAAAGCGTCGAGGTGTCGGTACTCACGCGTGGCGATTCCGACGCGCTCGGCCAGCGTTAGCCACCAGAACAGGTATGCATCGGCGACCGTGAAGCGGTCCCCGACGAGGTACATGCGGCCGTCGAAGGCGTTGTCCACGATGGCGAGCCGCTTCGGTGCAGCGGCTCGCGCCGCGGCCTTGGCTGCGGCATCGCTCTCGGGCGTGAACATCATGTAGAAGACGCGCTTGTGCAGTTCGGTGCTGATGAAATTCAGCCATTCCATGACGCGGTAACGCTGGTCGCTCCCGAAAGGTGGGCACAGGCCGCTGTTCGGCCTAAGGTCACCCAGGTACTGCAGGACGCTTGGGCCCTCGGTCAGAACGCTGCCGTCGTCGCGGCGCAGAGTGGGGACCGCTCCCTTCGGATTGATGTCGAACAGGCTGCCGCCACCTTCGATCTCCTTCGTCGACAAGGTCACGCGCCGAAGAGTGACCGGGAGGCCGGCCTCGCGGCATGTGATGTGCGATGCTAACGAGCAAGCCATCGGCGAATAGAAGAGTTCCACGACGATGCCTTCATCCTCGGTCCGAGCCAGTTTTGTACCGAAAAGTAAGTAACTGGCGGGATCGTGTCAAACATTATATTCTTGCCGGTACAGAACGAGACCAGGCATGGCGCGACCCAGATCATTCGACACCCAAGATGCACTCCGCGCGGCGACGCAGGTTTTCCTGCTGCACGGCTTCGACGGCGCCACGCTCGATGACCTCACGCAGGCGATGGGCATCAACAAGCCGAGCCTCTATGCGGCGTTCGGCGACAAGAGCGCGCTCTACGCGGGAGTGCTCGGGGAGTATGCGGCGATGGCGAAATCGGCCATGGAAGCCGCACTCGATGAAGGCGACACACTCGAGGATGCGGCGCGCAGTCTCCTGCTCGGCGCGATCGACGTTTACGCGCCCGCCAAAGGTGAACATCTCGGTTGCTTGATTGCAACGACGGCAACGACTGCCGCTGGCGCCGATCCGACAGTCAGGAAAGTGCTCTCGAGTTTTCTCGCAGAGATGGATGGTCTCATCGCAGCAGCCATTGCTCGGCGCTTTCGTGGCGAGCTTGCCGATGGGCCCCTTGCGTCTATCGCCGAAATGCTGAGCGCGACGATTTTCTCCCTCGCCATCCGGGCGCGAGCGGGCGAGTCGCGCAAGCGGCTTCTTGCTATCGCGCACAGAGCCGTATCCGCAATCGGCGCGATCGCCAGAGCTTGATTACATGCGCGTGGCGCAGGCACCTGCAGCCGAGGCCCGACGCGGAGGCGATTGTTCGCCCGGCGGCGACCGCCGGCACATCAGCCGCTGGAAGCGAAGGCGCTGAAGTCGGCTGCGAGGTCCTCGATGCCGGCGGCGATAAGGCGCTCGCCATGTTCCGGGGTGGCCAGCGCGGAGTGGGAGATGACGCGCCCGTCCGGGTAGCGCACCTTGAAATCCGCCGCGTCGTAGTAATTGTCGCCGGAATGGATCAGCACATCGCCGGGATCGGTCGGCGGCGGCGGGCGATCGATCCTGCCGATGTGCTCGGGATGGGCGGCCATGGTGATCGCCACCTCGCTCGGCGTCACGTGGTAGCCTTCGCCTGCGCCGTAGAGTTGGCGGCGCAGGGCGTCGACCTGAGGCAGCTCCCACCAGCTGCGGATGCGGCAGTGGACCGGCGCGGGCATACGCTCCCCGGCCAAAGAGCGCGCCGCATAGAATTCCTGCATCGCCGAACGCAGCGGCCCGATGTTCCCGCCGTGGCCGTTGAGAAAGTAGATGCGCCTGAAGCCGGTGGCGGCGAGCGATGCGATCACGTCATGCGCCAGTGCCGCCAGTGTCGAGGGGCGCAGCGAGACCGTGCCTGGAAAGGCGAGATGGAATTGCGACATGCCGTAGGTGATCGTCGGGGCGATGACGACATTGTCGCGCGCACCATAGCGCCGGGCGATCGCTTGAGGGCACAAGTGGTCTGTGCCGATCAGGCCGTCCGGTCCGTGTTGCTCGGTGGAGCCCACCGGAACGATGATCGCCGCCGACCGTGTGAGATAGCGCGAGACCGCGTCCGTCGTCATCAACTCCAGGCGCATGGTGCCACCCCTCGCCTCAGATGTTCAGTGAAACGTCGCCGTCGGGTTTGGAGCAGCAGATGAATGCCATTCCCTCCTCGGGCGCATCGAGCGGCTCTGGATCGTAGGCGAGGTTTCCAGACAAGAGTTCGCATTCGCAGGTGCGGCAAACGCCGGCTCGGCAGCTGAAGTCGGGCTTCAGTCCCTGCGCCTCGGCAAACTCGAGCAGGTTCGAGAATTTTTCGTCCCATGGGACGGTTTTCTTCGACCGCGCGAATGTGACTGTCGGGTTGCGCGCCTGCGCTGCTGTGTCCGTCAATTCCGTATTCCCTTGGCGAGTGGTCTGGCGATGATGGAAATGCTCAGGCAGCGACCTCTTGGTCGATCAGCGATTGCAGTCCCTTGCGGAACCGCAGTGCTCCTGCATCGAGCGCGAGATCGAGATTCGGCGTCGTTTTGTTCGCCATGCCGGCGTGCACCGCCTCGAGTACGGTGCGATCCTCTTCGAAGGCACGGCGCGCACCCGCTGCGATCTGTGCCGTCAGTTCGGTGTTCGCCGCATCCGTATTGCGGTTCTGCAGCCAGAAGTATCGCGTCGTCTTTTCGTCGACCGGCGTAAGGAAGTGATACGAGACCATCATGTAGGCCTTCTCGTGCAGCGCCTTCCCGTGCCCGCCGGTGCCTGCAGGAGTGAAGATCGACTTGTTGATGCCGAGGGATGGGTAGCGCACCTCATAATGCTGCAGGCGATCACATTTGCCTTTGAATTGCAGCAGCGGCGCGTAGAACGGCGGCGGATCACGGTCGAGCATCCAGCGGGAAACGACCACGCCCTTCGCCGATGGCGTGATCTCCAGTGGCGTATCCTCGGTGCCCGGCGCCGCGAACGATGTGACGTGAACCCACGCGACGTGTGAAGGATCGAGAAGATTGTCCGTCAGGTAGAGGTAGTTACAGCCGCAAACCATGCTGTCGCCGGTGGTGATGCCCCAGCCGGGCGCAGTCGCGTTCTCGATATCGATCAGCTTGCCGGCGTCAGCCTTCGCCGGATCGCCCATCCAGATCCACACCAGGCCCCACTTGTCCATGACGGGATAGCTCTTGACGCGCGCGGTCGACGGAATTCTTCCCTGCGTCGGCGCGGCGACGCACATGCCTGCCCCGTCGAACGTGAGGCCGTGGTAGCCGCAGACGATCCTGTCGCCCTGCCGCGTTCCCATCGACAGCGGTAGCTTTCGATGCGGGCAGGCATCTTCGAGTGCGACGGGTGTCCCATCCGCTTTGCGGTAGGCGACGATTTGCTCGCCGAGGACCCTGAACGGTTTCAGCGGTTCGGCGATTTCATCTCGCTTCGCCAGAGCGTACCAGGTGTTTCGCAGATACATCGTCTCGTCTCCCGGTTGGCTCTCAGTGGGAAAGAATCTGGCTCAGGAAGAGCTTGGTTCGGTCGGATTGGGGGGAGCTGAAGAACGTGGCGGGAGGTGCCCGCTCGACGATGCGGCCCTTGTCCATGAAGATCATCGTGTCCGCGACGCGACGGGCAAATCCCATCTCGTGGGTCACACAAACCATCGTCATGCCCGACTGAGCGAGATCACTCATGACGTCGAGCACTTCCTTGATCATCTCCGGATCGAGCGCCGACGTCGGCTCATCGAACAGCATGATCTTGGGCTCCATACACAGAGAGCGGGCGATCGCCACGCGCTGCTGCTGGCCGCCCGACAGCTGCCCCGGAAACTTCCCTGCCTGCTCCGGTATGCGAACCTTGGTGAGATATGCCATCGCACGCGCTTCTGCCTCGGCTTGCGACGTGCCCCTTGCGCGCATCTGCGCCAGTGTGCAGTTCTGCAATGCGGTCAGGTGAGGGAACAGATTGAACTGCTGGAAGACCATGCCGACCTCGCGGCGTACCGCCGCGATGTTCGCCGTGTTGTGATCCAGGACCACGCCATCGACGACGATCTCGCCTTCGTCGTGCTCTTCGAGACGGTTGAGGCAACGGATCAAGGTCGATTTGCCCGAGCCCGATGGGCCGCACACGACCACCTTTTCCCCGCGCCGCACCTCGAGGTCGATGTCGGAAAGCACCTGAAATGTGCCGAACCACTTGTTCACGCCACGCACGGATATGATCGGTCCGTTCTCGGCTGTCGCGCGATCAGTCACGACCGGCCTCCCGTCCCGATAGCGAGAAACTCCTCGTCATTGATCCGCCGACCGGTATGGCAGAGCGTATCCCCGGCCAAGAGAAGCGGCGTCGCTCGGCGCGCCAGCACCGTCCCCGCCGCGGGGAAGTGCAGTTCGGTGGGCTCCCGCGCCGGGTCATCCATCGGCCACACCCGTCCGGCGAGTTGTCCCTGCTCCACCTCGTCGCCCACCTCGGCGACATGTTCGAGCATACCGTCGATCGGAGAGGTCACGAAGGTTCGACGTCCTTCGACGTAGACGAGCGAGGTTCGCCGCCCGGCCGCGTCCCCCTTCAGTACGCCCGCATGGGCGAGCAGCGCCCGTGTTCCTGCATAACCCAATTCCATCGCCCGTCGGTCGAGCACGCCGCCGCCGCCGAGTTCAGTTGCGACCATGACGACCTCGTGGCGTTCGCAGGCCGCCGAGAGCGATCTGCCCGAAGACGTTGCCGCGACGATGGCCGTATGGGGGGCGCCGAAGGCATGCGCAGCTGCCAGCTTGCGTCGCCGGAACTCGGTGCTGCCGAACGCATAGACGTAGCCACATGGAGTGTAGAAGGATCGTGTGCCGCCGGAGTGCAGGTCGATCGCATAGTCGGTGCGCGGCAGGAGTTCGCGCTCGATGAAATCGGCGATCATTTCCGTCGGCCCGTGCAACGTGTCCCCGGGAAACGCGCGGTTCAGGTTGCCGGCGTCGATGGGCGAGACGCGCGAGGCAGCTCGAACAGCGGGTAGGTTCGTCGCCGGCATGATGATGACCGTACCGCTGATCGCATCGGGATCGAGCTCCCTGTACAGGCGGCGGGCGATGACGAGGCCTTCGTACTCGTCGCCGTGCACGCCCGCCGTCACCAGCACCAGCGGGCCCGCGCCGCTCGAGACGACTGCGATCGGAACGGGAATAACCCCATAGGCGTGGATGTTGTCGGACCAGACGAGATCGAGGCGTCCCATCCGCTTGCCCGCAAGCGTCAGGTCGATGTTTGTGGATGCTGGAGTGGATCGCTTGGTCATCGTCACCGGTACGCTCTGGCTGACCGCCGTTCCAGTCTTGCGAAGAGCTGTGAAAGACCGAAACAGATCGCGAAATAGAGTGTCGCCACGAACAGCAGAACCTCGAACACGCGCTGCGTCGCGACCTGAACGTCCTGCGCCATGAAGGACAGCTCCTGGATGGAGACGAGCGAAACCAGGGACGAATCCTTGATCAACTGGATGAACTGCCCCGCCAGCGGCGGCAGCACGTTGCGCATTGCCTGGGGGAACACGATGAAGCGCATGATGTCGCCGCGGGACAAGCCCAGGCTTTCACCGGCTTCGATCTGGGATTTGGCGACGGACTGCAGGCCCGCCCGCACGATCTCGGTCACGTAGGCGCCGGAGAAGAGTGCCAGACAGAGCAGGCCGACGACGAAGTTCTCGATCAGCCTGATCTCGCCGAAAAGCACAGAGATCCACCACTGTGCCGTCGGTCCCAGTGTGCGCACCCGATCGCCGATGCCCAGGCTCGGCAGGATCTGGCTTGCGATGAAGTAGACGAATATGAATACGAAGACCACCGGCGGGATGTTGCGGATGATCATGACGTAGGCGCCGGAAATCAGCCGGGGGAGAAGCCGCTTGCTGGCTCGCATCACGCCCATCGCGACGCCGATGATGCCGGCGAGGACGATGCCCCAGACGGCGAGGCGCAGGGTCGTCAGCAATCCCTGCACGATGAGGTTCGGCTGCCAGGCTCCTGTCTTCGGGTCGGTCTTGAAGACGAACGGCCACACCGCGCTCCAGTTCCAACGGTAGTCCAGCACGGCGCTTGTTCGCCAAACGACGAACAACAACAAAAGTGCAATGACCGTGAGTGCAACGGCATCGATCCATGTCAGTCGGATGCGCCGCCGCGCCGGCCGCATCTTCTGCGGCGGCGCGGCGGTTGCAGCGATGGGGGCTGACCGAAGCTGCATGTTGTCTCAGTTCGATGCAGCGTTTCCGGCCCAGTCGCGCGTCTTGAACCAATAGGTATGGCGCTCTTCGAGCCACGCCTTGTTCTTCGCGATCCAGTCGTTCAGGAACGCGAGCGCTTCCGGGTTGCCCTTGCGGACGCCCATGCCTTCCACGCCGGTGGTCACGTAGTCCTTGGTCGGCTGGAACAGCTTGTCGGGGTTCTGGATGACGGCGAAGCGCGGACGCGGCTCACTCGCCATGATGATGTGCGCGTTGCCGTTGATGACTTCCTGATAGGCGATGGAGTCGTCGTCGAACTGGCGCAGGGTCGCTTTCGGCCACCGCTCCGCGATCGTCTTGCAGGCGGCGACGCCGCGGCGGCACACGAATGTCACCTTGTCGTCATTGTATCCTTCCGGCCATTGCAGCTTCTCGGCGAGTGCCTTGTTCGCTGCGACGCCCTGGCCCGAGGTCGAGTACCCGTTGGTGAAGTCGATCTGCTCCTGGCGCGCCGGAGTAATGCTGAGCCCGCCGATGATGAAGTCGTACTTGCTGGCGATCAGGCCCGGGATGATGCCGTCCCACTGGGTCGGCAGCAGTTCGAGTTCGACGCCCATGTCCTTGGCCAGCTTGGTGGACACGTCGATCTCGAACCCCATCCAGTTGCCCTGCTTGTCGCGGACAGCCCATGGAACGAAGGTTCCGAAGGCCACCTGCATCTTGCCGCGCTTCTTGATCGCATCGATCAGTGGTCCTTGCGCTTCTGCGTGGCCCGCGCCGTTCGAGAGTGCTGCGACTGCAATCAGACAGGCAGCCAGGGCTCTTGCCATCCAACTCATGAGAGATCCTCCTATGAAAGTTGCGTCTAGTTCAGGCGGTGACGGCGATAATGTCGCTCGGCGGCACCGGCGACAAGCGACAGCGATATGGTGATGGTCAGATACATGGCTGCGGTCACCAGCCAGATCTCGAACGCGAGGAAGGAATCCGCGATCGCCGTCCGCGCTTCCGTGGCGAGGTCGAAGACGGCGATCACGCTCACGATCGCCGAATGCTTCACCAGATTGACCAGTACGCCTGCCATGGGCGGGATGATGAGCGGCAGCGCCTGGGGGAGGATGACGTCTCTGTAGGCATGGAAAGTCGAAAGCCCGAGGCTTCGGCTCGCTTCCATCTGCCCGCGCGGCACCGCGGTTATGGCCCCCCGGATGATCTCGGCGGCGAAAGCGCCCTCGTAGAGCGCCAGGCACAGCACGCCGGCCCAGAAGCGTGGAATCGCGAATATCTTCGCGATGATGAAATAGATGATGAGGATCTGGATGAGCATCGGCGTATTGCGGATCAACTCGATGTAGACCCGGGCGACGCCTCGCCCGACGAGCGAGGGCGACAAACGCAGCATCGCCACGGCCAATCCGATCGCCATTGCGAGCAGCATGGAGATCCACGTGAGGTTGAGAGTGACCAGAAGCCCCTTCAGCAGCGGTCCGAGGATGAACTCGCCATCCACGATACGATAGAGATAGCGTGGAATCTTACCCCACTGCCATGCGTAGCCCATGCTGCGTGCGCCGCTGACGATCAGCCACAGCAGTGCGCCCGCGATAATCGTGAATTGGGCGATATCGAACCATTTCGAACGGTACCAAGGGATGTGGCTGTTGCGCCGCAAGCGTCCGGCTGCCTGGGGCTCCCCGCGCGCGGTCATTGGGCAGCCCCCTGCCGGTGCGCCCGCCGCCGGCCCCTGGCGGTAGAAACGGCCGCCATGGACTTGATGACCCGGGCAGAGCCGCGCGTCAGGGACAACTTCTGCCCACCGAGCGCATGGAGCCTTTCGCGGACGAAAGCGGCGAATTGTTCTGCGGCAGGCGTGAGGGTCCGATGGCGTTGCCGCAACAGCGCGACTTGCGACACGAGCTCCGGTTGGAATGGCAGCAGCCGCAGGCGCGATCCAGGGTCGATCCTCGGCGCGACCGGAAGGATCGTCACGGCATCGAGGGCGAGCACCATTTCACACGCGGCTGCAGTCGTCCGCGCCTCGTAACGCAAATCCCGTCGGACTTGCGCTGCGTCGAAGATCTTGTCGATCTGGCGTCGAAATCCGGATGTCGGCATGAACGATACGAAGCGCTCACCCTCGAAGTCCTCTGGTTTCAGAGGTCGGCCGAACTGCGCGAGGCGGTGGCGACGCGGCATGGCGCATTCGGCCGCCCTGCGCGCAACCACCTGAACGTTGAGCCCGTTGACGAGAGTATGCTCGTTTGTGATGCCGAAATCACAGTTGACCGTCGAGAGCAGTTCGGCCGTCTCGAGCGTCGTTGCGACCTCCAGAGAAACGCCGATCTCGGGATGGGCCTTCGTGAACGGTCCCAGCAGCTCCGGAACGATCTCGTCCAGCAGGCTCGGCACGACGGCGATCCGTACCGCACCGTGGTCGCTCTCGGCGAGGCGCCGGGCGGTCGAGCAGATGTGGTTCATGCCGAGAAACGAGCGCTCGACCTCGCGCGCAAGTTCACGCGCTTTCGTCGTCGGAACCAGTGAACGCGCTGTCCGCACGAACAAGCGCAGTCCGACGGCCTCTTCGAGGTCGGCGATGAGGCGGCTCACCGCGGGCTGGCCCAACCCGAGCGCATCCGCGGCTTTGGTGACGCTGCCGTTGGTCATCACCGCCTGGAATGCCTCGATCTGTCGGAATGTCGGCAAATCCCCTCCCAAGGCCGGACCGATGTTGCGCGACCGACTACATCATGCAAGCATGTTTGCGCAAAATCAATTCCCCGATGTGATGGATCGCAACGGCAGATGCAGCGGTACTCCTTTCTCACGCTCGCGCGCAATGCGGTCCGCCATCACGAGGGATGGGAGCGGGCCTGGCGCGCGCCTCCGCTCAAGTCGGCCTACGATGTGATCATCGTCGGCGCCGGTGGGCATGGCCTGTCGACCGCCTATCACCTCGCCGCCAAGCACGGGGTCAGCAACGTCGCCGTCATCGAGAAGGGGTGGCTCGGCGGGGGCAATACGGCGCGCAACACCCACACGATCCGCTCGAACTACCTCCGCGATGTCTCGATCCGGTTCCACGATGTCTCCGTGAAGCTCTACGAAGCGATGACGCGCGAGCTTAACTACAACATCCTCTTCAGCCAGCGCAGCATGGTCGATCTCGTGCAGAGCTGGGGAAAGCTTCGCGATCTGCGGCGGCGCTCGATGGCGATGGCGCTGCATGGTCCGGCCTACAAGATCGTCGACGTGGACGAGGTGCGCCGGCGGATCCCGGCGATGGGGTATCTCCGGAACGCACGCTTGCCGCCGCTTGCTGGTGTGATCCATCCAGAAGCTGCGATGGCGCGACATGATGCGGTCGCTTGGTCATACGCGCGTGCCGCCGACGCGCGAGGCGTCGAGATCCACCAGCAGACGGAAGTCACGGGCTTCCTGCGCGGCGCCGACGGCAGCGTCGTCGGCGTCGAGACGTCGCGCGGGGCGGTCAGGGCGAAGAAGGTCGCCCTCGCCACTGCGGGCAATACGAGCGATGTCGCTGCCCGAGCCGGGCTCTCCCTGCCTCTCGTGACGCGGAATCTCCAGGCTTTCGTGTCGGAGCCGGTCAAGCCGATCATCGACGTGATCGCGAATTTTCCCGACGTCGGGCTCTATGCCATGCAGTCGGACAAGGGGGAGATCGTGATCGGCGGCGGCACCGATCCGATTCCGTCCTATCGCCAGGGATGTCATTTCCAGACCTTCGAAGACGTCGTGGCTTCTCTCGTCGAGATCTTTCCCCGGTTCGGCTCTTTGAAGATGCTGCGCCAATGGGGTGGGGCGATCGAGTTCGCCTACGACGCCAGTCCGATCATTTCGGCGACGCCGGTTTCCGGACTGTTCGTGAGCACGGGCTGGTACGGCGGATTCAAGTCGATTCCGGTCGGCGGTCTGACCTATGCGCATCTTCTGGCGACAGGCACACCGCATCCGCTCGCTGAAGCCTTCCAGTTGGAGCGCTTCACGGGTCTGAAGCTGTTGCTCGAGGCCGGGACGGTCGCACAGAGGTAGGAGCGTATTGATGCTGTCGATCGAATGTCCTTGGTGCGGGGTGCGCCCTGAATCCGAGTTCATCTGCGCAGGCGAGGCTCATCCACCGCGCCCGCGGGACCCCGCCGGGCACTCCGACGCGGACTGGTCCGACTATGTGGTGATGCGGGCCAACCGCCGCGGCATCCACCAGGAGCGATGGTGGCATGTGCGTGGTTGTGGAGCCTGGCTTTCGGTCGAACGCGATACGACCACGCACGAGATCTCCAGCGTGGCACTGATCGGTAAGGCCGCATCATGAGCGGTTCGTTGAGACTGCCTCGAGGCGGCTTGGTCGATCGCGGTAGGCCGCTGAGCTTCACATTCGACGGGAAGGCCGTTGGCGCATACGAAGGAGATAGCGTCGCTTCGGCCCTTCTCGCCGCGGGCGTGCGCATCGTCGGCCGGAGTTTCAAGCTGCACCGGCCGCGCGGAATTGTCGGAGCCGGCTACGAGGATCCATGTCCGCCGATCGAGCGCAGACGCCCACGGCACATGACAAATCTGCAGGCCGCGACGACATTGGTCGAGGACGGTGCCGAGTATCGCAGCGTCAATGCCTGGCCTTCGGCCGCCTTCGATGTCGGTGCGGTGGCGCAGGCATTCGCGCCGCTCTTGCCGGCGGGCTTCTATTACAAGACCTTCATGCGACCGAACTGGCACCTGTTCGAGCCGTTCGTCAGGGCCGCGGCCGGTCTCGGCAAGGTTCCACCAGGAGAAGCGTGGCAGCCGGCAGGTGAGAGCCGGTTCGCGCACACCGATGTTCTGATTGCGGGCGCGGGCCCTGCCGGTCTCGCCGCCGCCCTCGTAGCCGCGCGATCAGGGCTCCGCGTCACGCTGGCAGAGGCGTCGCAGTGGGCGGGCGGCCGGCTGATCGATGACGAGGTGGAACTCGACGGACGTCCCGCCGCCGATTGGATTGCTGCGGTTCTCGCCGAGCTGCGCTCGATGCCGAGCGTGCGCGTACTGCTGCGGTCCACGGTATGGGGCTTCCACGAGCACAACTATCTGACGGTTCGAGAGTACGAGCCGACGGATGCGCCCGATCTGGATTTTCGCAACTGGAAGGTTCGTGCGAAGACCGTGATCGCCGCCGCCGGTGCGATCGAGCGCGCACTGCCGCTTCGAGACAACGATCGGCCGGGGGTCATGCAGGCGGCGGCCGTCGCGACGTATCTGGGCCGGTATGGCGTCCTGCCGGGGCGGCGTGTGGTCGTATATGCCAATACCGATTCCGCCGTTGCGCTCGCTGGTCGCCTGCGCGCCGTCGGCGCTCTCGCAGCTCTCGTCGATCCGCGGTCACCGCCGTCGGACGGTGCAATCCATGGTACGGCCGTCGCGGCTCATGGCGCGCGCGGCGTCACGGGCGTCACGGTGCGCGAGCAATCGGGGAACGAGCGCAGGCTGGAGTGTGATTTGCTCGCTGTGTCCGGCGGCTGGAGCCCGGCGATACATCTGGCCTCGCAGAGTCGGAACACGAAGGCGCACTTTGACGAGACGATCTCAGCCTTCAGGGCGATACCGAAGACGCGGACGCTCAGCATCGTCGGTGCGGCGAACGGAGCATACGCCACCGACGCATGTCTTGCAGAAGGCCTCGCGGCCGCACGGGCCTCCTGCCATCTTCTGGGCCGGTCCCCGGAAGATGTTCGTTTGCCGGCAGCGGCTCGGGAATCCGTTTCCACGGGGCGGTCCATCTGGTCTGCGCCGGCCGCGCGCGGTCGGGGCAAAGTCTTCGTGGATCTCGCCAATGACGTTACGACGGCGGATCTCGGTCTCGCAGTGCGCGAAGGCTTCGATTCGATCGAGCTGGTGAAGCGCTACACGACTGCGGGCATGGGCGTCGAACAAGGCAAGATCGGCAACATGGCGGTCATCGGCGCGGTCGCGGAGATGAAGGGGCAGTCCCTGGCCGACGTCGGCACTACCACGTTCCGCCCTCCCTTCGTGCCGATCGAGTTCGCCGCAATCGCGGGCACGCGCAATGGGCCGCGTCTCTATCCTTGGCGGCACACGCCACTGACCGGATGGCACATTGCCAACGGTGCGGTGATGTACGAGGCGGGATTGCGCTGGCAGAGGCCCGGCTACTATCTGCGAAGCGGTGAGACGTGGCAGGAAGCTGCGCAGCGAGAGGCCCGCATCGTGCGTGAAGCCGTGGGCGTGTACGATGGCTCGCCTTTGGGGAAGTTTCTCCTGGCAGGGAGCGGCGTGCCCGAGTTGCTCGATCTGCTCTACGTCAACGATTTCTCGAACTTGCGCGAGGGACGCGGGCGCTATGGCGTGATGCTGACGGACGACGGCCTCGTCCTCGATGACGGCGTCACGTTCCGGCTCGACGCACGAAATTGGCTGTTGCACTCCTCGACCGGCGCGGCCGATCGTGTGCACCAGCACATCGAGATGCTGCTCAACGTGCATCGGCCGGATCTCGACGTCGCGCTTGTTCCCGTGACGAGCGCCTGGGCGAACGCGACGATCTGCGGGCCCGGGGCACGAGAGCTGCTGACGGCCTTGCAGCCGGATTTCGACGTCTCCCCGCAGGGTTTTCCATTCATGACCCTGCGCGAGGGAATGGTCGCCGGATTGCCGGCCCGCGTCTTCCGCGTGAGCTGGACGGGTGAACTCAGCTTCGAGGTCAACACGGCGCCGCAGCACGCTGTCGAGTTGTGGTCGCATATCATCGGTGCGGGGGCCCGCCTCGGCATCGCGCCGATCGGTTCGGAAGCCAACCACATCCTGCGGGTCGAGGCCGGTTACATCTCGACGGGACACGAGGTCGATGGCACCTCCGATGTGATCGACCTGGGGCTGGGTGGCATGATCTCCAAGACCAAGCGCGACTTCATCGGCAAGCGCAGCATGGAACTGCGCCGGGCGGCAGATCCGGTCCGTGCGGAGTTGGTGGGGCTGCTGCCGG
>CAYMEB010000008.1:0-54765 GCA_964389095.1 uncultured Hyphomicrobiaceae bacterium
ACCTTGGTCTTGAGGCCGAGCAAGTCGCGGACGGTGACCACCCCGCAGATGCCGGACCCCAGACCGAGCGGGACGTAAACGGTGTCGAGTTCTCCGGCGGCCGTGAACAACTCCAGCGCGTAGGTCCCCACCCCTTTGACAAGATCGGGGTGAAACGAAGGAACCGGCTCCAGGCCGAGGCTGCTCGCGGCTGCCATGGCTTCGGACTTGGCCGCATCGAAATCGGCACCATGCACGACCAGTTCGGCTCCGAAGGCCCGCATGGCCGCGTTCTTCTCGAGTGAGTTTCCGTGTGGCACGTAGATCCGGCAGGATAGTCCGGCCTTGCGAGCCGCCAGCGCGATCGACTGTCCGTGATTCCCCCGCGTGGCGGTGACGACACCCTTGGCGCCGGGGACGCGCTGCTTGAGACCGTCGATGAAGACCAGGCCGCCGCGCACCTTGAAGGCGCCGATTGGGGTGTGGTTCTCGTGTTTGACCCAGACCTCCGTGCCGCAACGCTCCGCGAGCAGAGGCCAAGCATAGCTCGGCGTTACCGGCACGGTCCGGTGCACCAGGTCCGCGGCTTTCGCCAGTTGATCGCGCGTGAAGAGCAGCATGGCTACCGGTGACTTGTGGTGGTGCAGTCGGTCCCCGAACCCCTGCCGTGAGCCTGCCCCGTTCGAACGGGTGGATCCGGGCTCGAGGCGGTCGGACCCGGCTCTCTATAGCCGCGGATCAGCCGCTGCGATAGCGAAGTACGCCATCATTCAGCGCGCCGTAACGCAGGCTGACCAGGTCCAGGATGTAGTTCTGGTAGAGCTTCCAAGGCCGCTTGTTGCCTTGCTTGGCGAGCTTCGCGATTCCCCGTTGCACATATCCCGAAGTGAAATCGAGATAAGGCTCCGGCATGACCGACGGATCGGTGTTGTGCGGCATGCAGGTCGTGTGGCCGTACCGATCCATGTAGTTCAGAAGGCGGCACACGTATTGGCAGGTCAAATCAGCTTTCAGCGTCCACGAAGCGTTCGTGTATCCGAATGCGGAAGCGAAGTTCGGAATGTCCGAGAACATCATGCCGCGATAGACCATGGCCTTAGAGATATCGACCGCTTGGCCGTTCACGCGCAGTTCCACGTTGCCCAGCGGCACGAGTTCGAGCCCCGTCGCGGACACGATGATGTCGGCGTCGATTTTCTCGCCGGACTTCAGGCGGATACCATCGCGCGTGAAGCTCTCGATGTGGTCGGTGACCACCGACGCCCGGCCGTCGCGGATCGCGGTGAAGAAGTCCCCATCCGGTGCCAGGCACAGGCGTTGCTGCCAGGGGTTGTAGCGAGGGGTGAAGTGTTTCTCGACATCGTAATCCGGGCCGAGAGCTTGTCGGACGCCCTCGAGGATCAACGCCTTGGCTTTTTCCGGCTTACGTCTGCAGAGTTGGTAGAAATACATGCCGAGCAGCACGTTTTTCCAACGGATCGCGGTAGGGACCGCGCGTTCCGGCAGGAAGCGCTGGAAGAATGACCGCAAACGGTCGACCTCGGGGCGCGCCACGATGTAGGTCGGGGAGCGCTGGAGCATCGTAACGTGTCCCGCCGTCTTCGACATCTCCGGCAAAAGCGTCACGGCGGTGGCGCCGCTGCCGATCACGACCACACGCTTGCCCGCATAGTCGATGTCGGAAGGCCATTTCTGAGGATGAAGGACGCGGCCCGCGAAGTCGGCGGCTCCGGGAAATGCTGGCTCGTAGCCGTGCTCGTAGCGATAGTAACCCGAGCACATGAACAAGAAGCGGCAACGCAGGCTGACATTCTCCTTCTTGGGGCCCCGCTCGGCCTCGACCGTCCACGTGCCGTTGGCGCTGTCCCAGGCAGCCCGCACGACCCGATGATTGAACCGAATGTTTCGGTCGATGCCGTTTTCGCGGGCAGTCTCGCGAATGTAATCGAGAATGAGGGGGCCGTCGGCGATCGCCTTCTTTGCCCGCCACGGCTTGAAGCCGTAACCTAGCGTATACATGTCGGAATCCGATCGGACCCCGGGGTAACGGAACAGGTCCCAGGTGCCCCCGATACAGTCCCGCCCCTCCAGGATGGCGTAGCTCTTCTGCGGACAGTCGCGCTGCAGGTGATAGGCAGCTCCGATACCGGAAAGCCCGGCTCCCACGATCACGACGTCGACGAAATCAGAGCTCAAGCCGTCCTCCTGCCTTCGCTGCTCGGCCGCCCGGGGGCAGTTGCCTTAACAATGCAAGCATACCCCGGCCGCCCACGCCCCCTGCAAGGGGAAGTGAGGGCCATGGCTCGCCCCTCGTTGCAGGTTTCGGGGCAAGGCGCTATCCACGCTCACGAAACCAGACCGAGGATGCGTTTCCCATGGCCAAGACCCTGTACGACAAAATCTTCGACGACCATGTCGTCGATCGACAGCCGGACGGGACCTGCACCCTCTATATCGATCGTCACCTGGTCCACGAGGTGACCTCGCCGCAGGCCTTCGAGGGATTGCGGATGGCGAAGCGCAAAGTGCGCGCGCCCCAGAAGACGCTCGCGGTGGTCGATCACAATATTCCGACGTCGAACCGTGCGAAGGGCATCGACGACGAAGAGAGTCGAATCCAGGTCGAAACCCTAGCCAAGAACGCCAAGGACTTCGGGATCGAGTATTACGGCGAGACCGACAAGCGGCAGGGCATCGTCCACGTGATCGGGCCGGAGCAGGGCTTGACGCTGCCGGGCACGACCATCGTCTGCGGGGACAGCCATACCTCGACGCACGGCGCTTTCGGCGCGCTCGCTCACGGCATCGGCACCTCCGAGGTGGAGCACGTCCTCGCCACGCAGACGCTGACCCAGAAGAAAGCGAAGAACATGCGCGTCGTCGTCGACGGCGCGATGGGCAAAGGCCTCACGCCGAAGGACGTCATTCTCGCGATCATCGGGAAGATCGGGACCGCCGGCGGCACCGGCCATGTCATCGAGTACGCTGGTGACGTGATCCGTTCCTTCTCGATGGAAGGCCGCATGACCGTCTGCAACATGTCGATCGAGGGCGGTGCGCGCGCCGGAATGATCGCGCCGGACCAGAAGACGTTCGACTATCTCAAGGGTCGCCCGAAGGCGCCGAAGGATGCTGCCTGGGATGCGGCTATGCGCTATTGGGAGACGCTGCACAGCGATGCGGGAGCCCATTTCGACACCATCGTTACGCTCGATGCCTCCAATCTGCCTCCGATCGTCACTTGGGGCACGAGCCCCGAGCAGGTCACGACCATCGAAGGCTCGACGCCCGATCCCGCCAAGATCGACGACGAGGCCAAGAAGGCCGCGGTCGTCCGCGCGCTTGAGTACATGGGGCTGAAGCCGAATACCAGGATGACCGATGTTGAACTCGACGTGGTCTGGATCGGGTCGTGCACCAACGGCCGGATCGAGGACTTGCGGGCAGCGGCAAAGATCGTCGAAGGCAAGAAGGTTTCGTCGCGTCTCGCCTATGCCCATGTCGTGCCTGGTTCCGGCCTCGTGAAGGAGCAGGCGGAGGCCGAGGGCCTGGACAAGATCTTCAAGGCCGCCGGCTTCGACTGGCGCGAGCCCGGCTGCTCCATGTGCCTCGGCATGAACCCCGACCAGCTCAAGCCCGGCCAGCGGTGCGCTTCGACCTCGAACCGGAACTTCGAAGGCCGGCAGGGGTTCAAGGGGCGGACGCACCTTGTTTCGCCGGCGATGGCAGCGGCAGCGGCGCTGGCCGGCCGCTTCGTGGATGTGCGCCAGGTCTGAACGGACTGGTGCCGCCGGGGCGCCTGCTCTGCCCTTGGCGCGGCTGGCGTGCGCGACATGCCGCCGATCGGGCGGCATGTCGAACTGCAAGGATCGTCGGGCGTACGAATTGGTTCGCGCTGGCGCGGGTGCACGGGACTGCGCCTTTTCTCAGCGATGACCACCTCCGTGCCGGTCCCGCCACGCGCGCGGCCGCTCGAAAGTGCCGGCCCAGATGCCCCGCCCGGCCGCTCGGGCCGCACGTTCTTCGGCCTTATAGTCGCCGTAGGCTAGGGCATACCCCTGCGTGACGAGGGCCGCGGCGAGGTCGCGTCTTGAGGCCTCGCAGCGCCCGAGGCCGCGGCCGAAACGGTCGTCCTTCTCTAGCCGGCATTGGACCACGCCTCCGGCAATCAGCGCCCTCAAAGCGCCGGCCGCCGCTTCTCCGCAGGCCCATTCGCGGCCGTCGCGTTCGCAAGTCTGGCGCCCCTCAGGCGCATCGATGCCGCGCAATCGGACTTCCCGGCCGCCGACCACCAGGCTATCGCCGTCGATCACGCGGGCATGGCCGGAGATCTCCGGCCCCCGATTGCGGGTTCGCGCTTGGAGCCACACGATCATCGCCAGAAAGGCGAGGAAGAGGGCGGCTAGGATCTGTCGGGGCATGGGTGCTCGAAGCAGGTCGAGGGGGCGACTGGTCAGATCTCACGTTCTGCCGCCTGCGTGGAGTCCCCTTCGTGTCCGTTTCCGGCTCCCTCGCATGTGCTGGCGGCGTCCGCAATTCACGGCGATCAGCTATCGTCCGTTGGGCGCGCGGCTTGGGCCGAGGTGTCGCGCTTCCTCGCCCGGTGGCGGTCTGCTAGAAGGCTGGAATCGTGATTCCATGACAAGCGCGGGGAAAGTGCCGTGCACCGAGCCGATCCAGGGCTCAGTGCGCCCGTGCGCAGCTTTTTCGCGTCGGTTGCGCCGATGCGCCAGGAGGTGAAATGAGCGCTCGCCCCGTAATCGACTATACCGCCGTCGGCTTGACGTTCGATGATGTTCTGCTCGTGCCGCGACCTTCCGACGTCCTGCCGGCACAGGTCGACGTCGCGACGAGGATCACCAAGTCGATCTCTCTGCGCATCCCCATTGTCTCGTCGGCGATGGATACCGTCACTGAAGGCCGGCTGGCGATCGCGATGGCGCAGTCGGGCGGCATCGGCGTGATCCATCGCAATCTCACTCCGGATGTGCAGGCGGAGCAGGTTGCGATGGTCAAGCGCTTCGTCTCGGGCATGGTCGTCGATCCGGTCACGATCGGACCAGACGCGACGCTCGAAGACGCGCTTGGTCTGATGGACACTCACAACATCTCCGGCATCCCGGTGGTGGAGCCCGCGTCCGTGTCGGGGCAGCGAGGCAGGCTTGTCGGCATCCTGACCAACAGAGACGTGCGTTTTGCCACGAATCCAAAGCAGCCGGTGCGCGAATTGATGACGAAGGACGATCTCGTCACCGTACGTGAGGGCGTCGAGCGGGAAGAGGCCAAACGCCTGCTTCATCAGCACCGCATCGAGAAGCTGCTGGTCGTCGATGGCTCTTATCGCTGTATCGGCCTCGTCACAGTGAAGGACATCGAGAAGGCGCAGCGCTTCCCGAATGCTTGCGTCGACGAGCATGGCCGGCTTCGTGTGGCGGCGGCGACCAGCGTCGGGCCGGACGGCTTCGAGCGGGCCGAGCGTCTGGTGGCGGCCGGTGTCGATCTCGTGGTCGTTGATACCGCCCACGGCCACTCTGCCGGCGTCCTGGCGGCCGTGACGCGCATCAAGAAGATCTCCAACCGCGTCCAGGTCGTCGCTGGCAATGTGGCGACTGCGGAAGGCACGAAGGCGCTCATCGATGCGGGTGCCGATTGCGTCAAGGTCGGCATCGGCCCCGGCTCGATCTGTACCACACGGATCGTCGCTGGCGTCGGCGTCCCTCAGTTCACCGCCGTGCTCAATGCCGCTGAGGAAGCGGACAAGCGCGGTGTTCCGGTGATCGCGGACGGCGGTATCAAGTTCTCCGGCGACATCGTGAAGGCCTTGGCGGCCGGCGCCGGCGCCGTCATGATCGGCTCGCTTCTGGCGGGAACCGACGAAAGTCCCGGAGAGACTTATCTTTATCAGGGACGCACCTACAAGGCGTATCGCGGAATGGGCTCGGTCGGCGCGATGGCGCGGGGTTCCGCCGATCGGTACTTCCAGGCCGAGGTGCGCGATACGCTGAAACTCGTTCCGGAAGGCATCGAAGGGCAAGTCCCCTACAAAGGGCCGGTCGACGCCGTTCTCCACCAGCTGGTCGGCGGACTTCGTGCCGGCATGGGATATGTCGGCGGACACACCCTCGCCGATCTGCGTGAACGGGCGCAGTTCGTGCGCATCTCACCTGCGGCGATGCGCGAAAGCCATTCGCACGGCGTCGCGATCACCCGCGAAGCGCCGAACTATCCCGGAAACTCGTAAGGCGACGCTGCCGCGAACCGCTCGGATGGGGTTGCGGCCAAAGGACCGCACCGCGTCGCGTCAGTCATTGACGGGATGTTAAGCTTTCCCGGATCGGAAGCCTTTTCAATTTACCGACCGTTTACGCCACCGGCCTCAGCATTTCGTTGAAAGGCTTGGCATTCGCACGCGGCCTTCAGATGCCCGCGCGAAAGGTATGATCCGATGTGGCTTAAGTGGTTCAGGAACGAGCACGGTGGCACGGCGGTCGTGTTTGCGATTGCGGCTCCGCTGATGTTGTTGACGGCGGGCAAGGTGCTCGATCTTGCGCGCATGCGCTCGGAGGCCTCCTATCTCCAGGAAGCAGTCGACACCGCTGCGCTCAGCGCCGCGAAGGAGATGAGCCTCGCTGATGTGAGTCGCGAAAGCCTTGCGGCGGTGGCCGAGGCGACGGTCGTCCGCACCTTGCAGAACCGCCTTTCGGGCAAACACGCCGCCACTCCGACCGTCACCACCGAAGTGCGCTCCAATCCGATGGCCGTGGTGGTCAGTGCGGCTATCCGCTTCAACTCCGAGTTCGGCGAAATCTATGGGCTTGGCTCGCCCGAAATCCGCAAACAAGCCGAGGCGCGCGTCGTCGGAAATCCGAACATCTGCGTGCTCGCTCTGGAGCCCTCTGATTCCGGTGCCGTGCGCCTCGACAACAAGGCGCACATGCGCGGGAACAAGTGCTCGGTGTTTTCGAACTCTCGCAGCGCCTCGGGCCTGATCGTGCAGGGCCGGGCCACACTGGAAGCGGCCTCTGTCTGTTCGGCTGGCGGCGCTTCGCGCAGCGGCACGATCTCACCCGCGCCCTACCTTGATTGTCCGCAATTTGCGGACCCGCTCGCCTCGCGCAGAGAGCCCAAGCTCGGTGGATGCATTGCCAACAACCTGGTGATCGACAGCCAGACGACGACTCTGAGGCCCGGCCACTACTGCGGTGGCCTGAGCGTAAAGGGAACTTCGCGCGTCAGGCTTGAGCCGGGGGTCTACATTATATCCGCTGGAGCCTTGGACATATTGGACTATGCCGCTGTGATCGGCGACGACGTTTCGATCTTTCTCGACTCCGGATCCGTGTTGCGAGCCGATCCTGAGACGACCGTTCAGTTGAATGCCTCCAAGAATGGCGACCTGGCTGGCCTCCTTTTCTTCGCCTCACGAACTCAGCCTGCCGGTACAACGCATCGCATTCTTAGCAAAAACGCTCAGGTCTTGGTCGGCACGATCTACATGCCGAACAATCTGCTGGTCCTGGACGGCGATGCGGCCGTCGGTGGGGCGTCCGCATATACCGCGATCGTCGCGCGCCGGATCGAACTCCAGCGCGGGCCAGTGCTCGTTCTCAATACGAACTACGAACAGACGGATGTTCCTGTCCCCGACGGGATCAGGGGGGCGACCCAACCCGTGGTGTTGACACGCTGACCCACTCTTTGGAATCGGGCTCTCCCAAATGACCACACGGATACTCGTGATCGACGACGATCCGATCTTCCAGGCGATCGCGGGAGAGAACCTCGCGCGCGCGGGCTTCGAGGTTGCGTCCGCCGGAGACGGCGTTCTGGCGCTGGAAATGCTGACGTCGGAAGACTTCGACCTTTCGATCGTTGATCTGTCCATGCCGCGTCTCGACGGCTTCCGGCTTCTCGCACTCATACGTGCGACGCCGAAGCTCACGTATCACCCCCTCTTGGTCGCCACCTCCCGCAAGGACGTCAAAGCAATCGACGAGGCATTCGCCTTGGGCGCAAATGCGTTCCAGACCAAGCCGATGGATTGGGCGACGCTTCCAGCCCAGCTCCGGCACACGATTGCCACGTGTCGGATGATCGCCGATCTGCAGAAGCGGCTGGCGAGCTTCCAGAAGCCGGTCGCGCGGCGCTTCTCGATCGTGGAGTGACGAGGCTCTCTGCTGTCTGAACCGGCGGGCGAGAGTTTTCGTGCCCTCGCTGCTTATGCGGCGCGCGAGAAGAGGCGCGGATCGGCTTCCAGCCCCCTGCTTTCGGAATCTTTCTTCTCCCGGGCGGAGTTGACGGCAGGGTGTCGATTTCTATGATGCGCGCCTCGCGGCGGCCACGCGCTTGCGCGAGGAAGCGAGAACAGTTTGGTCACCCGGAGAAGGCGCGCATGTACGAGGCGTTGACCAGAGGCATTAGGGTGCGGGTGGTTCCCGAGTACTCGGAAGAGCACTCCGACCCTGAAGCGTCACGTCACTTCTGGATCTACACGATCGACATCGTCAACGAAGGCTCTGCGCCGGTGCAATTGCGCTCCCGTCATTGGCGGATCACCGACGGGAACGGCAAGATCGAGGAAGTACGCGGCCCTGGTGTCGTCGGTGAGCAACCCCACATTGAGCCCGGCGCCACGCACCGTTACAGTTCGGGGTGCGCGTTGCGCACGCCGTCTGGCTTCATGGGCGGCACCTATCAGATGGTCGGACAGAACGGGGAGTACTTCGACGCCGTGATTCCGACGTTTTCTCTGGACCTGCCCGCCGGCCGTCGGCGACTGAACTGACCACACGGCTCAAGCGCGTTCCACGAAACTGTCGACGACGCGTTTGCGGCCTTCGGTATCGAACTCGATCGTCAGCTTGTTGCCGTCGACATCGGCAACCGTTCCGCCCCCGAACTTCGCGTGGACGATGCGGTCCCCTCGTTTGAAACCATTGCCCTTCGCCGTCGAGGACGCCACCAATTCCCCCTCGATCAGGAGCGGCGCATGCCTCTTGTTCTCCTGCTTCCAGTGCTGCTGGCCCCGCTGCCAGCCAGGAGTGTCGTACGAGGATGTGAAATGGCGCTGGGTTTCGTCAAATCGGCTCTTGCCGTAGGGATTGTGCCCGCCGAAGCGGCCTGCCGTCGCGCTCGAGTAGCTGCCGCCGAAGGGGCTTTTCGCCTCGATGACGGCCACGTCGGCTTCTGGGAGTTCGTCGACGAAGCGGGAAGGCGTCGCGGGCTGAAACAACCCTCGTGTACGTCGGTTCTTGGCAAACGAGATTCGGACCGAGCGCCGCCCGCGCGTGATCCCGACATAAGCGAGCCGCCGCTCTTCTTCGAGACCTGCCGTGCCGCTCTCGTCGAGGGCCCGCTGGTGAGGGAACAGGCCTTCTTCCCAGCCCGGCAGGAATACGACATCGAACTCGAGCCCCTTTGCGGCGTGAAGGGTCATCAGTGAAACGCGGTCGCCGTCGTCCGCCGCCTCCGCATCCATAACCAGCGCGACGTGCTCGAGGAACCCGGCCAGAGTGTCGAACTGATCCATGAATCGGATCAATTCCTTGAGGTTTTCCAGGCGCGAGTGAGCCTGCGGGCTCTTGTCCGCCTGCCACATCGCCGTATAGCCCGCTTCGTCGAGGATCAGTTCGGCCAGTTCCGTGTGCTTCATCGTCTCGGTCCGTTGGCGCCAGCGGTCGAATGACGACAACAGATCGGCGAGGGACTTGCGGGCCTTGCCGGGAAGTTCCTCGGTCTCGACGATTTCACGGGCGGCCTGAAACATGGGGACGCCGCGTGCCCGGGCCAACTCGTGGACTCTCTTGACCGAAGTGTCGCCGAGACCTCGCTTCGGGACGTTCACGATCCTTTCGAACTTCAGATCGTTGGCAGGATTTGCCACCACTTCCAGGTAGGCGACCGCGTCCTTGATTTCCTGCCGCTCGTAGAAGCGCGGTCCTCCCACGACACGGTAGGGCAGGCCGAGAGTGATGAAACGATCTTCGAAGGCCCGGAGCTGCGCAGAGGCCCGAACCAGGATGGCGATCTGATTGAGGTTCTGTCCCTGCTTGCGCAGGCCCTCGATGTCCTCCCCGACGACACGGGCTTCTTCCTCGTCGTCCCAGACGCCTGTGACGCCGACCTTGGTGCCAGGCTCGTCGTCTGTGAAGAGCGTCTTGCCGAGGCGCCCCTTGTTGTGCGCGATCAGCCCGGACGCGGCAGCCAGGATGTGCCCTTTGGAGCGATAGTTGCGTTCCAGCCGGATCACCGCCGCCCCGGGGAAATCCTTGTCGAAGCGGAGGATGTTGTCGACTTCGGCTCCGCGCCAGCCGTAGATCGACTGATCGTCGTCGCCCACGCAGCACAAGTTCGGCCGCTCGCGTCCGCCTGCCAGCAGTCGCAACCAGAGATACTGCGCGACGTTCGTGTCCTGGTACTCGTCGACCAGAATGTACCGAAAGCGCTTCTGATAGTCGGCGAGCACGTCCGGCCTTTCCCGGAACAGTCGGATGCTCTCGAGGAGCAGGTCGCCGAAGTCGCAAGCGTTGAGTTCCTTGAGGCGGCGTTGATACGCGGCATAGAGCTTCGCCCCTTGTCCATTGGCGAACGCGAAACTCTCGCCGCCGGGAACTTTGTCCGGAGTCAGGCCGCGGTTCTTCCAGCTGTCGATGAGGTTCGCGAGCTGACGGGCGGGCCAACGGTCCTTGTCGATGTCTTCCGCCTCGATCACCTGCTTGAGAAGACGAATTTGGTCGTCGGTGTCGAGGATCGTGAACCCGGACTTGAGATCCACCAGTTCCGCATGCCGCCGGAGGATTTTCACTCCGATCGAGTGAAAGGTACCGAGCCACGGCATGCCTTCCACCGCGCCGCCGACGGTGGCGGAGATTCGCTCTTTCATCTCGCGGGCGGCCTTGTTCGTGAATGTCACGGCCAGCACCTGGCTCGGGTAGGCGCGCCCAGTCGCGAGAATGTGGGCGATCCTCGTCGTCAGTACCCGTGTTTTCCCGGTGCCGGCTCCGGCAAGGACCAGAACCGGTCCGTCGAGCGTCTCGACGGCCTGCCTCTGCTCGGGGTTGAGCCCAGACAGGTATGGCGCCGCGGTCTGCCGCAAGGCACGCTCGGAGATGCGCAGGGGCGGCCCATCGGCCCCAGCGGCGTCCGCTTCCGTCGTTTGCGGCACCGGTTTTCGATTCGTCGTCATGCCGTCAATTTACACCACGCCTTCGGGCTTGCCGATTCCGGGCGCCGATCTGCCCACAGCCGCGCGCTCATTCCACGGGATCGGGGCGCCATTGCGACCCGCGGGCGCGGGACTCCTCCACTGTCTGCGGCTATAAGCGGCTCGCAAACCTCCAGAATCGAGGCGGCCGGACGCATGAGCGCGAACCTGCAGAACAATCGGAAGATCACGGCGGAGGTCGTGGCCGCACACGGCTTCAAGGGGGACGAATACGAGCGCCTTCTCGGGATACTCGGTCGCGAGCCGACGATGCTCGAACTCGGCATCTTCTCTGTCATGTGGTCGGAGCATTGCTCCTACAAATCCAGCCGCTTCTGGTTGCGCCAGCTGCCGACCAAGGGACCAAAGGTCATTCAGGGTCCCGGCGAGAACGCAGGCGTCGTCGACATCGGGGACGGCGATGCGATCGTCTTCAAGATGGAGAGCCACAATCACCCCAGTTACATCGAGCCCTACCAGGGTGCGGCAACGGGTGTCGGCGGCATCATGCGTGACGTGTTTACGATGGGCGCACGGCCTATCGCCAACTTGAACGCCCTCAGGTTCGGTGCCCCCCAGCACACCAAGACGCGCCGGCTCGTCGCCGGCGTCGTGGCCGGGATCGGCGGATATGGGAACTCCGTGGGTGTTCCCACCGTGGGCGGCGAGACCAACTTCGACGGCGCCTACGACAACAACATCCTGGTGAATGCGATGTGCGTCGGCCACGCACGCGCCGACAAGATCTTCTACTCGGCCGCGAAGGGCGTCGGACTTCCTGTGGTCTACGTCGGCTCGAAAACCGGTCGCGACGGCATCCATGGAGCGACGATGGCGTCGGCAGAGTTCGACGACAAGAGCGACGAGAAGCGCCCGACGGTTCAAGTCGGCGATCCATTCACGGAAAAGCTGCTGATCGAAGCCTGCCTCGAGCTGATGGCCTCCGATGCCATCATCGCGATCCAGGACATGGGTGCGGCCGGGCTCACGTCGTCGACTTCGGAAATGGCCGACAAGGGTGGCGTCGGAATCGATCTGGTGCTCGACGACGTGCCTCAGCGCGAGGCCGGCATGACGGCTTACGAGATGATGCTGTCCGAAAGCCAGGAGCGGATGCTCATGATCCTAAAGCCCGGCCGCGAGCCCGAGGCAGAGCGGATTTTCCGCAAATGGGGGCTGGATTTCGCAGTCATCGGCACCACCACCGACACCGGCCGGTTGATCGTGAAGCACAAAGGCGTGGTCGAAGCAGATCTGCCGGTGGACAAGCTGGCCAACTCCGCTCCCATGTACGAGAGGCCTTGGATCGCGACGCCCACGCCCAAGACGATTCTGCCCGAATGGGTTCCTGCGCAGGGCAGCGTGCTCGGCACGCTCGAGGATATGATGGGGCGGCCGCAGCTGTGCTCGCGCCGCTGGATCACCGAGCAGTACGACACGATGGTGATGGGAGACACACTACAGCGACCAGGCGGCGACGCCGCCGTCGTGCGAATCCACGGCACGAAGAAGGCGGTTGCGATCTCTTGTGACGTGACGCCGCGCTATGTGCTGGCGGATCCCCGCATGGGTACGATTCAGGCCGTTGTCGAGACGTGGCGCAACATCACCGCCGTGGGTGGCGACCCCATAGCGATTACGGACAACATGAACTTCGCAAGCCCCGAGCGCCCGGAGATCATGGGACAGTTCGTCGGCTCCGTGCAGGGGATGAAGGAGGCGTGCGAGGCACTTCAGTACCCGGTGGTCTCCGGCAACGTCTCGCTCTACAACGAAACCAATGGGGTGGGCATTCCGCCGACTCCGGCCATCGGCGGCGTCGGACTGCTTCCCGACTGGACCCGCATGGCGGACATCCGGTTGAAGAACGACGGTGACCTGCTGATCGCCGTCGGGCGAGAGGACGGCCATCTCGGCCAGTCGCTCTATCAGCTGTTCTATGCGGGGCGGAACGAGGGGGCGCCGCCGCCTGTCGATCTGGCGGCCGAGATCACGGCGGGAAATCTCGTTCGCGCGCTCATCCGTGAGGGCAAGGCGCGCGCCGTACATGACATTTCAGACGGCGGCTTGCTGGTGGCGATCGCCGAGATGGCGCTGGCAGGCGACCGTGGCGTGCAGCTCTTCCCCTACGAGGGCAAGCTGCCGTCGCACGCGGCCTGGTTCGGCGAAGACCAGGGGCGCTATGTTCTCGAAGTCGCCCCGGCGGAGGCGGAGGAGATCATCGAGCGTGCCCGCTTGCTTGGGCTGCCGGCGCGGGTCGTCGGGCGGGTCCATGGTCGGGCACTGTCGCTCAAATCGGAGGCCGATGTTTCCCTCGACGCTTTGCGAGCAACCCACGAGGGCTGGCTGCCTGCGTTCATGTCGGGCCAAGGCGCGGTCTGAGCCCGCCTCGGATTAACCATCCCGGCAGATGGGCCGCGCAGCTGGCGCGCCTTCCCGGCAGTGTTGCGGCGCTGCAATTGCCCGCCGGACCGATGTCCTCGTAACGTGCTTGGATCGGATGATCTGAAGTCGGATCGTTGGATTGCCAGCGAGGGCCGCTTTTTTTGGGAGATGGAAGAGTGATGCGTTCGATTCTGTTGGCCGGCGCGATCGTTGCCGGCGTTCTCACGACCCAGACAACTTCAGCGTTCGCATTCGGCGACACCTGCTTGCGCCCGGTCGAGGCGACAGGGCGACCGATGCCGACGATGTCTGCGGCGCGCGCATCCGCAATCGGTGCATGGCAAGGCGCGGTTCGTCGCGTCGAGGGCATCCGCTTCTCGGATTGGTGGTACTCTGGTGATCGCGTGTTCACCTGCACCTGGCAGACAGGGGTCGATATCGTTTGCCGTGCTCGCGCCATACCCTGTGCGCCGAGCCGGTGAAGACTCGCGGCCGCTTGCACATGTGACGGACCGGCAATGACAAATCGGGCTTTTGCGGTTGGAAGCCGTGAAAGCCCGGTTCGATTCTCGGCTGATGTCCCCATCCGCCCGCTGTCAGTGCGCCGCTTCCCAGTTGTCTGCTGCCTTGGCGTCGACCTGCACTGGCACTGCAAGCCGCACGGAAGGAAGCGCCGCCTTCTCCATCACGCCTTTAACGAGCGGCAGGACCCGCTCCACGTCCTGAACGGGGGCCTCGAAGATCAACTCGTCGTGGACCTGCAGCAACATGCGCGTGTGGTGGAGCCCGGCATCCGCCAGCGCCGCCGGCATACGGATCATCGCGCGCCGGATGATGTCGGCAGCCGAGCCTTGGATCGGCGCATTGATGGAGGCCCGCTCCAGGAAGGCACGCGTCGACGGGTTCTTGGTGTTGATCTCGGGATAGTGGATCCGGCGGCCGAAGATGGTCTCGACGAAGCCGCGCTCGTGCGCCGCCTTCTTTGTCGTGTCCATGTAGCCCCGTATGCCGGGAAAGCGCTTGAAGTAGGTGTCGATGTAGTCGCCGGCCTCCTGTTTCGAAATGCCGAGCTGAGCGGCGAGGCCGAACGCCGAAATGCCGTAGATGATGCCGAAATTGATCGCCTTTGCGCGGCGGCGAACCTCTGCGGTCATTTCCGACATTGGAACACCGAACATCTCCGAGGCGGTCATGGCATGGATGTCGAGACCGTCGGCGAAAGCACCGCGAAGCTGGGGGATGTCGGCGATGTGCGCGAGGACGCGCAACTCGATCTGAGAGTAGTCCGCGGAGATGAGCTTGTGGCCCTGGGCCGCCACGAAAGCTGTCCTGATTTCCCGGCCTTCTTTCGTGCGGACGGGAATGTTCTGCAGGTTGGGATCCGAGGACGCGAGCCGGCCCGTGGTCGTGGCCGCCAGGGCATAGCTCGTGTGGATGCGTCCGCTCTGGGGAACGATGAACTGGGGCAGCGCGTCGGTGTAGGTAGAGCGCAGTTTGGTGATCTGCCGCCACTCGAGCATCGTGTTGATGAGCTTGCGCGGATCCTCGGGCAGTTCCTCGTTCGCAGCCAGGTCGTCGAGCAGGCCCGCTCGTGTCTCCCATTGACCTGTGCGGGTCTTCTTGCCTCCCGGGAGCTTGAGCTGATCGAAGAGCAACTCGCCGAGCTGCTTGGGCGAGGACAACATGAACTTGTGGCCCGCGAGGGCGTGGGCCTCTTCCTCGAGGCGTGCGGCACGTTGAGCGAACACGGAGGAGAGTCGGTCGAGAATGGCGCGGTCGACTTTGATCCCGGCGTGTTCCATGTCGACGATGACCGGAAGCAACGGTCGCTCCAGTGTCTCGTAGACGGTCACCATTCGCTCCGCGATGAGCCGGGGCTTCAGAACCGACCAGAGCCGCAGGGTCACGTCCGCATCCTCGGCGGCGTACTCGGTCGCCTTGTCGATGGGAACGCCCGCAAATGTGCGCTCGCTCTTCTTGGCTCCGGCGGCATGTTCGATGACCTGGTCGAACGAGATGCAGACGTGCCCGAGGTGGCGCTCCGATAAAGCGTCCATGCCGTGACCGCCCTTGCCGGCGTCCAGCGCATAGGACATCAGCATCGTGTCGTCGATCGGGGCGACGCTGATGCCGTATCTCCGTAGGAGTAGCGCATCGTACTTGATGTTCTGGCCGATCTTGAGGAGGCTCGGATCCTCGAGAAGAGGACGCAACAGGTCGAGCGCATCGCGGATCGGCACTTGCCCGGGGGCGAGGCCCTCGCTGCCGAACAAGTCCCCGCTCCCCGTGGTATGTGCGAGTGGCACGTAGCACGCGCGTCCCGGCGCGACAGCGAGGGAGAAACCGACGATCTCGGCCCTGGTCGCGTCGAGGCTGGTCGTCTCGGTATCGAATGCAAAAGAGCCCGCGTCGCGCGCCGCCTCGACCCAGCGTTCCAGGGCGGCGACGTCGCGCACGGTCTCGTAGCTGGCGCGATCGATTTTGGGTGTCCGCGCGGCTGCCGCCCGGACCTGCGCTCCCGCTTGAGGAGTGCCCGCTGCGGCGTCGCCGGGGGAGGCCGTCGAGGTGGCGTCGGCCACGGTCGCGGCTGATCCACTCTTGCGCACGGAAGAGCCGACGGAGCGTTCCAGGGGCGGGGGAGCATCGACGCCGAGCGCCTCGGCCACTCGCTTCGTCAATGAATTGAATTCCATGGCGCGCATGAAGGCCAGCAGGTCGTCCGCGCGCGTATCCTGGATGCCGAGCCTGTCTACCGGCACGGCGAGAGGCACATCGTCTTTGAGCCGCACCAACTCGCGGCTGATCCGGGCTTGTTCGGCGAATTCGATCAGCTTTTCGCGCCGCTTGGGCTGCTTGATCTCGCCCGCCCGCTCAAGCAGGGTATCGAGGTCGCCGTACTCCCGGATCAGGTCGGCAGCGGTTTTGACTCCGATGCCGGGGACGCCAGGCACGTTGTCGACGCTGTCACCCGCAAGAGATTGAACATCGACGACCTTCTCCGGCTCTACGCCGAATTTCTCCAGCACCTCGTCGCGCCCGATCATCTTGTTCTTCATGGTGTCGAGCATGCCGACACCTGGGCGCACCAGCTGCATCAGGTCTTTGTCGGAGGAGATGATCGTGACGTCTCCCCCGCGCTCGATGGTTTGGCGGGCGTATGTCGCTATCAGATCGTCGGCTTCGAAGCCATCCTGCTCCAGACTGGCGATGTTGAAAGCCTTCACCGCGTCACGGATCAATGGGAACTGCGGGACAAGCTCTTCCGGCGCAGGCGGCCGATGGGCCTTGTATTCGGGAAAGATCGTGTTGCGGAAGGTCTCGCGAGAGGCATCGAAAATGACCGCAATATGCGTTGGCCCCCGGGAACCGCGCGCCTCCTGCACGAGCTTCCAGAGCATCTGGCAGAAGCCGTGAACAGCACCCACCGGAAGACCGTCGGAGGGGCGTGTCAGAGGCGGCAGCGCATGGAACGCACGAAATATGTAGCCGGAGCCGTCGATCAGGTAGACGTGGCTACCCCGGCCGACCGGCACCGGATCTCCGTCCGGGACCACGATCGTGGCATTCGACGAGTTGCCGTTGGATGTCCTAGCCATGAACCTCTCGGGGACGTCGCCTGGGCGCCGTGCTGCTGCTGGGCTCTGCCCTGCGGCCATTCTACTGCATCACTTCCAGCGGATCACATTGCAGGAGGGCCGGATTTTTCCTAGTCTCGGTCACTAAACACTGATCAATCAGTCCCGTCGCCTCGGGGGAAGCAACGCGACGCAACCTCAAGGAGCCGAAATGGGCCGGCGCTCGTCCCACACGCCTCACGAATTGCGCGAGTTGATCCTCGTATCTGCCCAGCAGATCATCGAGACCCACGGGCTCGCAGGTTTGTCGGCCCGCGAGATCGCACGCCGCATCGGATACTCTCCGGGCACGATCTACAATATGTTCGAGAACCTCGACGATGTCGTGCTTCACGTCGAGGCGCGCGTACTCGACGCTCTGGACGTGCGGCTCGCCTCCGTCGCCAATGGACCCGAGGGGCCCGACAAGCTGCTGAACCTGGCGCGCGCCTATCTCACCTTCACGCACGAGAAACCGCGGCTGTGGAACCTCTTGTTCGAGCATCACTTGCCGACGGGTACCGATTTGCCGCGCTGGTACCAGGACAAGCTCGAGAACCTGCTTGCGCGCGTCGAGCAGACGCTGGCGTCGTTCTTTCCCGCAGGCCAGGAGGCTGACCGGCAACGGGCAGCGCGGGTCCTTTGGGCCGGCGTCCACGGCATCACGTCGCTTTCGACTGCAGACAAGTTGTCGATCGTGACGAGCGAGGCGGCCAGCCGGCTGATCGAAGACTTGGTCAGCACGTATCTCAAGGGCCTGCAGGCCAAATCCGCGATCTGATCGAGCGGCGGCGTCAGTCAGACTTGCCGGCCGCGGCTCCAGCCGTTGGCAGCGAGCCGGTAGAGATCGGGGACGAGGTTGATGCCGGTGCAGGCGTCGCCGGCGCATCGGCTTGGCGAGTGCGGAGCCGGTCGCGCGTCCGTTCGGCAACTCGTCCCAGATCGATGCCGAACCATCGGTCCCGCTCCGCCGGCAGTAGCTTCTGCTGGAGGCCGTTCCACATGGCTTGCGACGACATGCCATCAACGAAGCTTCTGGTCGGAGGCGTGAAGATGAAGGCGAGCACCAGCGCTGCGAGCATGGCCCCGGTGTGGGTGGGATGGTTCCAATCGCCGATTTTGACTGCCGTGCCGAAGGACTGCTTGATCCGCGAATCCATGACATCGACGGAATAGATCTCGTCGAGCACAAGGTGGACCATGTAACCGACGAAGAGGAAGCCACCGGCGAGCCATGACACGCCCTCGTGCCGACCCAGCACGTAATAGAAGAAGATCGCCGTCATGCAGGCACAGAACAGCCCGGCGGGGATCGAGTGCCAGATACCGCGATGGTAGCTGAACCGGTGGAAGATCCACTTCACGCCATAGCGGACGAACAGAAGCGTGGCGAGCCACAGAAGCAGCATCTCGGCGATCGAGAGGCGATCGACAGCATTGAACAGCGCGACGAACGAGAAGAACACCGCCAAACCTGAGAACATTGCACGGCTCGGGCGGGAGTCCTTGAGGTCGATATCCGGGAGCACCGAGCCCAGGACACCAGCCATCGTCACAGCGACCAGATTCTCGTGGGCGACGACATCGGCAGCCAGAGTGAGCGTCGCCATGACACCGGCGACGCCCGTGCCGATCGCGATGTGGGTGGGGAAATTGGCCATGCCGGTTTCCACTCTGACGACGGTCGATCTTCGACCTCTGATCGCAGTTGAAATCCCGATTCTGCTCGGGCGAGGAAGCCGGGGAGGCAGGAAACATGTGGATGAGCGCGGTTTCGCCGATCATTCGGGAACCGTGCGCGCGGCCGCCGTCATGTCCCAAGTCAGGGGCGCCCGTTCTGGGTGCCCCCCGATGGCCGCCCCGTCTCGGGGCGGTGCGTGATGTCGAGGCGATCCGGATCCGGCAGTTGGAGCGCTGCCGACCGGTTGGGGGCGAATTACTGCTTTGGCGCCTTGTCGCTACCCTGGTCCTTGGCGGCAGGTGCCGGTGCAGGAGCCGGGGCGGGCTGGGTCGAACCCGCCGGCGGTGGGGCAGACCTGGCGGGTGGAGACGAGAGGCTGCGGGTTGAGGACGGCCGGGAGCCCTCACCACTCGTCGTTGGGCGAGCCTCCATGCCGCCGGGAGTGTTCTGCTTGCCCTCGCCCGACTGCAACTGGGCTGAGGCCGCACCAGCGGACACGACCAGAATGCCGGCAGCCATCACGAGTCTCGACTTGCGGACATACTGCATGTGGTGCTCTCCCTCGATGTGCGCCGATTCCGGGCAAGTCTAATGATTCAGGCGGCAAGATTACGACGGACACCGGCGACCGGCCAGCGTCGAGATTGGTGCTGGCGTGTCCATCCCTTCGGTCAGGAGACGTCACCGCCGTCGGCACGTGGCTTGCTCATGCGTGGGGCAGCTATGGCTGGCTTCGCGGCGGGGGCCACGAGGTCCTCGCGGAAGCGGTTCGTGACCGGGTAGCGCCGGTCGCGACCGAAGTTCCTGGCCGATATCTTCACGCCGGGTGCAGCCTGTCGCCGCTTGTATTCCGCAAGGTAGAGCAGCCGCTCGATCTTCTTGACGACGTCGGGTTCATGCCCCCTCGCGAGGATGTCCACGAGTGGCATCTCATGCTCGACGAGGCAGGAAAGAATGTCGTCGAGGACCTCGTAGGGCGGCAGGCTGTCCTGATCCTTCTGGTTCTCCCGCAATTCGGCCGTGGGTGCTTTGGTGATGATGTTGTCCGGGATCACGGTGCCGGCCGGGCCCAGACCTCCGATCGCGACGTTGGCATTGCGCCAGCGGCAAAGGCGGTAGACCTCCATTTTGTAGAGATCCTTGATCGGATTGAATCCGCCGTTCATGTCGCCGTAGATGGTGGCGTAGCCGACGCTCATCTCGCTCTTGTTGCCGGTGGTGAGCAGCATCGAGCCGAGCTTGTTCGACACCGCCATCAAGGTGGTACCGCGAACGCGGCTCTGGATGTTCTCCTCGGTGATGTCCCGCGCCTTGCCGGCGAACAGTGGCTCCAGCATGGCGTAGAGACCGTCAACGGCCGGTGCGATCGCCACCGTGTCATAGCGGCAGCCGAGGGCTTTTGCACACTCGGCGGCATCGCGAAGACTGTCGGAGGAGGTGAAGCGGTAGGGCAGCATCACGCAGTGAACCTTCTCGGCGCCCAGGGCGTCGACGGCGAGCGCAGCGACGAGGGCCGAATCCACGCCACCAGAGAGCCCCAAGACGACTCCCGGGAAGCCGTTCTTGCGCACATAGTCTCGCAACCCCAGCATGCAGGCCTGATAAGCTGCGGCATCGGCCTCGGGGATCACTGCCTTCGGCGCCGGCGCACAACTCCAGCCTTCCTCGCCACGGTGCCAGGTCGTCAGCAGGATGGCCTCCTCCCATGCGGGAAGCTGTGCCATCAGTTTGCAGCCGGCATCGAGTACGAACGACGCGCCATCAAACACCAGTTCATCCTGTCCGCCGACCTGGTTCACGTAGATCATCGGCAGACCAGTTTCCGTCACCCGCGAAACTGCCACGTTCATGCGGGCGTCGGGCTTCTGCCAGTCGAACGGCGAGCCGTTGGGCGTGATCAGGACTTCGGCGCCCGATTCCTGGAGGCACTCGCAGACTTCCTCCTTCCAGATGTCCTCACAGATCGGGATGCCGATCCGCATGCCCCGGAACATCACCGGGCCAGGGAGGGGGCCGCTGTCGAACACCCGCTTTTCGTCGAAGACCCCGTAGTTCGGAAGGTCGACCTTGAAGCGTATGCCGAGTATCTGGCCTCCGTCGGCCAGGACTGCGGCATTGTAGACCTTGCCGTCCTCCGGCCAGATCGCCCCGAAGAGAACACCAGGACCGCCGTCCCCGGTGTCGAGAGCGAACATTTCGGCCGCGGTCCTCACTGCTCGGGCAAAGGCGGGTTTGCGCACCAGGTCCTCGGGTGGATATCCGGAGACGAAGAGCTCGGAGAACACTGCCAGGTCGGCGCCGAGGCGACCGGCTTCCGCGCGCGCCCGGCGCATCTTTTCGATGTTTCCTGGGATGTCCCCGAGTGTGGGATTCCCCTGGCAGACCGCTATTTTGAGTGTACGTGTCATAGTGGCAGACTATGCGGAGCCTCGCACTGCACGCAACGGCTTGCAGTCTCGTCCGTTGTGGATCGGGAACCTGGCCTGCGTATTGGCATGCGATGCCCCAATCGGAGGGTTCTCATGGACGATCGAGAACGGGAGCAGGCGCTCCAAAAGGTTATGCGCGAACGGCGCAGCGTGCGACGCTTCGAGAAAGGGCGTACGATTGGGCGCGATGTCCTGCTGCGGATCGCCGAAGCGGCGCGCTGGGCCCCGACGGGGGCGAACTCTCAGTGCTTCGACCTGGTTGTGATCGACGACGCGATCATGCGCGAGCGCGTGCTCGATGTCTTCCTTGCCCAGTCCAACCGCCTGATCGACCACGTCAAGGGCTTTCCGGCGGTGAAGAAGTCTTACATGGCCAATACCGTTGCCATCGTGGTGGTCCTGGCGGACCGGCGCTGGAAGGGCGCGTTTCCGGTCGCGACGACACCGGAATGGGAGCGTGAATACGCCGAGAACAACGAACGCATTCTGATCGCATCGATCGGGGCCGTGATCCAGAATATCCAGCTCGCCGTCACGGCAGCGGGGCTGACGTCGGCGTGGCTCTCCGGGGGCGGCGAGGATACGACCAACCGCGCACTCGCCGAATTGCTAGGATATCCAGCCGGCATTCTCCGTGCCGTTGGGACTGTTCCCATCGGGTATCCCGAGAAGGATCTGAGTTCGCGCTACCGGCGCCCCCTCGCACAGATGGTTCACTGGAACCGTTATGATCCGACCCGGTTCCGCCCCGACGCGATGGTGGACCACTATGTCAAGGACGTACGTCAGTTCGCCATGTACCGCGGCGACGAGGATGCGCGGGAATGGGACGACGCCGACAAGCGTCTGGGTCCCTGGAAGGACGCCTTCACAACGGACACCCCCAATCCGTCCGGCCGGCTACCCTGACCGGCTCGATGGTGCCCGTCGCCGAAGCCCTCGCGTTCGTGTCCAACGCTCGCCTCGCGGCAGAGCGGACGACAGGTGCTTCGTGTTCCAGGGACGTCGAGGATCGCCAGATCCGATTGAAGGGGTGCAAGCAGGAGCCTTGTCGCACGCGGAAGGGTTGCGGCAGATCAGGACGCGGCGGAATCACCTCTGGCGCATGCGCCATTGCGTCGCCCGATAGAACGGTGGTGGTTCGCAGGTCAGTGGGGCACGCCCCAGGATGTGGTCGGCCGCCTTTTCTGCCAGCATGATGGTTGGGGCGTTGAGATTGCCCGTCGTGATGCGCGGCATGATCGAGGCATCGACCACGTGCAGCCCTTCGACCCCGATGACGCGCGTGCTGGGATCGACGACGGCTCCCGGATCATCGTCGCGTCCCATCCGGCAGGTGCCCGAGGGATGGTAGGCGCTCTCGGCTTTTTGACGGATGAATTCGTCGACCTCCTCGTCGGTTTGCGCAGCACTGCCGGGGGCAAGCTCCTCACCACGGAACGGATCGAAAGCAGGGACCGCATAGATCTCTCGTGCGAGACGCACCGCCGCACGCATTTCGATCCAATCGTCTGGATGGCTCATGTAGTTGAACCTGATTGATGGCGGTTCTCGAGGATCGGCCGACCTCAGGCGCACTTCGCCACGGGATTGCGATCGCATCGAACCGGCATGAATCTGGAAGCCGTGTCGCGACGCCTCGTGTTGGCCGTCGTAGGAGATCGCCGCCGGCAGGAAGTGGAACTGAATATCCGGGTACTCAATTCCGGCGCGGCTGCGCAGAAACGCGCCTGCCTCGAAATGGTTCGTCGCGCCCAGTCCGGTGCGGAACAACAGCCAGGTCGCGCCGATCCGTGCCTTGGCGAGCCATCCCATGACGCCATAGAGTGTGATCGGCTGTTTGCAAGCCATCTGGACGTAGACCTCCAGGTGGTCCTGCAGGCCGGCGCCGACACCCGGCAGGTCGTGAACGACGGGTATGCCGTGCTTGCGCAACTCATCGCCCGGTCCGATGCCAGACAGAGAGAGGAGCTTTGGCGAATTGATCGCGCCGCTGCAGACGATCACCGCGCGAGTTGCCCTTGCGGTCCGCAGGTCGTTGCCGACGAGATACTCGACACCGGTCGCGCGCCGCTCCTCGACGAGCACCTTCGTCGCGTGTGCCTTTGTTTCGATGGTGAGGTTGGAACGGTTGCGTGAGGGGTCGAGATAGGCGCGAACGGCCGACCAGCGCTGCCCCAGATGCACCGTCATGTCGAGCTTGCCGAAACCTTCCTGGCGATAGCCGTTGAGGTCCTCCGAAATCGCGTAACCGGCCTCGCGCCCCGCCTCGATGAAGACCTTGTAGAGCGGATTGAAAAGCGTCCCGGTCTTGGTGCGTAACGGGCCGCGGTCGCCGCGCCATTCGCCACCACCGCCCGCAAACGTCTCCGCTCTGCGGAAGTAGGGGAGTACGTCGGCCCATCCCCAGCCTCCTGCGCCCAGTTCCCGCCAGCCTTCGAAATCGAGCGGATGCCCCCGGACGTAGACCATGCCGTTGATGGAGGACGATCCACCCAGGACCTTGCCGCGGGGACAGTGGAGGCGTCGTCCGCCCAATTGCGGCTCGGGCTCGGTGTAGTAGCGCCAGTCGTAGCGCGGTGAATTCATCGGGATCGACAGCGCGCTCGGCATGCGGATGACGATCGCATTGTCCGTGCCGCCTGCTTCCAGCAGCAGCACGCGATGTCGCCCGCCCTCGCTGAGGCGGTACGCCAGGACGCAGCCGGCGGAACCTGCGCCGACGATGATGAAGTCGAACTGGGGCACCGCCTCGGGAGAGCGATGCGGCATGGGGTTGGTGAGCATGCCGTTCAATATGGTGAAAGGCGATCGTTCGTACAGACGGATTCAGTCACGACCACCGAGAACTTCCGACCGGCGGGAGGCGCTTTGTCGCATTCGGCGGCTGGCGGCAGAAGTCTCGCGGTCCCAGCGGCGATGAAAGCCGATTGAGCGCAGTGCTTTACCGCCGTGCCGGCGCGCGCGCCGCTGCCCGGCGAGGACCGCGGCCTGTTGGAACATCGTTCCAACGTCACACTCGGGGAACTATCGGGAGCGCGCAATCCCCAGGCACCGGTCCTGCCGCTTTTCAACGACGGCCAGTCGTTGCATCAACCGAATTGGTCGATGGGCTGGGGGGACTGGTGTCGGGCAACAGCGTAGGCAGACGCAATGGCAAAGGAGGACTCGCGGGGGAGTATCGCATCGATATCGACCTGGACCGGGCACAGGCCGAGGCCGATCGCATTCGTAGCTGGTTGCGCGCGATGCGTGTGCGTTACGATCTCGCCCGCTTCGAATACACCCTCCATGTCCGCATCGTACCGGCAGGGCCGACGTTTTCGCACCCGATCCTGACACTGGGCACCCGTTTCACCGAGACCGAGGATCAGCTGCTCGCAACCTACCTCCACGAGCAGATGCACTGGTACCTGCATCTTCTGGGCGGGCCGGATCACGACCCGATAGAGCCGGTCTTCGACGAACTTGTCCGCCGCTACCCGGCGGCCCCGATCCGGCTGCCCGATGGCGGCAGAAACTTCGAGCAGACCTACGTCCACCTGGTTGTGAATTGGCTGGAGTTGGAGGCCACCGCCCAGTTCATCGGCTGGGAACGGACGGCCGCGCTGGCAGACACTCAGTATGGCTATCGCTGGATCTACAAGACGGTCATTCGGGACCGTGAAGACCTCCGCACGTTGTTCGCCGATCACGGGATTGCACCGATCATTCCGGCGGATCGGCTGCGGCGCGGCGCAGACCGGCAAAAAACTCCTTCAGCAGTATCCCCGCCTCCTGCTCGGCCAGCCCGCCGTAGACCTCGGGCGCGTGATGGCAAGTCGGCTGATTGAACAGTCTGACGCCGCTTTCCACCGCGCCTCCCTTGGGATCGAGGGAGCCGAAGTAGAGCCGACGGAGCCGCGCGAACGAAATCGCCGCTGCACACATCGGGCAGGGCTCCAGCGTCACGTAGAGATCGCAGCCCGTGAGGCGTTCCGATCCCAGCCGGGCCGCGGCTGCTCGGATCGCCAGAATCTCGGCGTGCGCGGTCGGGTCGCGCAGCTCTCGCATACGGTTCCCGGAGCTGACCACGACGGCGTCACCCGGCACGACCAGCACGGCGCCGACCGGCACTTCACCTCGGTCGCGGGCTTTTCGCGCCTCGGCGAGTGCCAGATCCATGTAGCTCTGGCGGAGTTGTGATGTCATAAGCGCTTCGTCCGAAACAGGCCCGCGATACCATGCGCAAACCCGGCTCCCGTCAATCGAATGTCAGGCGACGAGCCGAGCAGGCTCGTCCGAGCCGGAATTTTCCGGAAAAATCGGGCCGGCTCGTCGGAGAGGCTGAAGACGAAAAAGGCCACCGGTTCCGTTCGCGGCCTGCAGGGCGAAAGCCGGTCCAAGTCGCCAAGCCTCGCCATCAGCCCGAAGGTCGTCCTACCGAGCTGATGCGGATCGCCAAGGCCCTCGCCCGGGCGGGTTTGTGTTCGCGTCGCGAAGCCGAGCGCTGGATCGAAGCGGGGCGCGTCGCGGTCAATGGAGAGACATTGACGAGCGCGGCACGCGACGTCGGCCCGAAGGACCGGATCACGGTCGACGGCAAGCCGCTTCCCGTCGCGGAGCGGCCGAGGCTGTGGCGCTATCACAAGCCGCGCGGGCTGGTCACCACGCACAAGGATCCCGAGGGTCGTCAGACCGTGTTCGAAAAGCTCCCGAAAGAGATCGGCCGTGTCATTTCCGTCGGGCGTCTGGATTTCAACACCGAGGGGCTGCTGCTACTGACCAACGATGGCAACCTGGCGCGCTACCTCGAGCTGCCGGCGACCGGTTGGCTCAGGCGATACCGGGTGCGGGCGCACGGACGCATAACCCAGGCTCATCTCGACGCGCTCAAGGACGGTTGCGAAATCGAAGGTGTGCGCTACGGCCCCGTCGAAGCGACCCTCGACAAGGAACAGGGCAGCAACGTCTGGCTGACGATCGGCCTGCGCGAGGGCAAGAACCGGGAGGTCAGGAAGATCCTTGGCACACTGGGTCTGGAAGTGAACCGGCTGATCCGGATCTCCTACGGTCCATTCCAGCTCCTCGATCTCGAGCAGGGCGCCGTCGAGCACGTGCGCCGCAAGGTGCTGGTCGACCAGTTAGGCCCCGCTGTTTCGGCAGAACTTGGTCTGTCCGCACCAGAGGACGAGGCCGAGAAATGAGAGTTGTCGGCGGGCGTTTGCGTGGCCGGCCACTCGCCGCGCCACAGGGCGGCGATACCCGGCCCACCTCCGACCGCGTCCGCGAAGCCGTGTTCAATATCCTCACGCATTCGATTCCGGAGTTTTCTCTCGAGGGTTGTCGCGTGCTCGATTTGTTCGCTGGAAGCGGCGCGCTGGGGATCGAGGCGATCTCCAGGGGGGCTGAATTCTGTGTCTTCGTGGAGGATGGCGCCGAGGCCCGTGGGGCGATCCGCGAGAATGTCGAGGCGCTCGGACTCGGTGGTGTTACGAAGATTTTCCGCCGCGATGCGACCGCGCTCGGCCCGGCGGGAAAGCACGACCGGTTCGATCTCGTGTTCGCCGATCCGCCGTACGGTAAAGGCCTTGCAGAGAAATCGCTCGCTTCCGCCGTGGATGGGGGCTGGGTCGGCGCACATGCCCTGGTGGTGGTCGAGGAGAGTGCGGGGACGTTGATCGACCTTGGAAAAGCGTTCCGGGAGATCAGCCGCCGCACATGGGGTGACACGCAGGTTGTCTTTGCGCGCAAAGACGATGCCACGGGCGGGAGAGGCGCGCAGTGAGCGCAGCCAAGAGCGATGACGTCAGCGGCTGGATCGAAGCCGTTCTCTATTTCGTGCTGATCGGCGTGCTCAGCCTGAGTTATGCAATTGGCCACCGCGTCGGCGCGCATCCGATCGTGTTCATTCTCTACGCGATGGTGGTTTCCGCGATCGCCATGCTCGCGATCACGGGCATCGGCCCCGAGTTCCGCGCCATCGCCCTCTCGGCCAACAGCTGGCTCGTCGGCGCCGGTATCATTCTCATCGAGGTCTTCTACTACGTGCTCTTGGCGTATGTTCCACCTGCTGCGGGCAGCCTGATCATGCGCCTTGCCATACCGTTCTCGATCGTGGTGGGTTTCGCGGTCTATGGCCGCAGACCGAGTTCATTGACGATCCTCGGGGCGACGATCGTGTTCGGCGGCATCGTTCTGGCGCTGTCGACTGTGGACGCGAACGTGTTTTGGCCGGCATTGGCGGCTGCGGTCGCGTCGGCGGGAAGCTTCGTGCTGCGTGGATTTGGGTCCGAATTCCACCCCTGGAACCGGGCCGCAAAAACTGTGGCGGAAAAGATCCGCGTGACAGGCGCGGTGGTTCTGGTGACGTCCGTCTTTGCGCTTGTGCTGGCCGGTGCCGGCCTCCTGGCGGTTCGCGCGGGGATCGTGCCGGCATCGTCCACGATACCCACGGCGGCCGATCTGCAGCACCTGCCCACGATCTGGCTTTCTCTCGCGGTGGGTGCCGTGGTCCTGACCTCGATGGCCTACCTGAATTTCTCGTCGGTGGTGAAGATCACCACAGAGAACTTCACCGCGGTCAGCGCTTTTACGCCGGTCTTCACTCTCATCATTCAGGAGGGGGCCGTTCGGGCCGGCCTGATCTCTCCGGTCGAGATGTCGTCGCACCTCCTTATCGCGATGGCGATTGCAGTCGCCGGTGTCCTGGTCATCTTCGTCGATGCGCGCCGCAGGTTTCTGGCAGCCCGTCGCGGGCTGCAAGGCGACGGCGGACGGGCAGGTGGCGGGTGAATCTTTGAGGCCGGCGTCGGGTTCGCGCAGGTGTACCCATTCAGCGTGCTCGGTGGACATCGAAGCATGCACGCGCGCGATGAAACGACGCACGGCGACTTCGTTGCCCGCTTTTGCGGCTTGACGCGCCTCCTCGAGGGGGGCGCCGGCGAGATAGTCGAAATTGGCGAGGGCCTGGGTGTAGCGGGCGGCGTTCCGGCTGTTTTCGTTGAGCATGGCGCGCAGATAGATCGCGCCGTAGAGCACTGAAACGACGATCCCGAGCAACAGTCCCAGAAGGTCGAGCCGTAGCCTTTCGACCAGATGGAAATCTGCGGCGAGCCCGATCACGGCGTCAGGAACAAAAGATGGAAGCGAACCTTGCTCGGACCAGGCGCCGAAGATCGCGAGCAGCATGACGATGCCCCAGGTCACCACGATCAGAACGCAAGGGATCAGCAGCAGGCGCGCCCATCGGGCCTGCTTGCGGTTCTTCTCGGATGTCATGCGATGGTAGCTGCGCTGAACGTCGAGCTGATAGCGCCTGAAGTACTCGAGCTTGAGCGGGAGCAGAGGTATGTCGGCAGGCTCGGGGCCGGCTTGTGCATCGAAAACGACATCGAAGCGTCGTCGTCTCAGCGCTTCGGCCGCGCCGCGAAAGGCATTCCAACTGGACAGCGCTTGTGAATTTCGTTCCCGCCAGCCGATGAATGCCGGCACCAGCAGCGCCGAGTACACCAGGACTGCCGTGCCGATCCGCGCCATGGCCTCTTGCTCCTCGGGCATCGGAATCAGCAGTGCCAGGGCGCTGACGACAACCGCGGCACCGAGCACCCAAAGCACCGTGCTATGGTTGGTCTTGACCTTTCTTTGCCAGATGCCGGAGTCTTTGCTCGCGGTGCTTTGTCTTTCCGCGACCTTGCGAACATAAGGCAATTCGAGCACCTGCTTGAGCGCGATCGCTTCCTTCGGCAGGTCCTTGATGTGGTCTTCGATCTTGCCGATGCTGATATTGTTCTCGGGGTTCCGACCGATCGCCTTGGCTGCCGGGGTCGATAGGTAGTCTGCTCCAGATGCCATGGAACGACACTCCCTGAATACTGCGTCACTGGGTCATTCGCTTCGTTCGCGGGCTTGGCCTGCGGCCAAGCACGCATTAGGCTGAAATGAGATCGAAGGCAGAGTTCATGAACGAGAGCCTGACCGATGAGAAAATCATTTTCTGCCTTTTTACTCTCTCTCGCAATGTGCGCATTGACGCCCAGCGGGCAAGTCCATGCGGCGAAGGTGGTCGCGCTCGTGGTCGGGATCAACCAGTATGACGGGGTCACGCCGCTGTTCAAGGCAGTGAACGACGCCACGGCGGTTGCGAAGGTGCTCACGGATGATCTCAAGGTGCCGGCCAAGGATGTGAAGCTGCTTCTTGATGCAAACCGCAAGAGCTTTGTGGCGGCGTGGCGCGAGGCGCTGGAGAAGGTCGAGAAGGACACGGTTCTTCTGGTCTTCTACGCAGGGCACGGTGTGGAGTTGCGCGGTCACAACTACCTCGTCCCGAAGGACGCCGTTTTTGACGACTTGAATCAGGCGAGCCTGCGAGAGGTCGCGATCGGCGTTCAAACCTTGCTTGCGGAGCTTGCAGAGAAGCAGAAGTCGACAGACGCGGTGGGCATCTTCATTCTCGATGCCTGCCGGGAGAATCCGTTCGACAAGAGTGCGCCCGTTGGCTCCCCGCAGCAGGCCCAGGCTAAAGCCGAGCTCAATCCCGTTGGGCTGGCGCCGCCGCTGGAGAACCTCCCACGCAATATCTTCATGATGTACTCGGCGGGGATCGGACAGAAGGCTATCGATGGTGGAAGTGAGAATTCGGTGTTCACCACTGAGTTGTTGCCTTTGCTGAAGAAGTCTGATCCGCGGCTCGCTTTGGCAGATCTGGCGCAAGCCCTTCGCTCGGGTGTTCATCACGCCGCACTGCAGTTCGAGGTAGACGGACAGCCACATTATCAAACGCCAGCCTACTACGATCAGCTCCTGGATCGGCTGTCTCTTTTCGGCGAGAAGGTCGACGCCACGAAGCTCGTCACCTCCGTTGCGACCTCGTCGGCGTTAGCGAGCCGCATGCGTAGCCTGCGCGCCGGCGACGGTCTGCTCGAATGCAACGAGTGCCCCGAGGTCGTTCTGGTGCCGCCGCCCGCGGGCCAGAAGCGTTACGCGATCGGCAAGTTCGAGGTCACGCGACGCGAGTGGAAGGCGTGCATCGACGACGGCGGCGGCTGTGCGCCGCTGCGGGCCGCCGTCGGGACCAGGCCCCAGGATCGCGATCCGGTGACCGAGATTACCGTCGGCGAGATCCAGACCTACCTGCGCTGGCTGTCCGGCAAGACCAAGCAGACCTATCGGCTGCCGACCGCGCTCGAGTGGGAACACGCGGCCCGAGCGGGAGCGACCGGGGCGAGCGTGCCGCTGAAGGCGGGCGAGACGCTGTGCACCTACGCCAATGCCGCCGACAAGAGCCTCGGCAGCGTGGTGTGGTCCAATATGTCCTGTGACGACAAGGTCGGACGCCAGGTCACGATTGTCGGCCGCTATCGCGCCAACGCCTGGGGGCTGCACGACACGCTCGGCAATGCCTGGGAGCTGACCTCGGATTGTTCCGACGGAAGGCAGCCTACAGCCGGCCAGAGCTGCAAGCGCAACATCGCGAAGGGCGGTTCGTGGCGGACCGGCCGCGATGGGCTGCGCTTCGACTCGCGTAACGAGATACCGGCCGGTCACCGGCGCAGCACCGTCGGCTTCCGGCTCGTGCGCGAGTTCGCCGATTGACCCGGCAAGCGCCTTCAGTCGACGAAGACTGTCCGGTCCGATTTCAGCAGGTCCGCCACACTGGGGAGTGAGCGCATGCCGCCACGGATTTTGCCTTGAGTCTCGGCTTCGGCGGCTCGTATCTCGTCGAGTGCGGCCACCACTACGGCTAGGTCTTCGCGCCGGATGACGACGGCACCGTCCTTGTCTCCGACGATGACGTCACCGGAGCGCACGTGGACGCCACCGGCCACGACGGGTAGGCCGACTTTCCCGGGCCCGCTGCGTACACAGCTGTTCGGTGTGATCCCCCGGCAGTGTACCGGAAGGCCCACCGGCAGGATGCCATCGAGATCGCGGGCCATGCCGTCGATGACGATTGCGGCGGCGCCGGCGTTCTTGGCCATCATGCAGACATTGTCGCCGACAACTGCCGTGCGTGAGAAGGCATCCGAGGCGGCGACGATCACATCCCCCGGCTTCACGAAGGACAGCGCCGCGAGAATCGCCAGATTGTCGTTGGCGAATGTTTCAGCGGTGATCGCAACGCCGACGAATGCAGCACATGCGGCATCGAGCGGCTTGATCGCAGCGTCGAGCGCGCCGCGGCCCTGCAGTGCGTCGACGATGTGGCCGGTCTGAGCGCCCTTGAGTTTGGCGACGAGTCCCGGTGCGGGGCGCTCCCATGAGCGCTTGACGGTCAGGAGTGGCGGGTCTTTCAACATCTCAGATCTCCTAGCCGGCGTCGATCGATCACCGGACGGCGTTACTTTCCGGTCGGTGCGTTGAACTCTGCGTCCGTCACCTTTTCGAGCCAGGTGACGTGCGTGTCATCGAGGGCCTCGTGGATTGCGAGATGGACCATCGCATTTCCGGGGGACGCCCCGTGCCAGTGCTTTTCACCGGGTGGAATCCAGACGCTGTCGCCAGGGCGCAATTCACGCACAGGGCCGCCCCACGTCTGAGCGCGGCCGACGCCAGAGATGACATGCAGTGTCTGCCCGAGCGGGTGGGTATGCCAGGCCGTTCGCGAGCCGGCCTCGAATGTCACCATGACGGCGCGGATCCGGGCCGGGGCGGGGGCGTCGACGATCGGATCCTGCCAGACCGTACCGGTGAACCAATCGGGATTGGCCCGCCGTGTCGGTCCGCTGCCGGCAGATTTGATTTCCATTCCCGTTCCCCTTGCGTGAATTGCCATCCCAGCGATGGAGCCACAGCCGCGGCCGCTTGTCGATCCTGCTCGGAACGGGACCGCGCGTCGCCGGAGATTGACCCTCGCGTCGCTCACTGCCACTCTGGTGCCCGAGCGGTCGCAAGACGGCCGCCCTGAGAACCATCGAAACTATGGAGGACGCCCATGTCTTCGAGGAAAGCAGCCTGCCTGACATTAGCCGCGCTTGCTGCCAGCGCGTGGGTCTGGCCAGCGATGGCGCAGAAAGAGATTAAGGTCGGCGTGATCTACGACCAGACCGGAGCGTTCGCCGCGGGTGGTTCGGTTGCGTCCTCGATCGGTACCCAGATCGCGATCGATCTTGCCAACGAGCGGGGTGTGATCCCCGGACACAAGATCGTCGCGGTGAACGCCGACGCTCAATCGAAGACCGATGTCGCCATCAATGAGGCCGAGCGGTTGCTGAATGAATCGAAAGTCGACCTGCTGATGGGCGTCTTCTCCTCGGCACACTGCGTGCCGATGGCCGCTAAAGTCGATGCCGCGAAGAAGTTCATGTGGGCCAATGTGTGCGTGGCTTCTGCTGTCCTGAAGGACAAGAAGCTTCAGTACGTTTTCAGGCCGCAGGTTCATTCCGACCAGTTCGGCGAGGCGTCGTGCACATTCGTTGCCGAGAACGCCAAGGAAAAGCTCAAGAAGGAAGTCAAGGACGTCCGCGTGGCCATCATCCACGAAGATGGTCCCTACGGCGTCGGCGTCGCACAAGGCAACGAGGCGAAATGCAAGGAACTCGGCATGCAGGTGGTGCACAAGGAAGGCTACGCGGCCACCGCCACCGACCTTTCTGCCTTGGTGACCAAGCTGCGCCGGGCGCAGCCGGACGTGATCCTGCACACCGGCTACAACCCTGACATCACGCTGTTCCTGCGGCAGTCCAAGGAGCAGGGCCTCAAGTGGTCGGCACTGATCGGACACGGGGCGGGTTACGGCCAGATCGACAAGCTAATCGAAACCTTCAAAGACGATGTCAATTTCGTCTACAACGTGGACCCTGTGGCGGCGCAGCTGCTCGATCCGAAGTCGCTGAAGCCGGGCCTCGGTGATCTGACCGCGGAGATGGTGAAGCGGTACAAGGCGCGCACGAACGCGAGCGAAGTCCCGCCCCACGTCTCGATGGGCTTCAACCAGGCCTGGATCTTCTTCTCCGATGTGCTGCCTCGCGCGATCGCCAAGCATGGCGGCTACGATCCGGAGGCCTTGCGCAAGTCGGCACTTGAAACCGACATTCCCGAGGGTGGAACGATCCAAGGCTACGGCGTGAAGTTCTTTGCGCCGGGACACCAGATGGCCGGACAGAACGAGCGCTCGTCGCCCGTCGTCATGCAGTATGTGAAAGGCGAGACCAAGATCGCCTGGCCGAAGGCTCTGCGGACGATCGATCCGGTCATTCCGTTGCCCGCCGGACACGCCTACGCGCGCTGACGACCGCCCCGGCGGTAGCTTCGACTACCGCCGGGGCCGGCCTTCCGAACTTGCAGTCCCCGCACGCTAAGCGATGTCAGGCCAGGCGGTTGTCGTCACATGTCCCTTCTCGCCGTCAGCGAGCTGACCAAGACCTTCGGCGGGTTCACCGCTGTTTCAAACGTGTCATTCGTCGTCGAGCCCGGTGAGATCCTCGGCCTCATCGGCCCGAATGGGTCGGGCAAGAGCACCACGTTCAACTGCATCGCGGGAATGTACCGGCCGACCGCCGGCTCGGTACTTTTCAAGGGCGAGCAGATCGCGGGGCTTCCCGCGCATCGCGTGTGCGCGACTGGGATCGGTCGCACCTATCAGATCCCGCGCCCCTTCCGAAATCTGTCTGTTCTGGAGAATGTCGCCTTGTCGGCGTGGTTCGGCCAGAAAGGGCGACCGGGAATCAGTGTCGATCGGAAGCGCTGCTGGGAGCAGGCCGAGGCAGCACTTGCGATGGTCGGGCTCCCCACCGACGGGAAGACGACCACGGACGGGTTCGGCGCGGCCGCGCTGAAGAAACTGGAACTCGCGCGTGCGCTCGCCACGCAACCGACACTGCTTCTGGCCGACGAAAGCCTGAACGGCCTCGACCACTCCGAGATGGATCAGGCTGCCGACATGCTCAAGCGTATTCGTGACGAGAAGGGTATAACGATCGTCTGGGTCGAGCACATCATGGGTGTGCTTATGCGGGTCGTGGATCGCGTCGTGGTGCTCGATCACGGCGAGAAGATCTTCGACGGCGTACCTAAGGCGGCGCAGGCCGACCGCCGCGTGGTCGAAGTCTACCTCGGCCAGGAGAGCGCGGCATGAGCCCGTCACCGATGCTCGAACTGGACAACGTGAATGCGGGTTACGGTGCGTTCCAGGCTCTTTTCGGCGTTTCCATGTCGGTGCGGGCCGGCGAAGCCGTCGCTGTGATCGGAGCCAACGGTGCGGGCAAGACGACGCTCCTGCGTGTGATCTCGGGCCTGCTTCCAGCGAGCGACGGCAGGATGACGATGGAGGGGGCCGACCTCAGGCGCATTCCTCCGCACAAGATCGTCGAAACGGGCATTGCCCACGTTCCCGAGAGCCGGCGCCTGTTCCCCCGGCTGTCAGTGGAGGACAATCTGCGGATGGGCGCATTCGTCCCGGCAGCCCGGGCGCGCTTCTCCGAACGGCTCGACTATGTCTATCAATTGTTTCCCCGCTTGAAGGAGCGGCGGACGCAGTTCGCCGGCACAATGTCGGGCGGTGAGCAGCAGATGTGCGCAATCGGCCGCGCATTGATGAGTGGCCCGAAGCTCGTGCTTCTCGACGAGCCGTCGATGGGGCTGGCGCCGGTGATCGTCGCACAAGTATTCGATCTGGTCCGCCGTATCCGGTCCGAGGGCTACACCGTCCTGATCGTCGAGCAGAACGTCGCCCAAGTACTCAAAGTCGTCGATCGCGCGTACCTGCTCGAAGTCGGCCGGATCCACAAGAGCGGAACCGCTGCCGAACTCGCCGCGAGCGAGGACGTGCGCAAAGCCTACATGGGGTTGTGAGGTCACTGCCGATGATGTCGATCTTTTCGCGGCTGGATTGCTCGCTCGATGTCTTCTTCCTCGAGGCACTGCTCAACGGCATATTGTTGGCAGGACTTCTTGCGCTTCTGGCGCTCGGGCTCAACCTGGTGTTCGGGGTGATCGATGTCGTATGGATTTGCTATGCCGAGCTGGTAATGGTCGGCATGTACGCCGTCCATCACAGCTACAAGGCCGGATTGCCCTATTGGCTCGCGGCACTCGTCGGTATTCTCATCGTGGGTGTCTTTGGTGCGTTGCTCCATGTGCTGATCATAAGACCGGTTCTCGATCAGCCGCCCATCAACCAGCTTCTTGTGACCGGTGGCGTGCTGTTCCTGCTCCAGGCGGCGGCGACGATGGCGTTCGGGATCGAGTTTCGCAATCTGGGCATCCGCCTCGGCTCGCTGAACCTCGGCGAAATGAGCTTCTCATGGGCGCGCATATGGGCCTTCTGCGTGGCGCTGGTAGGGATGCTGGCTCTATGGCTGTTTCTCACGCGGACCTATATGGGTACGGCTATCCGCGCGATCTCACAGGACCGCCAGATCATGCCTTTGATGGGCGTTGATCAGAAGCGGGTCTATCTGGCGACATCGGCGATCGGCGGCGGGCTTGCCGGGCTCGGGGCCGCATTGATGGTGCTTCAGTACGACATCTACCCGCACATTGGCCTTCAGTTCGGGCCCCTGATCTTCATGATCTGCGTACTGGGCGGTCTGGGCAACATGATCGGCGGGTTCGTCGCGGCGTTCATTATCAGCCAGTTCATTGCGGTCGGCTCGAGCTGTCTCCACACGGAGTGGGGCTACGCTGTCGCTTTCCTCTTCTTCATGATCGCGATCTTCATCCGGCCGCAAGGTTTGCTGGGAGCACGCTCATGACCGGAAGTATTCCGCGTCCTGGCGCAGCGGCAATCACAGGGATTGTCCTGGTCGCGATGCTTCCGCTCATGGTGCGCGTCGTGGTGCCGGGATCGGAGCGCTACTATTTGCACCTCCTCGTCCAGATCCTGTTGTGGTCGTTCATCTACACAGGTTGGTCGCTGATGGGCCGCTTTGGCCTGACCTCGCTCGGACACGGCGCGTTCTCCGGTATCGGCGCTTACGTCACGGTGCTTCTTTGGAACATCTCGGGATTGACGCCGTGGCTTGGAATCCCCATCGCCGTCCTTGCCGCTGTCGCCGTCAGTCTGATGATCGGCTATCCCTGCTTCCGCTTTCGCATCACCGGCCACTATTTCGGCCTGCTGACCTTGGCGCTGACGGAGTTCGTGCGCCTGTGTATCGTCGGCTTGCGCGACTATACGGGGGGATCGCTGGGAACACAGCCATTACGATCCGGCGACGGCATCTCGTTCTGGGCCATGCAGTTCGAGCCGAACCGAATGCTCGCGTACTACATCGCCTTCACTCTGTGGCTGTTCGGGCTCTACGTGTGGTGGCTCGTCGATCGGAGTATGGATCGCTACGCGCTCGATGCTGCCAGCCAAGACGAGGATGCCGCCGCGAGCGTCGGCATCGACGTGACGCGGGAGAAACTCAAGATCACGGCGCTGTCTGCAGCGATGTGCGCTCTGGGTGGCGCGGTGTTCGGACAGTATCAGATGTACATCGGTCCCGACACGATCGCGGGGCTCGGGGTGTCGCTCAACATGGTGTTTGCGGTCATCGCGGGCGGTCTGTTCGTCATGCTCGGTCCGACCGTCGGCGCGATATTCACGCAAATGTTGTCGGAGGGCTTGCGGGTTGCCGTACAGGCCTCGGGTACCTTGAAAGGAATGCTGGGCACCGCCGCGCTGGCACTCGACCAGTTCATCTACGGGCTGTTGCTGGTCTTGTTCATCATCTACATGCCCAAAGGGATCTTGGGCACAGCGCAGGAGTGGTGGGCGCGCAGGCGCTTCTGATCGTTCCCCCGTCCAGCGCTCATTGCCGCGCGGCCTGCCAGCGTTGCCGCAGGTAGCGCACACGGGTGGCATCTCCTGCCGGCAAGGCCGTTTGCAGGCTTCGCGCCAGGACGCCGTCCACCTTGTCGTTCGCCGGCTGTGCGCCACGATCACGGTGCACGCCGCTGACAGTCGGTTCCACCTTCGCGGAAACAGACTTAACTTTGAGCATGGTCATCCCCTCACGTGCGTATCTCTCCGCGCCGAGGGCCGGCTGTGTGACGCCCGATGCCGACGAAAATGTGACCGCCGGAATCGACTTTGAAAGCTGCCCTTCGATAGCGCGGATGTGTGACACGGGCGTGTTGCGCTGAGCACGATGAGCGATGGTGGACCTCAATCCCATCGCGGCGCGAATGCAGGATTGACGATGCGTCCGTTCGGTCGCGCCAGAGCCGTGATGGCGGACGCGTCGGTATCGGTCAGAGCGAGCGTGGTTGCAGAAATGTTCGCCCGAATCCGCTCCGGGGATGCCGATTTCGGAACGACGATCACGCCGGGCTGGCGAAGATGCCATGCAAGAACCACCTCGGCCGGCGTGCGCTTCTTCCTCTGAGCGATTTCCAGAATGATCGGCTCACCGAGGACGCCGCCGACCGAACTGCGTCCGAGAGGACAGTAGGCGGTAATCGACATGCCGTGACGGCGAGCGTTCGCCATGACCTTGGTTTGGTCGAGGTGAGGATGGAACTCGATCTGATTGGTGACGATCGGTTCTGTCGTCAGCCGCATGGCCTCGTCCATCAGCTGCACGGGGAAATTCGAGATCCCGATGTGCCGCGTGAGGCCCGCCGTCCGCGCGGCGCATAGCGCGCGAATAGTGTCTGCGAGGGGAACGGCCGGGTTTGGCCAGTGGACCAGCAGGAGGTCGACGCGGGATAACCCGAGCGCTCTCAAGCTTGCTTCGGCCGACCGTCGAAGGCCCGGACCTGCGATGTTCTCCCACCAGACCTTCGTCGTGACCCAGATCTGGTCCCGGTCGACGCCCGATGCTCTGAGGCCCCGCCCGACTTCGGCTTCGTTGCCGTAGGCCGCAGCAGTATCGATGTGGCGATATCCAGCGTCGATCGCGCACCGGACGGCTTCCACGCACTCGTCGCCCTTCATGGGCCATGTGCCCAGGCCGATTGCGGGAATCGTCGCGCCGTTTGCTTCTATGGCGGGCACGGTGGGCATCGGAGCGCTCCTGTCGGGGGCGATGGTACAAGCCGTCCTAGGGTCAACAGGGACCGCCGTCGCGGTCAAGAAACTCGCATTTCGCACGTGCGAAACGAGGGTCGAAAAAAATCGAACCGGTCTTTTGAACCTTTTCCGGGGTGGCGGCGACCAACGGGCATGAGGGCGAGACGAGCCCTCCCGCAACGAGACAGACAAGCCCAACCGCTACACCTCAGGAGAGTTCGATGACCCGCATGACAACCTTCAAAACCTCGGCCCTGGCGATCGCGGCGGCCGCCATTGCCACCGCCTCGCTTCCCTCGACCAAGGCCGAGGCCTTCCACCGCCGCCACGTGATCGGGATCTCGATCGGCGTGCCTCTGGTCGGATACGGCGCCTACTACGGCTATCGGGCCTACTCCGAATGCGGCTGGCTCAGGCACCGCGCAGTCGTCACCGGCAACCCCTACTGGTGGTCTCGCTACAACGCTTGCCGCGGCTACTGACGAGTTTCCGGCGGCCCCTCCCCGGTCGGTCACCCACCCCGGACCGACTTGCCGCCGGCCGCCGTGAGGTAGCCCCCGATACCTCACGGCCCCTTCCCGGACGCCCCAGCGGACCCGCTCGGCGTCGTCCACTTCGATCCATCCCGACAGCATTCAAATCTCAACCAGGAACCCAAAGGAAAATCGCCATGACCCTCTCTCGCACACTTCTCGCCGCTGCCGGACTGCTCACGCTGCTCACCGCCGGAGCTTCCGCTCAGTCCTCCGCCAATCAGTGCAGCCAGCAATGCGCCAGCGCCGCAAGTCCCTCCTACTGCATCCAGGTCTGCTCCGAGCAGTTCAAGCAGGGGCGCCGGGCCGCCAAGTCACGGGAGGTGGCGACCCAGCCGGCCGTGAACCCCTCCACGACCTTTCAACTCCCGTCGGGGACCGACGGCCCAGGTGGCGGTGCAGGCGGCGGCCGGGCGCGCTGACCGAAGCGTAGCCGGAACCACACTCCACCAAATCCGGACGATGCTCGTTGCTTGAACGTGCATCGTCCGCCCAAGCCAAGCTCCAGCCATCCCTCGCTAAAGCGAAACAACCTTTCAGGAGACCATCATGACCTTCTCTCGCACGCTTCTTGTCGCCGCCGGCATGTTGACGTTGCTCGCCGCCGGAGCCTCCGCCCAGTCCGCCGCCAACCAGTGCAGTCAGCAGTGTGCGGGCGCACTGAGCCAAGCGATGTGCGTCCAGGCCTGTGTCGAGGAGCGCCGCAAGGGGCGCCGTGAGACCAAGCAGCTCAATTCCAGTCCGCCGGCCATCAATGTGCCGAACACGTTCGAGCTCAAAGGCTACGATGGCCCGGGCGGTGGTGCCGGCGGCGGCCGCAACGGTTGAGCCTTGGCAGTATGAATGGGCCGGTCCCCGAAAGGGGGCCGGCTTTATGCGTGCTGGCCACTTGCGCGACAGGTACCCGCGGCAATGGTCCCGGCCTCTTTGATCGGAACGATCACAAAGGGCGCTACTGCTCTGGCCCCGAGACCTGCTGCTCCACCTCCGCAGGCAGACGGACGCCCGGCAGGCTCGGTTCCACGCCGCGCGGCCGCATCCCCGTGCAGAGGCAACTTTCGGTCGATCGAAAGCCGGTGCCGGTTCGACATCTCTGGTGACGGCCGATATTGCTGCGGGCGCGAGAACGCTATCTTTAAAGTTAATTGCGTACTGTATACAGCATGCGGCGTGGTGGCGTTCGGTGCGCTCGACCACACGGAGCAATCGTCGATTTTGCCCACGATCAAAGAGCATGCGAGCATCGATCTCGATCCGCGCCGCCCGGCGCCATCGCCTCAGGCGGTCGTCGAGGCCGGCGCCGGGACGGTGGAAACTGGCGCCCCGCCGGAGGGTGCGAGTGCGCATTTCCGCCGCCTGACGCTTGCCGGTCAGATTGCCGATCACGTGCGCGACTTGGTGTTGGAAGGCTCGCTGCGACCCGGCTCGCGTGTCGTCGAAGCGGAGTTGGGACGTCGGCTCGGCGTATCGCGGACCCCGCTTCGCGAAGCCCTGAAGCTACTGGCCGGCGAGGGGCTGATCGACATCGTGCCCTCTCGTGGCGCGGTAGTGCATAAGATCAATGCCGAGCAGGCGCGCCACCTGCTCGAAATCGTGACGGGCCTGGAAGCGCTTGCCGCGCCTTTGGCGTGCATGCGGGGCATGGACGAGGAGATCGATGCCATTCAGCGCCTGCACCTGCGCCTCGAACAGCATTTCAACGCCGGTGAGCGGCTCGAGTACTACAAGGTCAACCTCGCAGTGCATGGCGCGATCGTGCAGGCTGCTCACAATCCGGAACTTTCGGCGCTGCACGGTCGATTTTCTGCCCGCCTCAAGCTGATACGGTTCTCCGGAGCAAGCAAACCGGAGCAGTGGCGCCGCGCGGTCGACGAGCATAAGGCGATCGCGGAGGCACTTGCTGCTCGTGACGGGCAACGTCTCGCTCGGCTTCTGACGAACCATCTGGAATTGATCTGGGAGCGAGTTGGGGCGCATGTCTGAGTTCAGCAGAATCGCAGTCATGCGGTACGATGACAGCACGCGGCTGTTCGCGTCCGACGGTGGGGTCCATTGATGACGGTAGCTTCAGTTGCGGCGGCGTCTGCTGCCTCCGTCGCCTCGAACATGGCGGTGGGGGGCGCTCTGCTGCGCATCGAGGACCTGACGGTACACTTCGTCACGTCTCACGGTACGGTGCGAGCCGTCGAAAACCTGACGTACTCGGTCAAGCCCGGCGAGATGGTGGCCATCGTCGGTGAAAGCGGGTCTGGCAAGTCGGTTTCTGCGCTCGCGGTGATGCGGCTGCTGCCGCCGGCGACCGCTCGGGTGATCTCCGGCAGTATTCGCTTCGACGGGAAGGATCTCCTCCGGCTCGGCGACGAGGATATGCGCCGGCTTCGCGGGCGCGATATTGCGATGATCTTCCAGGAGCCGATGACATCGCTCAATCCGGTCCTGACGATCGGGCTCCAGATCAAGGAGCCGCTTCTCATTCACCTCGGCATGTCGGAGGAGCAGGCGACGGCGCGGGCCGTGGAGCTGTTGACGTTGGTCGGCATCACAGACCCCGAGAGCCGATTGGATCAGTATCCCCATCAGTTGTCCGGCGGGATGCGCCAGCGGGTCATGATCGCCATCGGTCTGGCGTGCAATCCCAAGCTCCTGATCGCCGACGAGCCGACCACGGCGCTCGACGTGACGATCCAGGCGCAAATCCTCGAGTTGATGAAAGATCTCTCGAGGCGCCTCGGGATCGCGGTCATCATCATCACCCACAACCTCGGCATCGTCGCCAGATATGCCGACCGCGTGAACGTCATGTATGCCGCCCGATTGGTCGAGAGCGGTGAAGCGGAGGATGTTTTCAGCCGACCGGCTCACCCCTACGCACGCGGTCTGCTGGCCGCCGTGCCACGGCTGGATCGGGCGCGTGCCGGGCGTCTCGCGACGATCGAAGGCGCGCCACCCAACCTGCTGTCGCCTCCGGAGGGCTGCCGGTTCTCGCCCCGCTGCAGGTTCGCAGCAGAGGTCTGCAAATCCGTACCTGGATACACAGCAGTCGATCCCGGGCATCTGGCTGCCTGTCACCGGCTCGGAGACGTGGCGCGCGCGGCATCGTCGGTGGAGGCTGCGCAGAGCGCGACGGAAGCTGTCGTGACTGCAGATTCCAGAGATGTAATTCTCGCGACCAAGGGCGTGACCAAGCATTTTCACGTCGGCGGCGGCTTGTTGAAAACCGCGAAGGTTGTCCGCGCCGTCAACGACGTGGAGCTGACGATCAAGCCTGGCGAGACGTTGGGGTTGGTCGGTGAGTCAGGTTGCGGAAAGTCGACCCTGGGCCGTTTGGTCCTGCGTCTGGAGGATCCGACGGCGGGAGAGATCATCTTCGAAGGGCGCGATCTCGCGAAGCTTCGCAAGTCCGAGATGATCGGTGTGCGCAAGCGCATGCAGGTGATCTTCCAGGATCCGTACTCGTCCCTCAATCCGCGTATGACCGTCGGCCAGATCATCGCCGAGCCTATGCTCGTCCATTCGATCCTGCCGAAGAACGAGATGCCGGCCCGGGTCGCCGAGTTGTTGCAGCTGGTTGGCCTTTATCCATACATGGCCCTGCGCTATCCCCACGAACTGTCTGGAGGCCAGCGCCAGCGGGTCGGCATCGCGCGCGCGCTGGGTGTGAATCCGCGGATGATCGTTTGCGACGAGGCCGTTTCCGCACTCGACGTCTCCATCCAGGGACAGGTCATCAATCTTCTCGAGGATCTGCAGAAGAAGCTCGGCCTCACGTATCTCTTCATTGCGCACGATCTGGCCGTGGTCCGGCACATTTCGACGAAGGTCGCCGTCATGTATCTCGGCCGCATCGTCGAGTATGCGACTGCCGCGGACCTATTCGCGAACCCGCGCCATCCCTACACGCAGGCGCTTCTGGCCGCCGCTCCGGTGCCCGATCCAGTCATCGAACGGACCCGTCCCCGGACGATCATCAAGGGCGAACTGCCAAGCCCGCTCAATCCGCCCAAGGGGTGTGTGTTCCATCCTCGATGTCCAAAAATAACTGAGGCGTGTACGGGGGGCATCCCTCAGACACGCGTCTTGGCCCCCGATCATCATGTCGCCTGCGTACACGCCAACTGAGCCATTGCCGGCCACCCGGCCGGAAAGGAGGCATCCATGCATGCGTCGTTCAAGTCGGCTCTCGTGCTCGCCCTGGGAGTGCTCTGCGTCGGCAGTGCGTTCGCACAGGAGCCCAAACGTGGCGGTAGTTTGGGGTTCGCGGTGGTAGCAGAGCCGCCGAATTACGATTGCCACGCGTCCACGACTTTTGCGCTCCTGCACCCGATTGCGCCGCACTATTCGACATTGTTCAAGTTTGACGGAGCAAACTATCCAAGGATCCGTGGCGATCTCGCGCGGTCGTGGGAAGCGTCGCCGGACGGTCGGACGTATACTTTTAGGTTGCACGATAACGTGCGCTTCCACGACGGTTCCCGGCTGACCGCTGAGGATATCAAGGCGAGCTATGAGCGCATCTGGCAGCCGCCGCGGGGCGTAGTCTCCGCGCGCCGGTCATTCTGGGCGGACCTCGACCGCATCGACGTGACCGACCCGACCACGGTCGTGTTCCGCTTCAAGACCGCGGTCGCCGGCATACTCGAGCACTTCGCGAACCCCTACAATTGCATCTACTCGGCCAAGAAGCTGAAAGAGAATCCGCGCTATCCAGAGACCGAGATCATGGGCAGCGGCGCTTTCACGTTCGTCCAGCACGTCAAGGGAAGTTCCTGGGAAGGCAAGCGCTTCGACGGTTACTTCGTCAAGGATCGTCCGTATCTCGACGGCTTCAAGGCCTATTTCGTGCGCTCCAATGCGGTCGTGCCGGGCATGCTGGGCGGACAGTTCGACGCCGAGTTCCGCGGACGCAATCCCAAGGAGCGGGATCAGCTCATGGCGGATGGCGGTGGCCGGTTCGTCACGAATGAAGGCCCGTGGGTCGGCTCGCTGATGCTGATCTTCAACACTAAGAAGAAGCCATTCGACGACGTCCGTGTTCGCCAGGCGATCAGCATGGCGATCGATCGCTGGGGCGGCGCCGAACCGCTGTCGAAGATCACGATTTTGAAGGGGGTCGGCGGCGTCCTGCGGCCAGGTTATTCGATGGCATTGCCCGAGAGCGAACTGATCAAGCTGCCGGGGTTCGCCAAGAATGCCGAGAGCTCACGCACGATCGCGCGCCGCTATCTGGCAGAGGCCGGCATTTCCAATCTGACATTCAAGCTGCTCAACCGGAACGTGACCGAGCCATACACCCCGGCGGGCATCTACGTTGTCGATCAGTTGAAGCGCATCGGAGTGACCGCGCAGCACGAGCAACTCGAAACGAAACTCTACTTCGACGCTGTCACCAGCGGAAACTTCGACGTGGCCGTGGAGTTCATCAATGATCCCAACGATGATCCGACACAACAATTTGCCAAGTACCTGACCAAGGCTTCATCGTCGTTGGGCTATTCGGGCCATGAGGACGCCAAGCTCGACCAGCTTTACGAGCAACAGCGTCGAGCGATCGATCCTGTGGCCCGGCGGCGCATCGTGAACGAACTGGAGCGCTATGCCATTACGACCGCCTACAACGTGCCGCTGATCTGGTACCACCGCATCATCACCAACCACCGCAAGATCAAGGGCTGGCATTTCACGCCAAGCCATTACGTGCAGCAGGATCTGGTGGATGTCTGGCTTGATCAGTGAACCAAAAACGACTTGAGGAAATGAACGGAGACGGGACAATGAATAAGATTCGACTGGCGCTTGCCGGCGTCGCCGTGGCGGCGAGTGCTGCGACCGCCGCCGTGGCGCAGACCCCGAAAAAGGGCGGCGTGCTCAACTTTGCCATTGTTGCCGAGCCGCCGACGCTCGACTGTCATGCGACGACGACATTTGCGACGATCCATCCGGTCCGTCCGCATTACTCGGGTCTGCTTCAGATTCGGGGCGACGTGAACAAGAAGCTGGAACCGGTGGGCGACCTCGCGAAGTCGTGGGAGATGTCACCGGATGGCCTGACCTACACCTTCAAGCTCCACGAGAACGTCAAATTCCACGACGGGTCGCCTCTGACGTCAGAGGACGTCAAGGCGAGCTACGAGCGGATCATCAACCCGCCGCAAGGCGTGGTCTCTGCGCGGCGCGCCCTGCATACGGACATCGGTTCGATCGAGACCCCGGATGCGACGACGGTCATCTTCAAGTTGAAGGCGCCGAACAGCTCGATGGTCAACAACTTCGCCTCGCCGTTCAACTGCATCTACTCGGCGAAGAAGCTGAAGGAGAACCCCAAGTATCCCGAGGACCAGGTTATGGGCTCCGGGCCCTTCCAGTTCGTGGAGCACGTCAAGGGATCGCACTGGGTCGGCAAGCGCTTCGACGGCTACTTTGTTCCCGGCCGGCCGTATCTCGACGGCTTCAAGGTCTTCATGGTGAAGTCGAACGCGGTCGTGCCTGGCATTCAGGGCGGTCAGTTCGACGCCGAGTTTCGCGGCCGCACTCCGAAGGAACGCGACCAGCTCGTCGACGCCATGAAGGACAAGGTCACCGTGATGGAAGGGCCATGGACGACCAGTCTCATCCTGTCTTTCAATACCGAGAAAAAGCCATTCGATGACGTTCGCGTCCGCCAGGCGCTGACGATGGCCATCGACCGCTGGAACGGTTCGTCCGCGCTCGCAAAGATCTCGAGCCTGAAGTTCGTGGGTGGTTTTACACGCACCGGTTCCGAATGGGCCATGTCGGATGACGAGCTGGCCAAGCTGCCGGGATACTCTCGCGACATCAACAAGGCACGCGAGGAGGCCAGAAAGCTCCTCAAGGAAGCCGGGGTGGAGAACCTGAAGGTCAAGCTGCTCAATCGCAATATCGCCGAGCCCTATACCCCGGCAGGCGTGTACGTTGTCGATCAGTGGCGGCGCATCGGCGTCGAGGTCGAGCATCAGCAGCTCGAGACCAAACTCTACTTCGACGCCCAGACCCAAGGGACGTTCGAAGTCGCCCTCGAGTTCATCGCCGACTACGTCGACGATCCGAGCATCCACTTCCAGAAACTGCTCTCCAAGGACAAGTCGACGGCCGCGATCACGCGACATCAGGACAAGGCGATCGATGAGCTGTTTGACAGGCAGGCGCGCATTGTCGATCCAGCCGAGCGCAAGAAGGTTACGCAGGAACTGGAGCGCATGGCGATCACGAAATCTTACAATGCCATGCTGTTCTGGTGGCAGCGGATCATCGTGAATAACGCCAAGGTCAAGGGCTGGGAGCTTCATGCAGCTCACTTCACCGGTCAGGATCTGGCCAACGTCTGGCTCGATCAGTGAACAGGACATGGCCCCGTGCGCGGCTCGTCACAACGGCCGTGCACGGGGTCTGAACGTCGAGATGCGTGAGCCTCGGGCCGTTCCGGCCAGCTCACGACCACGAATCCGAGGCGCTACGGCGGAACGAAGAGATCATGCTGTCATTTCTCGTGCGCAGAACGCTTCTGATCGTTCCAACGCTGCTCGGCGTAGCCGTCGCAGTGTTCTTTCTCATTCGCGTGATGCCGGGTGACGTCGTAGTGGTGAAACTCCGCGCGGACGGAGCGGCCGTCACTGAGGAGACGATTCAAGCGGAACGCAAGCGGCTTGGTCTGGACAAGCCGCTGTACATCCAATTCACCGACTACATTGTCGGGCTCACTCGGCTGGATCTCGGGAACTCGCTCTGGACCAACCAGCCTGTGATGAAGGAGATCATGATCCGTTTCCCCGTTTCCCTGCAGGTGGCGATCATGGCTACGTTGATCGCCGTGCTGATCGCCATCCCATTGGGCACGATCAGTGCGATCTACCGAGATACCTGGATCGACTATGTAGTGAGGGTGATCGCGGTTTCGGGGCTGGCGATCCCGTCGTTCTGGCTCGGGATGATCTTCATCCTCGCACTGTTGGCGCTGTTCAACTGGCTCCCGAAGATCGGGTATGTGCCGATATGGCAGGATCCGATTGCAAACCTCTCGGCGTTGATCTGGCCAGCGCTGTCGGTTGGCTATCGCTATGCGGCGGTCGCGACGCGCATGATGCGGTCGGCGCTGCTCGAAGTGTTGAGGGAAGACTACATCCGCACGGCGCGGGCCAAAGGCGTCTATCAGAAACTGATCACACGCCGCCACGCGTTGCGCAACGCGATGCTGCCCGTAATCACGGTTGTCGGTCTTGAATTCGCGTTTCTCATCGGCGGTCTGGTCGTGACGGAGCAGGTATTCAACCTGAACGGCATCGGAAAGTTGTTCGTCGACGCCACGACGCGCGGGGACTTCAACCTGATCCAGGGGCTGGTGCTGCTGATCGCCGTCACGTTCATCATCGTCAATCTGCTGATCGACATATGCTACGCCATTCTCGATCCGCGCATCCGCCTGAGCTGAGGTCCGAAACATGGCCGTGACGACGAACGTTCCGACGGACGCCATCCCGCGGCGCCCAAATCCTGTCTGGGCTTTCATCCGGAGCCAGCCGCTCGGCTTCGCCGGGTTCCTGGTCATTCTCCTCTATATGGTTCTGGCGATCGGCGCGGCGTGGATCGCGCCCTTCGATCCTGAAGCCGTGGATTTCGCTGCGATGCTGGCACGGCCGAGCGGAGAGCACCTGTTCGGAACGGACCAGTACGGCCGCGACGTCTTTTCCCGACTCGTTTACGGCGCCCGCACCGCATTGGCGGTTGGCATTCTGTCCTCGATCGTGGGATGCACGATCGGAGCGTTGATCGGCGCTGCCTCGGGGTATTTTGGCGGACGAATCGACACCATCGTCCAGCGCATCATCGACATTCTCCTGGCATTTCCGATCATCGTCCTCGCCATGGTTGTCGTTGCTGTGCTCGGCAAGAAGCAGGCGCTCGGCGTGGATCTCAACCTGATCACTGCCATCGCCCTGCCATTCATCCCGAAGATGGCGCGGATCGCGCGGGCCTCGACGCTTTCCATTGCGGCCATGCCCTACATCGATGCCGCGCGCGCTTCCGGTTTCAGCCACACGCGCATTATCTTGCGTCACATTATGCCGAACATCGTGGCGCCGTATCTCATTATGGTCACCGCATTCATTGCGCAGGCGATCCTGCTCGAGGCGTCGCTCTCGTTCCTGGGCTTGGGTGTGACGGAGCCGACGCCGGCCTGGGGACTCATGTTGTCGGGCGCATCGGCCGACTTCTACAAAGAGGCGCCGTGGATGATCCTCTTTCCGGGACTGGCGATCACCTTCGCGGTGTTCGCGTTCAACATGTTCGGCGACAGCTTGCGTGACTGGCTCGATCCGAAGATGAGGGGGTAACTCCCCTCGGGCAGACCGCGCTTTGCGCGAGCGGAATTGACGATCCAGGGGGACGGTGCTCATGTGCGGCCGGGCGCGTCCTGTGTCGGCGCGGCGACCCGGGAGCGTGGAAGAAATGGCTGCGGAGACCGATCGTCTCATCGTTTTCGGGGCGAGCAGTATGGTCGCGCACCACCTCGCCGGGTTTCTTTCGGGCGGTACGACCAAGGCCCTGTTCGTTTCCAGGTCCTCTCCCAAGGAAGCCAGTGGGGTGGAGCAACTGAAAGCGGAGCCGGGAGACGTTCCCGCGGCCCTGCTTGTAGGGGCTGACGTCATCTCGCTGATGCCGCTACCCGCGACGGCCGCTGCCGCTGCTGCTTGGTCAGGCGTGCGTGGGATCGTCGCGCTGGGGTCGACGTCGCGGTGGGTAAAGCAGAACAGCTCCGATGCGAGCGACAAGGCGGCGGCCCAGGCGCTCGAGGCCGCAGAGTTCGCTCTGTCAAAAATCGCGGAGGCGCGCCACCTGCCGGTGACAGTGCTGCGGCCGACGCTGGTTTGGGATGGCGTGCAGGATCGGAACGTGACGTCGGTCGCGCGCTTCATCCATCGCTTCGGCTTTTTCCCGATTGCCGGCCGAGGCCGCGGCGGTCGTCAACCGATCCACGCAGGCGATGTTGCACGCGCCTGCCTGCTGGCGTCGCGCCGCGATCGCGTCGGCTTCTGCGGCCTCGATCTGCCTGGAGGGCAGACATTGACCTATCGTGAAATGGTTCAGACCATTTTTGCCGCGATGGGACGCCCGGACAGAACGGTCTCATTTCCGGCGGCACTCCTGACGAGTGGATTGGCCCTGTTGCGGACTGCAGGCTTAACGGATCATAGCCCCTCCCTCTTCAGCCGGATGAATGTCGATCAGGTTTTCGACGGAGCGGCGGCAGCGGCCGAGTTGGGCTTTGTGGCAGGCCGCTTCGAGCCGTCGTTTCCGTGGCTGGTGTGAGGACGCGGTAGCTTCATGCTCTTCCACACGCAAATCTTCTTGCTGCTCTTCTTGCCGATTACCGTGGCCATGTACTATGGGCTCGCGCGGCGCGTGGCAGCGCGTGAGTGGTTCCTGGTGGCCGCTTCGGCATTCTTTTATGCGTGGTGGGATCTGCGCTTCCTTCCACTTCTTGTGGCGCACATTCTGGTCACCTGGTTGGCCGCGGCGGTTTACGAGCGCCGGCGCAATCCCGTCATCCTGCAGGCAGCGATCGCTGCAAACTTCGCCTCTCTCGCGTTCTTCAAGTACTGGCTGTTCCTCTTGGGCACGATCGAGAGCGCCTTCGGAGCGCAGGTCGCCAAGCCATCGATCGTGTTGCCCATCGGCATTAGCTTCTTCACGTTTCAGCTCGTCTCCTATCTTCTCGATCTGCTGCGCTCGCAGGCGCCCCAGTATCCCCTGCGGAGGCTGGCGCTGTTCGTGATGCTGTTTCCCCACTTGATCGCAGGCCCCATCGTTCGCCATAGCGAGATCATGCCGCAGTTCAATGCCGATCCCCTGCGCCCGGGGCTGGCCGAACGGATTTCGCGCGGCTTGGTGCTTCTCGTTCTCGGGGTTTTCCTGAAAGTGATTATCGCCGACCGGCTAGCGGGCCATGTGGACCCTGCGTTCGCCGCCGCCGCCGGCGCGGTGCCTTCTCTCTCCCAGGCTTGGATGGCGACCATTGGGTTCGCTCTTCAGATCTACTTCGATTTCATGGCCTATTCGGAGATGGCGATCGGCTTGGCGCTGCTCTTCGGGCTGCATTTTCCGCTGAATTTCGATGTGCCCTACCGTTCGACGTCGCTCCAGGAATTCTGGAGGCGCTGGCACAAGACCTTGTCGCGATTTCTGCGTGATTACCTCTACATCCCTCTGGGCGGCAGCCGGGAGGGGACCGCGCGCTTCGTTATGGCCACGATGATCACCATGGGCCTGTGCGGGCTATGGCACGGTGCCGGATGGACCTTTGTGATTTGGGGGCTGGCCCATGGCATCGGACTGCTCGTCGTGCGGGCTTGGAGCAAACTGGGAAGTCCGCTTCCCGTCATTGTGGCGTGGCTGGCGACGTTCCTGTTCGTGGCAGTGACCTTCATGATATTCCGCGCACCGGATTTCATGGTTGCATACAGCATGTCCCAGGGACTGCTGGGTCGGGGAGAGCTTGGTTCATTCCCCTCGGCAGGTGCGCTGATCCTGCTCGCGATCGCAATGGGTCTGGCGCTGTTGCCGGCGGCCAATCCGCATCTCGTGGAGAGGTGGCTGCGTCCTTCTGTCCCTACGGCTGTGGCCACAGGTCTGCTCGCGTGCTTCCTGATACTCGAAATCGGCAGCGGCCAGCCCGCGAACTTCATCTACTTCCAGTTCTGAGGAGCGGCGCGTGAACTGGACGAGATTTCTCGTTGCTCTACTGGGCACTTTGGTCTCGGCCTTGTTGGCCTGCGGCCTGCTGATCGCAGTGGCCAATCCATACGGTAACATGCCGGTGGCCTTGCTCGGCAGTCACGTGATCATGGATACCAACCAGCGCTTCCAGTATCACGCGATCGTTCGTTCCGGCCGGTTCGACTCGATCGTCGTCGGAACCTCGACGTCCCGGCTGCTTCGTCCATCGGAACTCGAGCGTCTGTTCGGGGGCAGGTTTGCCAATCTCGCGCTCGATTCCGGGACGGCGTGGGAGCAGCACCGCATGGCGATGTTCTTCGCGGCAAAGGTCGCCACCCCCCGGACCCTGGTCGTCGGGCTCGATCATGTGTGGTGCCAGCCTAACGCCGATGCGGAAAAGCTCACTCCACGCGGCTTCCCCGATTGGCTGTACGACGACGAGTTTTTGAACGACCTCCCGAACATGCTGAACAATCGAACGCTGGAGATATCCATCCGCCGGATTTCCCATGCGCTGGGACGCAGGCCGGCCCGTATCGGCTCGGACGGCTATGAGGTCTTTCTTCCGCCGGAGAAGGACTTCGATCTCGCCCGCTCGCGCATCAAGATCTATGGCTCGGCGACCCCAGTTCCTTTCGATCCGGCGTTGCGCGGCGTTGGGCCGGTGCCGCTGGTTCCTGCACAGCGGCTTCCCGCGCTCGCATGGCTCGACCGCATCACGGATGCGGACCAACGATGGGGCCGGGTGGTCTTCCTCATGACTCCGATCCACGCGGCGGCATTGCCCGTCGCGGGAAGTGCGGAGGCGGCTCGCGAGGCGGACTGCAAACACCAGATCAGAGAACTCGCACGCCGGAAAGGAATTCCGTTCGTCGATTTCAGGCGGTCCTCGCCGATTGCCACGTCCGACGAGAATTACTGGGACCCGCTGCATTACCGCGTCCCGATCGCAGATCGGATCGTCGAAGGGATCGGCAGGGCGCTCTCTGCAGGGGCGCCGCGCCGCACCGCGGACTGGGAACGCGTGGCAGACGGCCGGCCGTAGACCAGCCCGCATGTGGCTCTTGCGCGCTAGGCTTTCGCACCTTTCTCGCGCGTCTCGTGCCAACCCAGAAACAGGCCGGCGCCGATGATGATCGAGGCGCCCAGCCAGGTGAAGGCGTCGGGAAGCAAACCGCTGACCAGATAGCCGACGATCACAGAGCCCACCATCTGCCAATACTGGAAGGGCGCGAGGATACTCGCCTGGGCGTAAGTCAGCGCTCGAGCTACGCAGTAGTGCCCCGTACCGCCGAGAATGCCCAAGCTGAAGAGCACGGCGGCATGTTGCCAGCTCTGGATCGGAGCCCAGGTGAGAAACGCGGCCACCGACATCACCAGAGTACCGATCAGAGCGCTGTAGACCGCCGAGGTTTCAGGAGAGTCGGACGAGGCGACCTTCCGCGTGAAGACCTGGTACAACCCGTAGCAGATTGCGGATCCCACTGCGAGCAGTGAGGCTGGCTGAAAGACGGCGGTGCCGGGCCTGATGACGACGACGACCCCGAGGAACCCGACGCAGACTGCCGCGAGCCGGGCCAATGTGATGCGTTCGCCGAGTATGGGCAGGGCTGCCAATGTGACGATGAAAGGCGCGGTGAAGCTGATGGATGCCGCATTGGCGAGCGGCAGGTGGCGCAAGGCTGTGAAGAAGAACAGCGTCGACATCATGAGGAGCAGGGAGCGGGTCACCTGGATTGGGAGACGGTTGGTCGAGACCAATCGGACCAGGCCCGAGCGCGGTGCGAAGAGGAGCAATACGAACAACAAATGCGAGGCGGTTCGAGCCCAGACGATCTGCTCGGAGGAATAGTAGGGTGCCAGGACCTGGACCAGGCCGTTCATGACCGGGAAGACGGTGCCGGCGCAGCACATGAAGAAGATGCCCACGAGGGGGCGCGGTTGGACTTGGAATTCGGCGGGCGTCGCTCGGGTCATGCGGAAGCATCGTGGCCCCGCCCCGGCAGGTCAACGCAATGAGCCATGCACGCGGCTGCCGGCAGTCCCTCGTCTGATCGTCTTCCCGCGGTTCCGTCCGTCGGACGCGCGTCTTCGGCGCGGCAGGTCTTGCGGGCGTCCGAGAGGCAGACCGGATGAGCCGGGGCGGCGAAACCCGTCTCCCCCTGGGGTGGCCCTTCATCCTTCGATGGAATTGACGGGTGGCGCCCGCGTGCTATCCAGCCTCGAAAGATGTCATTAAAGCAGGATCGGGCGCCATGAAGGACATTCTCGACGAACTGGAGCGCCGGCGCGCCGTAGCCCGCCTCGGCGGCGGAGAGAAGCGCATTGCGGCCCAGCATGAGCGCGGCAAGTTGACCGCGCGGGAGCGCATCGCGTTGCTTCTGGACGAGAATTCCTTCGAGGAATTCGACATGTACGTCGAGCACCGTTCCACCGATTTCGGGATGGAGAAGTCCAAGATCCCTGGCGACGGCGTCGTCACCGGCTGGGGTACCATCAACGGACGCGTGGTGTACGTCTTCGCCAAGGATTTCACCGTTTTCGGCGGCTCGCTCAGTGAAACCCATGCGCGCAAGATCACCAAGATACAGGACATGGCGTTGCAGAACCGCGCACCGATCATCGGATTGTTCGATGCAGGCGGCGCGCGCATTCAGGAAGGCGTGGCCGCGCTCGGCGGCTATGGCGAGGTCTTCCTGCGCAACGTGCTCGCTTCGGGAGTGATCCCGCAGATCTCGGTGATCATGGGACCGTGCGCAGGCGGCGATGTCTATTCGCCCGCCATGACCGACTTCATTTTCATGGTGAAAGACACGAGCTATATGTTCGTGACCGGTCCCGATGTCGTGAAAACCGTTACAAACGAAGCAGTTACGGCCGAAGAACTCGGCGGGGCGCGCGTCCATACGACGAAGTCGTCGATTGCCGACCGAGCCTATGAGAACGACGTCGAGGCCTTGCTGCAGATCCGCCGTCTGATGGATTTTCTGCCGTCGAACAACAAGGCGGGTGTGCCGGTTCTGCCGACCCGCGACTCTCCCGACCGCACCGACATGAGCCTCGATACGCTCATTCCTGAGAACCCGAACAAGCCTTACGATATCAAGGAATTGATCCTGAAGGTCGTGGATGAAGCCGACTTCTTCGAGATTCAAGAGGCATTCGCCAAGAACATCGTGACGGGGTTCGCCCGCATGGACGGGCAGACGGTCGGAATCGTCGCAAACCAGCCGCTGGTGCTCGCCGGCGTGCTGGACAGCGACGCATCGCGCAAGGCCGCGCGGTTCGTCCGCTTCTGCGACTGCTTCGAGATTCCGATCATCACGTTCGTCGATGTTCCGGGCTTCCTGCCGGGAACCGCGCAAGAGTACGGCGGTCTCATCAAGCACGGCGCGAAGCTGCTTTTTGCCTATTCCGAGGCGACGGTGCCGAAGGTCACCGTCATCACCCGCAAGGCCTATGGCGGCGCGTACGACGTCATGAGCTCGAAGCATATCCGCGGCGACGTAAACTACGCCTGGCCCTCCGCCGAGATCGCGGTGATGGGTGCAAAAGGCGCCGCCGAGATCATCTATCGGGCGGAACTGGGCGACCCCGAGAAGATCAAGGCGCGGATCGACGAATACCAGAAGCGTTTCGCCAATCCGTTCGTGGCGGCCGAGCGTGGCTACATCGACGAGGTGATCCAGCCGCACGGCACACGTCGCAGGCTCTGCCGGGCCTTGCGGATGCTCGCCAACAAGCAGGTCGAGAACCCCTGGAAGAAGCACGACAACATTCCGCTGTGATTTCGGCCAGGAGTTGTGCTTTCGATAGAGCGTCCTGGAGTTCCGGATCGCGTGCGCGCGAGTGAGGCGGGCGAGCAGGCTCGTGCCTCGCGCGGCGATCGCGTCGTGCGCTCATATGACTAGTGCAATCGGGCAGCGGAGGGCTATCCTCCAGTGCATTGTGTCGTCAGGGCCCGGTCACCATGTCCCTCGAAACCCGCATTCGCCCGCCATTCGTATTGGCTTTTTTCGCGGCGCTCGCTCTCATTGCCGATCATGTCGTCGGCGCGCCGCCGGCGGGAGCGCTGCGCTGGGGGAGTTCGGCGGCGCTCTTGTCTCTCGGGGCCGCGATCGCCATCATCGGGCTTCGGACCTCCGCCAAGGCTCACACCACGCACGATCCCCTGCGCCCTGAATCGGCCAGTGCACTGGTCACACAAGGCATCTACGCCTGGACGCGCAATCCTATGTGTAACCATCCGGTGAGCGCCGCAGGTGGCCCGGTATTCAGGCGGCCTTGCTGACC
>CAYMEB010000009.1:0-50634 GCA_964389095.1 uncultured Hyphomicrobiaceae bacterium
ATCTGAGGGCCTGGCGCCGACGTTCCGGAAGCGTTCATCCGTTGATATGGCCGGGTGAACGTGCGCCCATAGACGCCCAGGGCATCGGTCGGTGGCCGTGCCTCGCCCCGGCCGTAGAACTCGGTGGCGATCGGGCCAGGCTCGATGATCTTGACGTGGATGCCGTGCTCGCGCAGTTCGTAAGCAAGGCTCTCGGTGAATCCTTCAACGGCCCACTTCGTGGCGTGGTACACGCTGTAAAACGGGAAGGTCACACGTCCGCCGACCGACGCGACGTTGATGACGACGCCGGACTTGCGCTGCCGCATCAAGGGCAGAACGGCGCGTGTCGTCGCCATGAGCCCGAAGACATTCGTCTCGAAGACGCGGCGCACTTCCGCCGGATCGATGACCTCGAATGGGCCGACGAGGCCGAACCCTGCATTATTGACCAGCGTGCCGATCGGTCCGATCTCCGTCTCGATTTTCACTACGGCCTCGGTGATCGACGGCTCGTCGGTGACGTCCATCCGGAGGATACTGATCCGCTCACGTGGCGCGTCGTACTGTGGTGCGTCGTCCGGCCGGCGCATGGTCGCGACGACCGTTTGCTCCGCGTTGGCGAAAGCTTCCACGGTCGCCTTGCCGATACCGGTCGCCGCGCCGGTGACGAGGACTAACGGCCGCCTTTTCGTGCTCATAGGCTCAGCCGCGGCTCTTGAGAGCACGCTCGACGAGGAGCTGAGCGCTTCCCGTGTAGTTTGCCGGATCGACGAGTTCTTCGAGCTGCTCCAGGCGAACAGCGTCGAGGACCGCCGGGATCGCCTTCAACTCGTCGAGCAGCCGGGTCTTGTTGTCCATGGCCTTGCGGCAGGCCCCATAGACGGCATCGTGCGCCGCTCCGCGTCCCATGATCGGGGCGAGCGCCATCATGACGGCTTCGGCGACGATCAAGCCACCCGTCATGTCGAGGTTCTCGCGCATGCGGCGCTGATCGACGATCAGTCCCTTGGCGAGGGCAAGCGTTTGTTGCAGCGCGCCGCCGGCTGCGATGAACGCGCGGGGCAGCGCAATCCACTCGAGCAACCACGGGCCGGTCGCACGCTCGTGGTCTGCGCCTGACATGCTGTCGAGAACGAGGGCCACGTCCTGTCTCACACTCCGGGCCGCCGCAATGATTGCCTCCGACGCAATCGGATTGCGCTTCTGCGGCATGGTCGAAGACGATCCTCGGCCTTCCACGAACGGCTCGAACGCCTCACCGACCTCGGTTTGCATCAAAAGCACGACGTCGGTTGCGATCTTGGCCAGCGTCGCGGTCATCAGCGCCAGAAACGAGACCACCTCGCAGATGCCGTCGCGGGCCACGTGCCACGGCACCGCCGAAGCGCCCAGTCCGAGTTCGTCCATCAGTGCGTCGTGGACATCCAATCCACTCTTGCCGAGCGATGCCAGTGTTCCCGCGGCGCCGCCGAATTGGCCCACCAGAACGCGAGGTCCCAATTGCTTGAGGCGTTGCCTGTGACGAGTCACCATCGACAACCAGACGGCCGCTTTCAAGCCGAAGGTTGTGGGAAGTGCGTGCTGGAGATGCGTGCGTGCCGCCATGACGGTGTCGCGGTGGACGCTGGCCGTCGTCGCCAGCGTGTCTTCCAGCGCCTTCAGATCCGCACCGACGAGAGCTAGGGCCGATCGCATCTGGAGTGCGACCGCGCTGTCCATGATGTCCTGGGTCGTCGCGCCCCAGTGGAGGTAGCGGCCGGCCTCGCCGCACAGTTTCTGGAGCTGATGCACCACGCCGACCACGGGATATCCGACGAGGTCGGTCTCGGCCTTCAGTTTGGCGAGATCGATGAGGGAGGCATCGGCCTTCTCGGAGATCTGTGCGGCAGCCTCTTTCGGGATCAGGCCCAGTTTGCCCTGGGCGCGTGCCAGGGCCACTTCGACCTCGACGTAGCGCGCCACCGTCGCGTGGTCGCTGAAAATCTCGCGCATGGCCGGCGAGCCGAAGACGTCGCGAAAGATTTCGCTGTCGAAAACCGTGGCAGCCATCGTCGATCGGGTCCCATCCGGTTGCTGGATGTCGCGACTGGCCAATACACGACGCGCGGCCGTCCGCAAACTGTCAGCTTAGACGACCCCCGCCATGTGGGCCGATCAGCTTGAGCCCGATCAGCCGTCTCGCGTCAGTTCGCTCGATCCATGAGGACCGGCATGAGGCTGAAGAAGATCTCCGGGCCCGTGTATCCCTGAATGCGGTCGACCTCGGTGCCGTCTTTCATGAGAACGGCCGTCGGCAGCACGGTGAGGCGGCTTTTCAGGCGCAACTGTGTGAGGTCGGCCTTGTCGATGTCGACGAAGGGCAGCGGTGCGTCGGATGCCGCCGTCGACTTGCTGTACCTGGGCGAGATCTCCCGCCGGAAGGCCTCGCACCAGGAACAATCGGCCCGCTCGAAAACCAGCAGCTCCATTCTTGAGGACGACGTGCCCCAAGAGAGACTGCCGGCGGCGTGAGCACCCGGCACCGCGTTGGCGAGCACGCTCCCGACCGCTTCGAACAGCACAACTCTGCGACGCATCGACTGGTTCGACCCGAATTGGGCGTGCCCGTCCGGACCGTGTCCGGCTTCTGACGCCAACTGTGTGCATTTGCGGACCAAGGTCCGATCGGGCCACCCTAGGCTGTCCGCTCCAGATCAGCAGTAGCTTTCTGTGGAAGACGTAAACAGGCGTGCCAAAATGGGAATCCGGTAGCGCCTCAGTGGAGTCGGTGGCCGGGTGCACGTCGTCGGCCGGGTCTCGAGCGCTGCGTGCGGGCCGCCGAGCGCCCCCCGGGTTGCGTGATACGGCAACCCAGCCGCGTGTTCGGGCAGCTTGACGGAGTGATATGGTCCGGGGAAACGTCGCGCGATGACCACGGCTTCCATCGATACGCGACGTCCGCTGCTGCCCATTCTGGTGGCCTTGAGCGCGGCTCACCTTCTGAACGATCTCATTCAGTCGATGATTCCGGCCATGTATCCCCTTCTGAAAGAGGCGTATCGGCTGGATTTCGCACAGATCGGCATGATCACGCTGGCTTTCCAGGTGACGTCGTCGCTGCTCCAGCCGTTACTCGGCTTCGTTACCGATCAGAGGCCGTGGCCTTATGCCATGGTGGCGGGAATGGGGGCGACATTGAGTGGCCTCTTGGGTCTCGCCTTCGCAGGAAGCTACGGGGCCATCCTCGTTTCGGCCGCCCTGGTCGGTCTCGGCTCGGCCGTCTTCCATCCTGAAGCGACCCGAATGGCCCGCCATGCGGCGGCCGGCCAACAAGGTTTCGCTCAAGGCATCTTCCAGATCGGCGGTCATGCCGGTTACGCGATGGGGCCGCTGATCGCGGCGGCGCTGGTGGTGCCCAGGGGGCAATCGAGTCTGGCCTGGGTGTCCAGCGTGGCCGTAATCGCCATGGCTCTGATGGCATGGACGGGCGCGCGATACGCGCTCATGCGTCAGGCACAGATCGCCTCTGCCCCATCTCACGCAGCGGGTGGCGCCAAACCTACGGCCGCCGTCGGCCATGTGGTGCTGGCGATGACCATTCTGATGCTCTTGTTACTGTCGAAGAACGCCTACACGGCTGCGTTCACGTCCTACTACACCTTCTACTTGATCGAACGCTTCGGCGTGAGCGTCCAGCTCTCGCAACTGATGCTGTTTCTCTACCTCGTCGTAGGCGCGCTCGGGGTCATCATCGGCGGCATGATCGGCGATCGGGTCGGCCGTGATCGCGTGATCTGGATTTCGATCCTCGGCGCCCTGCCTTTCGCGCTGCTGTTGCCACACGTGAACATCTTCTGGACGGGGGTTCTCAGCGTCGTGATCAGCCTGATCATGGCCAGCGCGTTCTCATCGATCCTGATCTACGCCATCGACCTGGTGCCGCATCGCATCGGGCTCGTCGGCGGCCTGTTCTACGGATTGGCATTCGGTCTCGGTGGCCTGTCTGCGGCTGCCATAGGCCTCGTCGCCGATAGTATAGGGATCGTCGAGGTCTTCCGGATCTGCGCTTGGCTGCCGGCGCTCGGCCTGCTGACTTTCTTTTTGCCGAGCACCGACGCTCGGCATCGCCCGGTCGCTGGATGAACCGGACCGGGCGGGCGGCCTTTGCGAATGCAGTGCCCCGTGCAATCATTGACCGGATGCACTGAACTTTAGGATCCGGAGTTGCCTTAGCCATGACCGCGCAACCGTCCCCAGCAGGTCCCGGCGTAGATCTGATCGAGCGAGCCCGGCGCGCCATGCCGGCGGGCAGCTTCGGAAACTTGCCGGCGGAGATCATCATTCGCGAGGGCCGCGGAGCCCGTGTGCGCGACGTCAACGGCAAGGAATACATCGACTACCTACTCGGCTCGGGGCCCATGTTCGCCGGTCATGCGCACCCCGCCATCGTCGCCGCCGTGCAGGAACAGGTCGCCCGCGGCTCGACGTTCTTCGCCAACAACGAGCATGGCATCGCGCTCGCCGAGGCGATCTGCGCGGCCGTCCCCTGCGCCGAGAAGGTTCGATTCACATCGAGCGGAACAGAGGCTACGCACTACGCGATGCGGCTGGCGCGCGCCTTCACTGGCCGCGACAAGATTCTGAAGTTCGAGGGCGGTTTCCATGGCATGGGTGACTGGGCCCTGATGAGCATGGCCCCGAAGTCTCCCGGCAATTTCCCTCAGGCGACGCCGGACTCTCCGGGCATCCCGGAGGTCCTCAAGGGAGAAATGCTCATCGCCCCGTTCAACGATGCGGCGACCGCGGCGGCCATGATCGCGGAGCATGCGCATGAACTCGCAGGCGTCATCGTCGAGCCGCTGCAGCGGCTGATCCCGCCGAAGCGGGGTTTCCTCGAGGCCTTGCGCAAAGCCACGACGGATGCGGGCGTACCCCTGATCTTCGACGAGATCGTCACCGGGTTCCGGTTCGCCTATGGGGGCGCGCAGGAGTACTACGGCGTCGTGCCCGACATCTGCGCACTGGGCAAGATCGTCGGTGGGGGCTACCCACTCGCCGCCGTCGCCGGCCGCGACGAGATCATGAAGCATTTCGACAAGTCGCGGGTGGCCGAAGAGCGCTACATGCAACAGACTGGCACGCTGTCGGGCAACCCGATAGCGGCCGTCGCGGGGCTCGCCACGCTGAAGGTCCTTCAGGAGCCGGGCACTTATGAACGGGTTTTCGCCAGCGGCCGACGCCTGATGGCCGCGCTGCAGTCCTGCATGGACGATGCCGTCATTCCCGCTCGCGTCTCCGGCGAAGCGCCGATGTTCGACATCTTCTTCACGTCGTCTCGGATCGAGTGCTATCGCGACACGCTGAAGGCCGATGAAGCCCGCATGGCGAGGTTCAACGCGGCCGTCCTGGCCCGCGGCCTGTTGAAGGGCGGCACGAAGCATTACGTCTCGATCGCGCACGGTCCTGCAGAGGTCGAGGAGACGATCTCTGTCTGGAAGGACGTTGCTCGTACGCTCTGAGGCGAACCCTTTCAGGTCTCCGGCGTGATGGCCGCGATGAGCGTGCCTTGCGTGACCTGCTGGCCTTCGCTGACGGCGATGCGTTCGACGGTGCCGCTCGTCGCCGCGACCAGGACGTGCTCCATCTTCATCGCCTCGACCACGGCAATGCGGACGCCTTTTTCGACCTTGGCCTGCTCGGTCGCGAAGACACGAGCGACGCGACCGTTGATCGGCGCGCGCAGGGTCGAGCCGTCGTCGCCCTGCTCGATGGCGCTGGGGTCGTACTGTGGCCGGTCGATGGTGGTCTGGTGCATGCGGTGCAGCACATAGGCCCGACCGTGTTCGATCCGTACGTGGCACGGCTCGGAGGAGTTCGTAGCAATGGCGGCCTGGGAGGGGAACGAAACATGCGGCTCGCCGCCGATCCAAGTCGCGTCGACGATCTGCTTCTCGCCATCCACGACGAGCGGAAACTGCAGGCGGCGGACGCCGCCCAGCTGAAACGCATCGTCCTTCGCCCAGGGATCACGGTTTGCTGCAGTCTCACTGGGACGTCCGGCAATGCGATTTCTTCCGGCCAGCAGTTGGCGGATGCCGGCCGCCGCTGCATGGAAGTCGGTTCCCTTGTGAACCAGTCCGTCGAGTTCCCGCGCGATCAGCCCCGTGTCCATCTTGCTCTTGCGGACGTCGGCATGATCGAGAAGTCCGGCAAGGAACCCGGCGTTGGTCCGGGGCCCAACGACCACGGCGGAGCGCAGCGCGCGGCTCAAGGCGTCGAAGGCGTCGTCGCGCGTCTCAGCGCGTGTGATGAGCTTGGCGATCATCGAGTCGTAGTAGGGGGATACCTCGTCGCCGGATACGACGCCGCTCTCGAGCCGGACACCCGGCAGATCCGCGCCGGTCGGCATCGCAACGATCCGCCCCACGCTCGGCATGAAGCCGCGTGATGGATCCTCGGCACACAGCCGCACCTCGACGGCATGGCCGCGCATGGCAATCGCGCCCTGTTTCAGCGGCAGGCGCTCTCCAGCGGCGATGCGCAACTGCCACTCGACGAGATCGAGGCCTGTGATTTCCTCGGTCACCGGGTGTTCGACCTGCAGCCGCGTATTCATCTCGATGAAATACCACGGCGCGTTCGCAGACAGTATGCCGCCCTCGACGAGGAACTCCACCGTGCCGGCGCCCCGATAGCCTACGGAGTGGGCGAGCTTGACGGCCGCGTCGCAGATCTTGGTGCGCAACGCGACGCTCATGCCGGGCGCCGGAGCCTCCTCGATGACCTTCTGGTTGCGTCGCTGCAGCGTGCAGTCGCGCTCGAACAGGTGGACCACCGAGCCGTGGCTGTCCCCGAACACCTGCACCTCGATGTGCCGGGGCGCCTGCACGACCTTCTCGATGAGCACGTCGGGATTGGCGAAGGCGGACTGCGCTTCCCGCTGTGCGCTCTCGAGCAGCTCCGGCAAATCCGCTTCCCGCTCGACGAGCCGCATTCCGCGACCGCCCCCGCCGGCCACCGCCTTGATCATCACCGGGTAGCCGATGCGCTTGGCCTCTTTCGCGAGCGTCTTGGCGTCCTGCTTGCCGCCCTGGTATCCCGGGACTACCGGTACGCCGGCTTTGATGGCGATCTCTTTCGCCGCCGCCTTGCCGCCGAGCGCGCGCATCGCCTCACCGGTCGGCCCGATGAAGACGATGCCGGCCGTGGCGCAGGCGTCGGAAAACGCATCGTTCTCGGACAGAAAGCCGTAGCCGGGGTGGATGGCTTGTGCGCCGGTCGCCTTGGCCGCGGCGATGATCCGGTCGATGACCAGATAGCTCTCGATCGAGGGCGAGGGGCCGATGTGCACGGCCTCGTCGCATGCAGCCACGTGGCGGGCCCGCGCGTCTGCGTCGGAATAGACGGCGACCGTCGCGATCCCGAGCTTGCGAGCCGTGCGGGCGATGCGGCAGGCGATCTCGCCGCGATTTGCGATCAGGATTTTCTTGAACATCGGCGTTTCAGCTTCTGGTCTCCGTCTGGAAGACCTTCTGCGCGATCTGCCAGCGCCCGTCGATCTTGAGCAGAGAGAGTTGATCGGTGAAGAAACGCGGCGGGATCGCGCACTTGACCTTGGCGAAGGCCATCGTCGGGCCGACGATGTCGATCGCGAGCACGTGGTCGTGGCGCGTGAGCCCTTGCGACCGTGGGGAGGGCCGGGTGCGAACCGCGGCGAGCCACTGGTCGCGCGGAGTGACGGCGATCTTGCCGTCTAGGCTCTGGGCCAGGGCGGACGTGGGATGGAACACGGACGCGAGCTTGTCCGCGTCGCCCTCGTAGAGGCCATCGAGATAAGTCTTCACGGCCGCCTCGACGGCTGACAGATCGGCATCGCCGGATTTCGACATGGAGCTCGTCCTTCTTCTCAGCCTTGACTGCAATAGCCGCGGTACTGGGCGATGATCGGCTGACCCAGCAGTCCGAAGTGGCGCGAGTGCACCGCGGGGTGTGCTTTGCGCCGCTCGTCCCGGTCATAGACCGTGGTGACGTTCATGAAACCTTCGCCGACGATCTCGATGAAGTGCAGGGCGTTGACCGCCCTGACGACCCGAACCTGGGCAGTGCCGCGCGGGGCTTCGAGCTGCCCGGTCTGCTTCTCCGCGTCGATCGCGGTCAGTTTGAACGCCACCGTCCGCGCCCGTTCAGAGACGAATCGCCCCTTGTCGTAGGTGTGAGCGTTCCCCGCCTTGAACGTGCATTCGAACGTCTTTGGGTCCTGGGCTGAGGCGACCGCTGGAAGGCCTATCGCGAGTGCGAGCACGGCGAGGGAGGCAAATCGGCTGGACTTCGGCATCTGGCTCCTTCCGGGGCACCACTCTGGGGTGCCGGATGCCCGGCATTGAAGTCTCTGCCGCCGAAAAGAGCAACAGGGTCGCCGTTCAGCCTCAAACGACGGGGGCGCCGAAGCCGTAGCTGTAAGGCACCGGCCCGGAGAACGCGATCACGTCCCCGTTCTCCAGCGCCACCTCCTGGTTGACCACGCCGCCCTGGTAGATGCCCGGCGTGATATCGCGTCCGTTGCGCAGGACCAGGAAGATCTCCTTCAGCGGTACCCGGAACATGGAGATCAGGTCGCCGACACAGGCCCCGGCCGGCAGGTCCACGACCCGCACCCCGCCATCGCCCACGAACCTGGTCAGCGTGTTGAAAAAGCGCGCCTCTACTCGCACTGCGGCCTGCTCGGCATTGTGGCCAATGGTCGGAACGGACATCGGGCGCCTCCCTTCGATCACCCGAGAAAGTCTCCAACTCCGCCCCCCAGAGGCCTTGATTGGTATCAAAGCCCCTGTTCCGCCCTTGTCGCGGTGGCTATCACCCCACCTCGACAACCTTGACGCAATGGTCAAAGATGGCGCCAACCAACAAGGGGTGAAACGACCCACAGCGAGGAGGACGCCCATGGCCGGAGACGGCAAGCGCCTGCGATTGAAGATCGATCCCGACAAGTGCCAAGGACACGCCCGCTGCAAGGCCCTGTTGCCGAGCCTCATCCAGCTCGACGAGTTCGGCAACGCCCACGCGCAGGGCGACGGGCTCATTCCCGACGATCTGGTTGAGAAGGCTTATCTCGCCCAATCCAACTGCCCCGAGTTCGCCGTCGAGATCGTCGAGGAGTGACGCCATGGCCAACGATGGAACGCCGTCTCGCCCGCCCGTGACCGATTGGGCCACCGACTGGGATCACCTCGACCCGCGCTGGAACAAGGACCCCTACCCGATCTGGGACGAACTCCGCAGCCGCTGCCCGGTCGCGCACACTAAGCGCTTCCACGGCGCCTACCTGCCGACCTCCTACGAGGCCGTCAAGGCGATCGCTTACGACACCGACAGCTTCTCCTCCCGCCGCGTCGTGGTTCGCGACGAGCGGATCGAGAACCCGCAACCGGCCCCGCCGATCACCTCCGATCCGCCGGCTCACAAGCCTCTAAAGCAGATCCTCCTCCCTCCGTTCACGCCCGACGAGATGGAGAAGCTGGAGTCGAAGGCGCGCCGGATCTGCAACGAGCTGATCGACAGCTTCATCGCCAAGGGACAGTGCGACGCGGCGCAGGACTATGCCCGCCACATTCCCACGCGCGTCATCGCCGCCATGCTCGGCGTGCCCGAGGCCGACGGTGACATGTTCGTGCGCTGGATCCACGAAATCCTCGAGGTGGGCATCTACGACACCAGCACGTTGAACAAGGCTGCCGACGAGATGGGCGCCTATTTTGCGGAGCACGTTCAGGATCGCCGCAATAACCCCAGGGATGATCTCGTCACGCGCGTCATCAACGCGAAGTTCATGGGCAACCCGATCCCCGACATCCTGGCGAGCGGCATGTTGCGGCTCCTGCTGATCGCGGGCATCGATACGACCTGGAGCGCAATCGGCGCGTCCCTCTGGCACCTCGCGCAGAACCCTGCCGATACCGAACGGCTCATCAAGGAGCCGGCGCTGATGCCGACCGCGATCGAGGAGTTCCTTCGCTTCTACGCGCCGGTGACGATGGCACGCGAAGTCATGAAGGACACTGTGGTCGCCGGCTGTCCCATCAAGGCCGGTAATGTCGTGTTGCTGTCGTTCCCTGCCGCCAATCGCGATCCAAAGGAATTCCCGGACGCCGACAAGTTCATCATCGATCGTCAGCAGAACCGGCATGGAGCGTTCGGACTCGGCATCCATCGCTGCGTGGGCTCCAACCTCGCGCGCATGGAGATGACGGTGGCGATCGAGGAGTGGATCAAGCGCATCCCGAAGTTCTCGCTCGCCAACGCCGGCAAGGTCACTTGGTCGGAAGGCACGGTCCGCGGGCCGCGTCAGCTGCCGATCGTGTTCGCCTGAGGGCGGGCCTGCGCATGAGCCCATTGCGGCGGTAAAGCGATGGTCGCGCCGACGTGAGGCGACGTGAGTTGCCTTTTCGTCTGCGATGACCTCACTTCGGCTCACCTTGCGAACATGTCGAGACGAGCCGGATTGATGCCGCAAGCGATAGATCTGACAAGCGACCTGCGTGGTCCGGGCCCGCTGCTCATTTTCGGCGGTCCCTACTCCAATCTGCGCGCGACCCAGGCCATCCGTGCCGAAGCTCTGCGTCTCGGCATCCCCGGCCACCGTACGATCTGTACCGGTGACGTAGTCGCCTATTGCGCGGAGCCGCAGGAGACCTGTGCTCTCGTCAGGGCTTGGGGCTGTCACGTCGTGGCCGGCAATTGCGAAGAGCAGTTGGCGGCTGGTGCGTTCGATTGCGGCTGTGGCTTCGAGGAGGGCACGGCCTGCGATCTGTTGGCCAGGGGCTGGTATCCGTATGCCGACAGGCGGATCGAAGCTGGGACACGCGAATGGATGCGGACGCTGCCGCAGGCGATCACGTTTCGCTTCGGTGGTCTGTCCTTTCGCGTGGTTCACGGCGGCGTGGACGTTATCAACCGCTTCATTTTCGCGTCGGAGAACACGGTGATCGCCGACGAGTTGGAGAGGGCCGGCGTCGATGTGGTGATCGCCGGGCATAGCGGAATCCCGTTCGTTCACCGCAGCCGCTCAGGCAAGCCCGCGGTCTGGTTCAATCCCGGTGTCATAGGTATGCCCGCCAACGACGGCACGGCTGATGCCTGGTATGGCCTCGTCGAGCCGCTCGCTCTCGGCGTCCGGCTTTCACTCTATCGGCTGCCCTACGATCACATGGGAGCTGCGTCGGCCGTGCGCCGCCAGGGTTACGCCGACAGCTACGCGAGGGCGCTCGTTACGGGGTTGTGGCCGAGCCTCGATGTCTTGCCGCCGAAGGAGCGTTCGCAATCTGGTAAACGGTTGCGGATGCGCTCGATGACAATTATGCCTCCTGATGCGGCATTGCAGGACGCTGCTGAATAGTTGGCACTTCAATTCGGCGCTTTGGTTGGTCGTGTGCTTTCGTTTCAGGGCGCGTATGCGTCGCGCCTAAGCCGCCCCGTGTGGCCGCCCTATTGTTCCTCGGATGCCGCCATGGCAACATGACATCATGCCGAATACCAAGAAGCGCAGGGTCTTCGAAGAAGGCCATCGTCGGAAGTTCCTGATTATCGCGGACGAGTCCCGTGAGGTCGAGGCAGCTCTGTATTTCGCGGCGGGGCGCAGTTCCCACACCAACGGGTCGGTCGTGATGCTCTACGTCATCGAACCGGATCATCAATTCTGGGGGGGCGTCCGTCAGGTCCAGATCGAGGAAGAGACCAACAAGGCGAAGGCCCTGTTCCGCCTGTTCCGTCGCAAGCTCAACAATGCCGGTTTCGAGGCCGTAGAGGCGGAAGAGGTCATTCTGGAAGGCAAGAAGGTCGACCAGATACTCAAGATGATCGATAGCGACGAGGACATCGCGGTCCTGACGCTGGGGGCTGCAGCAGACGCGAAGGGGCCCGGCCCATTGATCTCGTCCTTGGCGGCCGGCTCCGCCGCGGGCAGCTTTCCGATCCCGATCACCATCGTCCCCGGAGATTTGACGCTCGACGACATCAAGGCGCTGGCCTGACGTCGAAGCCATCGGTTTGATCCAGCGTCGGCGTCGCGGTGATCAGATGTCCTTGCCCCCGATCTACGCCGAACATCGCGTCGTGCCGCAGAAATCGTTCGATGATCTGGCGCTCGGCGATCGCTATCCACTGCCGTCGCGGACGGTGGGAGACGCAAACTTCGCAGCGTTTCAGGCTCTGAGCCTCGACAACCACCCTATTCACTACGACGTCGAGTACTGTAAAGCGCAAGGACATCCCGGCCCGCTCGCGCACGGCCTGCAGGTCATGGCCTTCACGGCGGCGGGCGCGGGGCTCTTTCCTCACGAGATCGGCACGGCACTCGTCGGCATTGTGAGCGCAAGCGCGCGTTTCCTAAAACCCGTCTTTCCGGGGGATACGCTCTATCCTCTGCTCGAGATCGTCGGTCTCGAGCGCAAGCGAACGACGGGGGTCGTGAGGATGGCCGCCAAGATCACCAATCAGCGCGGCGAGACTGTGCTCGAAGGCGAACACAGCTATCTGTTGAAACTCTGACTCGCGGATGTGGCGTCGCTTCCGCCGGTCCGAATGGACTTCGACGAGCAACAAAACTCGCCGAGACCTGCTTCCGCAATCTTTCCCGCAATGAACAGGCATAGATGCCGCGCGACCATGATCGCCGCCGTGAGTTCCCGGCGGGCGGCGGCTGAATCGCCGCTCTCTTCTGCCGCAGCGATCATGTTGTGGCGGTAGACCAATTCCCTCGTCGTCTCTCTGCAAGCGTTGAAGCTCGGATCGCCCTTTGCTCCCTGTCGGTGGAGCGCGAGGATCCGGAACCCTTCCTTCAACGCCGAGGTCGGCTGCCGGCCCTTGGATTCGACCCAGATTTCGAGCGACTGCTCTCCCAGGCGCAGCAATTCGGCTGCGACATCGACGGGCCTTGATGTGGTGCGCGACAGGTCGTCGATGCGAGCTTCGAGCGCCGCCAGTTCCTCGGAAGCCGTCGAAGCGTCAGCTGCACTATTCTTCGGCGCGCTCTGCCTCGTCATTGCCGCCTCGCCACCAGCCGCACGACCGATGACAGCCCAACATGCCGGTTGCCTTCGCTCAGATCGGTTTCAACTTCTTCGAGATGCAGGATCTGTGCTCCAGCAAAATCCGTGCGCAATTGCTCAGGCTCGAACAGCATGGCCGGATCCGCGGGACCTCCGGTCGTTCCGCGCTCGCGATGCGCCAACTGGCGCGGTGTGTAGCCCTCGAGCACGATGTGCCCGCCCGGACGCAAGGCCTGGAACATCGCGCGATGCATTGCCGCGCGGTCTGCGGCGGGAAAGTGGACGTAGATCGACGCGACGAGATCGAAATCATCCTTCGGCCATGCCCAACCGGTGAGATCGGCGCAGATGGCATCGATCGTTACCCCATGAGCCTGTGCCAGGCTCCGGGCCTTCGCAACGCCGACCTCTGATGCGTCGACGCTCGTGACCCGGTGGCCCTGTCTTGCGAGCCAGACGCCATTCCTGCCCTCTCCGTCGCCTAGAACCAGCGCACGCGTTCCAGATTTGATCAGCACGCTCTGTGAGGCCAGAAATCGATTCGGCTCTTTGCCGAAGGCAAAGCCAGGCTCCGCGTAGCGCGTGTCCCAGAACCGACCCTGCGGTGATGAGCTTGTCATTGGTTTATCACGTCAGGCGCTTTTCGATGATCAAATCCCGAGAGTCCGAGATGTTGGTGTGGATGCCGAGCTTTCGTGGACCGATCCCGAGCGCCAGACCGAGAAGTTGTGTGAAATAGAGGATCTTCACGCTGGTCTTCTTGCCGAAGCGCTTCTCGGCACGGACTTGGTGCATCTCGAGACCCGAGTGGCAAGTAGGACATTCCGTGGCGATGACCTCGGCGCCCGAGGCTTCCGCGGCTTGGAGTATGTTGAGCACGAGCTTCGTCGAGGTGTCGCTGTCGGAAAGCGTATGAGCGCCGCCGCAACAGGCCGTCTTTAAAGCGAAGTCGACATTCTCGGCGCCAGCCGCCGCGAGGAGATCATCCATGAAGTGGGGGCGGGACGTAGACTCGCTTCCCGGCCCTTTGTCCTTTTCAGGGAAGATGTGTCGTGGCCGCACGTACATGCAGCCATAGTAGTTCGCGACCTTCAGGCCGGAGAGCTTGCCGTTCGTACGCCGCCGAAGACCTTCCTCGCCGACCGTGGCCTTGAGCCAGTCGAGGGCGTGGATGGTTTCCACCTGGCCCGCCTCGTAGGTCTTGTGTCCGGCCTTGCTCGAAAGCTTTCCGACGACCTCCTTGGAGGCCGGATCGTGCGCGAGATCGTACTCGGCCTTCTTCAAGTTGTGATAGCAGCCATTGCATGGCGCCATCACGACGTCCGCGCCGTTCAGGTTCGTCGCATTGGAAAGCACGCGAGAGGAGAGATACGTCTGGATCTTGGGGTCGATGTTCTTGACCTCCATCGCACCGCAACAGTTCCAGTTCTTGACGTCTTTGAGCCCGAGATTGAGTTCTTTCGCAATCGCCCGCGTGGAAACGTCGTAGCCGTTTCCCGAACCCTCCAGGGCGCAGCCTGGATAGTAGGCGACGGAGCGATACTTTTCGGCCTTTTTCGTCACGTCCACCATGGTCTCACTCTTTCGCTCCGAGCTTCCTGTCCATCAGTTCGCGCGTTTCTTTCGAGGGTACAACCGGAACGATCTCGAAGGTCATGACGTCGCGCCATTCCAGGATCCATTCCTGGAGCAAGCGCAGGTCCTCGCATTCCATGAGCTGGAAACACCGGTCGAAGTTCGGTTCGATCCAGCTCCCGACCCACTTCAGGCCGTCGGGCATTCTCCGCCCGTCGTTCCGCAGCCGCTCATAGACCGGCCGCGGATCCGCATCGCGAAAGCGCTCAATGACCATGAACAGCATGGTTGGGCTCCTGGCGCTTGCCGACCACGACGGCTTTCCGCTTCGTCTGTTCCTCGTGGATGTAATCCTCGATGGCGCGTTGCGCCTGCTTCCAGCCACGCGTCCTGGGTTTGAAGAGCTGGACCCACATCATCTTGAGCCCCCACTTCACCGGTAGCCGCATCGCGATGTTTCGCGCGATCGTCACTAGCCAATCCTGCATCAGCGGCTGATTGGTCTTGACCAAGAACTTGTGCAAGACTTCCGTGTCCTCGATCTTGCCTCGCTCGATCACCTGCCGTGTGAACTCGGTGTCGAACACGTGGCTCGGTGAAGGTGGCGTGTAGCCCTTCGCCTCCATCCACAACGCCGTGGCCTTCATCACGCCTTCCGGCTCGACGTCGCGCGGGCAGATGTGAGTGCACTTGTGGCAGGAGACACATTGCCAGATGATGTCTTTGTCGCGCAGGAGCTCCTGCTCCATGCCCGTCCGGATTAGGTAGATCCAGTAGCGTGGATTGAAGCGCGGCTCGATCGCATTGATTGTGCAGGCGTTCGTGCAGGAGCCGCACTGCCAGCACCGGTGGATCTTGTCGCCGCCCGGAAATGCCGCGATCTCGTCCTCCAGATTCTCGTTGTAGTCCGTCACCACCCGCGGGGTGATGAAGGTCGACCAGTGGCCGGATACGTCGACGCCATCGATCACGAGTTGGTCGCGCGTGGTGATGTTTTCCGGTCGGATCAGCGATTTTTCGTGGATGGGCATTTCGGGCACCAGCTCGTTGAAGTCTTGCGCAGACGGGTATGGTGGTCTGCGGCCTATCCGTTCTTGCCGAATGCAGGCGTAAAGTTCTGGCGCTCCAGGCCGAATGCGCCGTGACGCGCGGCGCCGCGTGCGATGCGTGCATCGACGCCGAGAATGCGCCGGGTGTGTTCGATCGGGTCGGCCGTGGCGCCGAAGTCGGTCTTCAGGTAGGCCCCGCCTTGGGCGTTGATGTAGTCGCCGTAGACTTGGCCGAGGAGCAGGTCGACATACCAGAGCACGTCGCGAAAGACGCCATTCTCCGATAGGAACTGCGCCAACTCCTCACGCAGAACGAGAAACGTGTCGTGATCGTCCGGCACATCGATCATGAGATTGTCGGTGTTTTCTCCGACCACCGGATCGTGCCAGATCTCACGCAGCGCGCCCGTGTTTGCGCTTGCGTCCCAAACCCATCTGGCCATCAGGGGATAGTGCTCGGGATGCGCGGCGTGGAGGATTTCGGCAGCCAGATCCCGCACGAAGCGGAGTGACTCTCTTTCCGCTCCTAATGCGGATGCAGAAAGACGGCCTCGATGACGGTCGACCTCTTGCGCCGGGGCTGTTTGCGTCCCCTCGTCTGTTTCTTCGGCATGCGCGTCCGAACTCCGCGCCGAGCCGCGAAGCCTGGTGATGGTCTTCTCGAACGCCTGCATCCTCATGTCGGCGGTGCCGGGCTTATGGGCTTCATGCAGCAGCTCGATGATCGCCGACCGAACGTCGGGCCAGGCGCAAGCATGGAGCAATGCGCCGATGCGTCGCCGCACCGTCGACATCAACAGACACATCTCTTCGAAATCGCTCCGCGTGAGCGTAATGATGCGGTCGGGTGCGATGCGCTCGGCAATCACCTGCTGTTTCAGTTTCAGAGCAGCCACGAAGCGTTCCGCGCCTCCGACCGGCTCTGAACCCTGAATGGCCCGTTCAAGGGCTGCGCGCAGCCTTGGGCCCGACAGATGAAGGACGGTCCGCGTCGGCGGCGTGGGCCCCGTGATTGGCTGATGCTGGTCGGCCATCACACCACCAACTCGGTGCGCTCGACTTCGAGCGCTCGTGTCACCGTCTTGTGGACTGGGCAGGCTTTCGCGACACGCGGCAAGGCGCTGGCGATCGCGGGCGACAACGGCGCTCCACCGATGCCGAAGTGGTAGCGCAGTACGGGCTGGCCGGAAGCGCTCAGATCGAGTTTCGCTACCACCCGCAGTGTCTCGGTGTCGACGGCGTGGCGCTCGAGGTAGCTTCGCAGCGTCAGTGCGATGCAACTCGCCAGCGCGGCCTCGATGAGGTCATAGGGTTTGAAGCCGTCGCCTCGGCCGCCGTCCGTCACGGTTGCGTCGGCGACCAACTCGTTGCGGCCGTCGCTCACTCCGACCGCGGACACGCCGGGCTTCGCCGTTACCGTAATCATCGACGAGATCCGCCTATTCTGCCGCGATTTTGGTGGGGGAACGCGCGGCCGCCAGAGCCGAGAGCGCCGCCGCGTTCGCTTGCGCAATCGAGTCGTCGATGGTTTCCGGGCCGATTGCGGTGCCTGCTACGAAAACGCCCGGCCGCGACGTGGCGCCCATGACTCCGTAGGTGTCCTTGCGCGCGATGTAGCCATGCCGATGCAGGTCGACGCCGAAGACTGCCGAGAGCGTCATGTTGTCGATGTTCGGGTCCATGCCGATCGCGTGGACGACCATGTCGAAGGGAATCGTGATGGGGCGCTTCACCAACGTATCCTCGCCCTTGACGATGAGTTGGCGCCCGTCGCTCGTCACTTCAGCAATGCGCGCCTTGATATACTTGACCTTGAACTCTTCCTGGGAGCGCCAATAGTAATCGCTCTCGTAGTGTCCGAACGTGCGGATATCCATATAGTAGACGTAGACGTGGCAGTCCGGCAGCTCCTCGCGAATCTCCATGGCGAGGTTTGCCGAAACGGTGCAGCAGATCTTCGAACACCATTCACGTCCGATCTGGCGATCGCGCGAGCCGACACACAAAAGGATCGCAACACGCTTGGGCTTTCGGCCGTCGGATGGGCAGCGGACGCCCTTCGCGCTGGAGATCATCTGCTCGACTTGCGTCGTGGTGACGACGTCGGGAAACAGGCCAAAGCCCCACTCGGGCTTGTTGACCGAATCGAAATGCGTGAAGCCGGTGCACAGCACGGCGGCCCCGAATTGTCCGCTGGTCCCATCTGAAAGCGCCACGTTGAATGCTCCGGCGCCGCCGTCGAAAGATTTCACGGTCGTGCCGGTTCTCACTTCGACATTGGGATCACCTTGAATGCGCGTGACCATGCCGCCGATGGCATCCTTCGCCCAAAGGCCGCTCGGCACCAGCTTGGCATAGCCCGATTGGATCGGTGCACCGCCGAGGATCGGCGATTTCTCGATCACGGCGCAGGGTTGGCCGATCTGCGACAGCGCATGGGCGGCAGCCAGTCCGGCCGGCCCTCCGCCGACGATGAGAATGGGCTTCGTCATGGTGCACTCCATTGCGCGGCTGCGCTGGCTGATCGCCGTCAACCTTCAGACCCGGCGCTGAGCGATCAACGTATGTCGTCTGTCTCGTCACTCTGCCGGCGGCGGCGGGATAACCTCGCGCTTGATCGGCTTGAATCCCGGACCGCTGGTCAACCGCAGTCGAGGATCGTAGAGCTGGTCGGGTGCGGTCCCGGACTGGATTTGCTTGAGGTATTCCTCGAAAGCCGCCTTCTTCGCCGGCCAATCGATGCCGAGTTTTTCGAGCAGTGTCTCGATCGGTGAGGCATGCCAGTGCGTCTGGACGATGCGATAGGGATCGGCGCCGCAGACCAGGGCGGCGAATTGGCAATCCGCCATCACCGGCAGTTCGACGCCTTTGCCATCGCCGCTCGCTTTCGAGATCCACTGGTTCTTGTCCAGTGTGGTGATGCAGCCGGTGTCGTGTCCGATCATGACGTCCGAACGTGCTTCTTCGACAGCGACACGGATCTTGCGATCGATCGCGAACGATCGCGTGAACTCGCGCTCGGAGATGATGTGACGGAAACCGAAGCCGCAGCAATCGTACCATGTCTTGTAGTCGATCACGTTTGCGCCGAGAGCCTGTATGAGTCCGGTCGAGACGGCGACGCGGTTTCCTTCCAGGACGCTGTCGTCGTAGATCGCGTCCTCGGGGACCATTTTGTAGACATGGCAGGCCGGGTGGATCGTGGCGCGCACTTTCGAGGCGTCGATGACCTGATGCTTGGCAATCTCGCCACGCATGACGTGCAGCCACTCCGAATAGTGCACGATTTCTTCGGGAATCAGCAGCTTGCCGTCCACGAGCCGGCCGAGCTTGCCGAGTATCTTGGTAACGCTCTCGCGCAGCTTCGCCGAATGGAGAAGGTAGCCGCGGACTTCCTTGTAGTTTCCGAACGAGGTGCCGCAATGCACCAGAGGGTAGTAGTATCCGTCTGGCAGTCCCTGAGCCTTCGCCGAGACATAGGCCTGATGGAAGTTGCGCAGGAAGACAGCCGCGAGGCTCTCGATGTTGCCGATTCCCGAGCCGTGGTAGTTCCAGGCCGTGCACGAAGTCTGGTCGGTCTCGTCGAGATAGTCGATGCCGAGCTTGTTCTGCAGCCATAGCAACGAAACGGGGTATCCCGGGATGTTTCCGCACTGGCCACAGCTCTTGTGATGCCAGAGCTGATTGGTCGGTATGCGCTTGGTCCAGCCGTAGAGAGTTTTGACTTCGAGCGGCTTGTGCTGCGCCTGGACGCGGTGGATTTTGATCTGCCCGTCCTTCTCGAGTTGCCACATGATGTCGCGGACGTCCTCGACCCGGTCCTTGTTGGTCAGCATCGAGCGCCGGTCGATGCGCTGCTCGACCCACTGGGTGGCCAGTTGCGCTTCACCTGCAGAGAGGTTCGCGGGCTTCCATTCGGCTCCATGACCGGTAAAGCGCTCGGCGGCCTGCTGAGCCGTCAACGGTGGGCGGGACGTCGTCATCTCAGACCTCACGTATCGGAAAGTGTGCGCCAGAGTTCATCGCTCTTGTCTCGCGGCATCATCATGATCGACGCGGCCGTGTAGAGGCCGCCGATCAATGTGGTGAAGCCGATGAACAACAGCAGCAACGCCGGAACAGGCGTCGCGCTTTCTGCGATCAAGCGGCCGAGACCCGCCGCGTTGGTCAGGATGAAACCCAGAGCGAGAAACGATCCGAGAAACGCGCCAACCGCCGCGGTCCTCAGCAGATGTGTCACCAACGGGGGCAGGCGCTCGGTCTTGGGGCGGACACTCATCAGTCGGCGTCCTCCTCCTGGTCATCGAGGAAGTCTTTCCAGTCCTCGCGCTTCTCGTCCATGATGTCGGTGATGACATCGAAGAGGTTCTCGTCGATGCCTTCGAGTTGATCGAGCACGCCCGTCATTTCCCAGATCGTGTAGAGTTCAACCGACGTCTTGAGATTGACTTCCCATGCGGTTTCGGTGGTGTTGAGCGTGGCCATGGGAATCGCGCGCCGAAGCAGCTTCAGTGGCGCATCGACCTTCGAGATGTTCGGGCCCCAGTCGGCAAAATGCGACGGGTTGATCATGTCGGGCGACAGCTGGTTGCCGGTCGAAATGAGCTTGAGCATCACGCGCGAGAACGGCCGCAGCACATCCTTGGCGCTCTGCATCTGGTGCTTGATCGCGACCTCCCGCATCAGCATGACGAGTCCGCCCGGCGAGTTCCTGAAGGGGCAGCGCGCCGCGCAGGTATAGCATTGCGCACAGGACCAGATCTTTTCCTGCATCGCGTCGTAGATCCCTTCGAGATTCTCGGTCCACAGCAGCTGGACAATCTCGCGCGGGGAGAAATCATAGTAGTGAGCGGCAGGGCAGGTCGCGGTGCAGATGCCGCAGTTCAAGCAGCCATTCAACTCGTGGTCGAATCGCAGGTCTTCCTGGAGATCGCGGAAGATCGCCTCGAGCTTGGCGCGGGGGACCGGCGGCTTGTCCGAAACGGGATCGCCGATGAAATCTTGAACACGTGTAGACTGTGAACCGTCGGCCATTTGTCACCCGATATACACAGGCTGTGCGTGGGGCGTCGGATCTGTTTAGCCGCCGACTTCCTCAGTAGGTCATCACGACGGTGTCGTCGTCGTCCATGGCCGCCTCGATCAGATATGCCCCTCCGACGATCCCGGAGCATTCCGGGATCATGTCCTCTTTCGTCATGTTGAAAAGGTCGAGGTTCGGCGAGCAGCATAGGAACTTCACGCCCGCGTCGTGCGCGTCCTTTATGAAATCGTAGACCGACTTGGGGCTGCCCGCCTTCACGTAGAGATTCTCGGCCACGCCCTTCTTCATCAGACGGCCGGCGGTCGCGGTGCAGATGACCGCGACCTGCTTGTCCATCGAGGCCGCGACGGTCGCCTGGAAGATCGGCGCGCCCAGTTCTTCGCCGTTGCGGGTATCCGTATTTGCCATGACGATCAGCAACTTGGATTTGGGCATGGGATTCTCCCTGGGTCCGGCGCTTCTCTCGTCGGGGCGACCATTGCAGACAAGCTAGCGCCATAATGCCGGCAGTCAAGCGAACATTCGCATGTTTGAATGTTCGGTCTCGTCGATCGAGCGGAATTCGCCTCGACCTTTGGTCCCGCGCTGCGCCAGCCGTTCAGTTACCGAACAGGACGCGGTAGATCGTCAGCATTCCGCCAAATCCGCCCAAGAGACCGCCGACGAACGTATAGCCTGGATTTTCACGCATCTTCTGCCACATCAGACGCACCGGACCGGCATGCATCGCCAGAAGGCCGGCGTCGGTTACCAATGTCTTGGAGCCTACGCGCCGCGCAATCTCTGCAATTGCTGCGGCCTTGGCTGCGCTGGAGACGGAAACGTCACGGTAGCGCCCTTCCGCCATCGCCCTGGCTTCATCGGCTCCTGACAGATGGCCTCCTCGCACGAGATCATTCTTGTCCATGAGCGCCTGGAGCTTCGAGCGCTCCGTCACGTAGCCGCTCCCGTAGATGTCGGACACGACCCTGGCCAGATCCAGGCTGGCACCGTCATGTACGCCGAATGGTTCGCCGCCCAATACTTCGAGCCGGTGGGAGAGTGCTGCGAAGCCGAATGTCGGCGTATTCATGTTCCAGTGCACGAAGCGCGCGTTCATCGACTGGCGAACGAACATCGCGAGCCCTTCCAGCAGGCGTCGTTCGATCGCCGCCATGTTCGGGAGGATCTCTTCACGGCGAAGATGATTGAGCTCGGCCACCTGCCGGATCGAGTATTCGATCACCTGCCCGTTCGCCAGATTATGGAGAGCGATGGCTCCGACACGCGGCGAATCGGTCTGCGTTTCGCCATGCAGTGTCTCGCATGCGTAATGAATAGCGTAGGCTGTATCTGCGCGGCCGAGAAAATCGGCGAGCTTGTCGCATGCCGCCTTCTGGCGATGTGGGTCTGGCAGTGCCATGGCTGGGTAAGCTGCTGCGAATCGGTTTTCGGGAGCGGTGCGACCATCACCCCGCCCTGACGTTCAGCGCAAGGGCTGCGGTTGCGGCTCAACCGCCCGCATCGGCTCCCGCTACCGCAATCGGGAAGCATCACGGCAGGATGGACCAGGATCGACGCCGTATGCCTCTGAGCCGGCTCATGTGGGAGGGTGCGACGCAAGGCGACGCGCTGAAATCAGCGGCCGCGATCCTTGGCCGGGCTCGGCGTCGCTCCACTCAGCCTGTGTATAGTCGAAGCCCTGTTCGATCGCCGGCTTGACCACCTGAAAGTATGGGGAGAGGTCGAAGTCGCACGGGGCATAAAGGCTGTGATGCCGGATGTGGAGCACTTCCGCGGTCGAGATCGGGCAGATGTCGCAATCCGAGCGTTCGACTTTCTCGATTCTCGGGAGGATCGGATACCGGACAGACTCGAAAGCCTGGGCGATAAGTGTCGAGCAGATTGCCCGCGTCGGCTCGCCAGATCCGAGCGCAATCATCCGGCGTCTGAAGCGTCGCGGCACTGGCGGTGTCGGGATCAGGTAACGGGCCAAATCCAGAACGTTGCGCAAGTCGTAACTGATGCCGATGCGATCGATCACGAACTCGATCACCTTGCTGCGATCCTCGGCGGTCAAGCCGAACGGCCGGCAGATGCGAACGGAGTTGTGCTGATACTTGCTCAGTGGAGCCGCCACCACCCCTTGCCCGAGGTTCGCTTCGACCAACGTGCACGGTTCTCCGTCCCTCGCGCATGCGAGTTCCTGACCGACGAACAGCGCCGCATGTGACCAGGTCGATTGGGTCAGGAACTTGATCGCGGTCGAGACTCGCTCGTGGCCATCGACAAGCAGCACGTCACCAGGCTGCAGGACAGCCTTCAGTTCAGCGGTTTCCGTATAGATATAGACCCCGTGCCTGCCTGGCTGGTCCGTCAAGCGACGCGCGATCCAGGTGCCGAGTTGATCGAGGACGTGGTCGACGGCGGTCATGTCGATCGTACCGCTCAGTGCGATGGGGCTGCGTCATACTCCTTCGATTTGGTCGTTCGGCACAACACCTCACAGACGTCCTCGCGCGAGTTTGATGTGGCGAGGTGAACGACCCGGCGGCGCGGTAAGGCATTGTGCGCCGCAACGGAAGCGGCGGATCGACTATTCAGCCAGTGTTCGCAGGCGCTCGGGCAGGTAGCGCCGAGAAAAGCTCGTGATCGCGCGCTCGTTTCGCTGCCACAGCACGCCCAGCCAGATCACCCCCAGGCCGATGCCGACCAGGACGAGTGGGAACAGCAGGCTGTTTGCGAACACCTTGTAGGACAGGTGGCCGAGGTAGGCAGCGATACCGAAGGCACCGAACACCGTGTAAACGCGTCTGCCGACAGCCGCTCCGAGCAGCAGCATGAACACATTGAGCAGGAAGTAGATCAGTTTGCCGATCTCGCTGGACGAATTCATTGAAGACAAGCCACCCCAGAACGCCGCCACGCCGGCGAGGTGCAGCCAGAAGCCGAAGTCGCGCCGCCCCCTTGAGCCGAGGTCCACGGAAAATGCCACCGCGATCATGAGCAGGCCGACCGTTACTGACACCCATTGGCGGATGATCCAGTAGGAGTTCGAGAGTAGAGATTGCTGCGCGGCGGATTGAGCAGGGTCGGCGTTCGTCGCAGCCTTCGTGAGGATCGATTGCAGCAGCGGTGCCAAGTCCATGCTCATGTACCAGAGCGTGAGGGCGATCGGCATGACAGAGAACGGCAATCGCCAACGCCAAAGCACGATCGCACCGACAACGAGGGTGCCGATTTCCATGACGATCCAACGCAAGTCGATGAGAGTATGGTACTGGCGGTAACTGGTGGTGTTGTCCGTGGCCGGCCAGAGCCCCATCCATTGCTGCAAGCCGTAGATGGCGAGCGGTGCCGCGGCCACGATGAGCGCAGCCATGAGACCTGCGGGGATGGCCAGCTTCTGCCGAACCAGGAAGTATTCGGTCAGCGCGGCAGCTCCGGCCATTACAGCCACCGTAATCACGAAGATGCCGGCGCCGCCGAGCATCTCCCAGCCCAGTGTCACGTAGAATGAAATCCCCCCGATCGCGATCAAGCCGCCGAAATAGTAGAGGAGATGGTTGAGCGAGAAGCGGGGTACGTCGGCCTGCTCCGCGCGTAGGAACTCCCAGAGCGCCTTCGACTGATCGGCGCTAATGATGCCCCGCTCAGCCGCATCATCGAGGTGTCGTCGGTCGATCTTCATGGCGGACTCACTGGAGACACCGGCAAAGAGGGCGAACTTACACGATCGACCCTAACAAAATTGCGGCAGGCCGCACGCCCTGCGGAAGTTGCACCGCAGCATGCCTTGTGGCTCGATTGACAGCCACTGGGGCTGAACCTATCCCCTCATCATACGCCAATTCGCATCCGGAGACGGACTGATGCCCGCGGAATTGCAGAAATCCGATGTCGTGCAAGATCTGATCGTTCGGGCGCGGAACGCGATGAGGGTCTATGCGGGCGAAATCGAACGGGGTGGGCAGGAACGAATCGACGAAGCAGTCACGGCGCTGGCGTGGTCCATCTACAAACCCGAGAATGCCCGGCGGCTAGCCGAAGTCGCCGTGGAGGTGACGGGGATCGGCGAGGTCGAGAGCAAGGTCATCAAGAACCAGCGGAAGACTTTCGGTACGTTGCGCGATCTGCTGCGCGCCAAATCGACGGGAGTCATCGAGGAACTGCCCGAGCGCGGACTGGTGAAGTGGGCCAAGCCGGTCGGAGTGGTCGCCGCGATCTCACCCTCGACCAATCCGAGCGCGACCCCCGTCAACAAGGCCATGATGGCGCTCAAGGGTGGTAACGCCATCGTCATCGCTCCGCCGCCGGGGGCTTGGGGAGCGAGCAAGCCGACCGTCGACGGGATGCGCGCCGAATTGAAGAAGATCGGACTTCCGGAAGACTTGGTGCAGATCCTGCCGCAGCCGGTCACTCGCGAAATGACAACCCGACTGATGGAGCTTGCGGATCTGGTCGTCGCAACGGGCAGCCAAGCGAACGTCAAGGCCGCCTACAAGAGCGGCAAGCCCGCACTCGGGGTCGGCCTCGGCAATGTGCCGGTGATCATCGATTCGACTGCCGACCTGGACGATGCTGCGCACAAGATCATGCTGTCGAAGTGCTTCGATCATGCGACCAGTTGCTCCTCCGAGAACGCCCTCGTGATCGTGGACGGGGTCTACAAGGCGGCGATCAAGGCGCTGGAGAAGCAGGGCGGTTATATGGCGAATTCCGACGAGCGCGAGCGCATCGTCGAGCGACTATGGGTGGACGGAAAGCTGAATCGCGCGGTCATCGCGCAGGGGCCCGACGCTCTCATCAAGACTTTTGAGCTGGGTCCGAAGTCGAAGGGCTGCAAGTTCGTGATGGCGGAAGAGGCCGGAATCGGCAAGGCATTCCCGCTCTCCGGCGAAAAACTGTCACTCGTTCTCACGTTGTACCGTGCCAAGGACTTCGAGGACGCGAAGCGCATCGTCAAGGAGATCCTCGACTATCAGGGCAGAGGCCACTCCTGTGGCATTCACACGAAGACTCCGGCTCACGCGCGCGAGCTGGCTGCCGACATCGATGTCGTGCGTGTACTGGTCAACCAGGCTCACACGTTCGGCAACGGAGGTGGTTATGACAATGCTCTGCCGTTCACGCTGACCATGGGGTGCGGCACTTGGCAGGGTAACGCTTTCTCGGACAACCTCTCTTGGCGGAACTTCGTGAACATCACGCATCTCGTCACGACAATTCCGGAAGATCGGCCGAGCGAGGAAGCGCTGTTCGGAGCTTATTGGAAGAAGTGGGGGCGCTGAACGGCGCGTGTGCGCGACGTTGAGCCTAGTATCCGCGCTGGGGCGACGCACCACGCGAGCGCATCAATCGATTGCCCCACGAGCTTAGCTTGATGAGTTGGCCGATCACTGCGGCGGGCGTGCATCGAGCAATTTCAGGGTTTCTCGATCTCGCGCGATGGCCTCGCGATTGCGGCAATAGTCACGGGAGCGCTCGCCGCACTCGATGGTCACCCGGTACGGGATGTTGGGATACCGATACACGGTGTACTCGGCGATTGCGCCGGTCATTCCCGGCTCGACGGTACCGTCGATGATGTTGATCGGCGTCGATTGTCCCGCACCGGGGGCCGGCGCGAACATTTTGCTCTTCTCGATTTTGCCCTGGAGTCTGAGGTCTGCTTCAATGGTGATCGATATGTCGCCGTGGCGCTCGATGATCTGATACCAAGCGGGATTGTCGGTATCGAGGATCACCTCACGGTCCACTTCGGAATTCGCCTGTATGCCTGCGCTGGAGCTGGCCGCCGACAATGACGGCGGGCGACGATCGAAGCCGACCATCGGCAACTGCAGTCTGCTGGCGCTGGGGTCTATGCCTGCCGCTATGCCCGCGCCCGGATTCGCCTTGCGCGCCTCGACCAAGCCGCGGATCTCCGGGTTTGCCCAATCGACCGCAATTCGTCCGGTTGGTTGCTGGGCTCCCGCCCGATGGGGCGGATTCGCAACGAGCACGGTCGCCACGAATGCAGCCGTGCCGGCTGCGCCGAGCAATAAACGGCGTACAGTGATCACATTCGCATTTGCAGGGTTATTGGGCATGATGTGATCCTTATCCATGCCGACACTGAAGGCTAGCCGCTCGGCGATGAACCGTCACTGAAAATGACGTCCAGCTCATCTGCCTTCATCAGCTGGAAATGTAGCGGCACCATGTCGAGTTGCAAGGTCTTGGAGGTTTGCCGGCCGGCCCTGCTCGAGGCAATGCAGCGTGGGGAGGGGCCTTGGGGGGCGTGGTATGCCTTGTTTCGCCGCCATCCCGAGCACCACTGTTGGAGTGCGTCGGTCACGATGACGCATCGTCGATGGTGGGTGTTGGCTTGGCGAGCCCTCGCAGGGCTTCAGCGTCGGTCAGTTCGACAGTCCGGCCGGACACGCGGACCCCGTATGGGATCAGTGATGCGAACGACCGTGAGAGGACTTCGGGCACCATGCCGAGGCGAGAAGCGAGCACTTTCTTCTCGAAGGGCAGAGCAAAAGAGGACGTGAAGCCGGACGCCGCATGCTGCACCAGCAACCAGTTCGCCAAGCGTTCAAGGCTGGTTCGTAGCTTCTGGTTTTTCAGCTCTTTCACGACGCCACGATAGGCGAGTGCGAGTTCGATGGCGAGCGCCCGGGCAAAGGACGCGTCGACAGCAAAGATCTCGCGGACCGCTTCCGCAGGCAGCATGAGGACGCGGCAGGGGGTGAGCGCTCGCACGGACTTCAGATAGATCCGGTCAAGGACGACTGCGGCGACGATGAAAGAGTGGCCGGGGCCTAGCACCGCCACCGTTGTTTCTCGGTCGCGATAGGCGGAGAACACTTCAACCTGCCCCTCGAGGACAAGGTGGAGGAAATCTGCAGGCTCGCCTTCGCGGATGAGTTCGAGGTGCGCGGGGAAGCGCTGCAAGAACGATGCGCGGAGAATCCGATCGGTATGTCTCGGTTCGACGCCATAAAACAGCTTCAGCTGCCGCATCTCGTCGATTTCGTCTTTGCGCATGCTCGATGTGCCTGCGTTTCCGGATCGAGGTTCAGTGCGCCCATGTTCTTGATGAAAGTCAATCTAAAAGTTGCATTGCACGTTCGGATGCTTGATCAATTGCTCAGCGGCGAATGAGCATAATTCTTCGTGCCCTTGAAAAAACTAAGCCCTCTCAAAGAGTTGATTCCCATCAAATCGAACTCTGCCATGCCGATTGATCCTCCCCGAGTTCGTGCCGCGAGCACACTTGAGGGGGGACGAAGATGTCGACTGCCGCACCGAATCCTCATGACCAGAACCGCGCGCTGTGGCTCTCCACGATCGCTTTCACGGTCTGTTTCGCGGTCTGGACGATCTTCTCCATCATCGGCGTACAGATCAAAAAAGATCTTGGGCTGAGCGACACCCAGTTCGGGCTGCTGGTGGGGACGCCGATCCTCACTGGTTCGCTCATCCGGCTGATGCTCGGGATCTGGACCGACCAGTACGGCGGGCGGATCGTCTACACGCTGGTCATGCTGTCGGCGGCGCTGGCGACCTACCTTCTGACTTTCGCCTATGACTACACGACGTTCCTGATCGCTGCACTCGGCGTCGGTATCGCCGGCGGTTCATTCGCTGTTGGTATCGCATACACTTCCAAGTGGTTCCCGAAGGAGAAGCAGGGCACCGCTCTCGGCATCTTCGGTGCGGGCAACGTCGGTGCCGCCGTCACGAAATTCGCGGCGCCTGTCATCATGGTCGCCTTCGGATGGAAGATGGTCGCGATCGTGTGGGCGAGCGCGCTCGTCGTAATGGCGATCCTCTTTTTCCTGTTGACCAAAGACGACCCGGATCTGGCAGCGCGCCGCGCTTCTGGCGCGCAGCCCGAGCCGATCTCGGCGATGATGGCACCGTTGAAGAACATCCAGGTGTGGCGGTTCTCACTCTACTATTTCTTCGTCTTCGGCGGGTTCGTCGCGCTCGCCCTCTGGCTTCCTCGCTACTACGTGGGTGTCTATGGCCTCGACATCGTCACCGCGGGCTTGCTCGGCGCAGCCTACTCCATACCCGGCTCCCTGTTCCGTATTCTCGGCGGTACGCTTTCCGACAAGGTCGGCGCACGCAAGGTGATGTACTGGACCTTCATCGGGTCGGTGATCTGCACCTTTTTCCTGAGCTACCCTGCGACGACCTACGTGGTGAAGGGCATCCGCGGCCCGATCCAGTTCGATCTCGCGTTAGGCTTCGTTCCCTTCACCCTCCTGACGTTCGCCCTCGGCTTCTTCATGAGCCTCGGCAAGGCGGCGGTCTACAAGCACATCCCCGTCTACTATCCCAAGCACCTCGGTGCCGTCGGCGGTGTCGTTGGGCTGATCGGTGGACTTGGTGGGTTCATTCTGCCGATCGTGTTCGGCATGGCGAACGACTACATCGGCGTCTGGACCTCATGCTTCATGGTCCTGTTCGCGATCGTTCTGATCAGCCTGTTGTGGATGCACGCCGCAGTGCTCCGGCTCGAGAAGCTCGAGGCCCCCGAACGCGCCGGGCCGCGCGATCTTCCCGCCTCAGACATCCTCGGCCCCGTTCTTCCTCCGCCGCCGGCGCCAGCGTCGGCTTCCGGGAAAGTGCGCGCATGAGCAAGAAATCTCCAGTCCGTAAGGGGGGAACGCCGTCATGACGACGCAGGCACGAATTGCCAACGACTCGAAATCAGGTACATGGCTGAGCAGTTGGCAACCGGAGGATCCGATCTTCTGGGAGCAGACCGGAAAGTCCGTGGCTTGGCGCACGCTGTGGATCACGACCGCCAATCTCATCATGGCGTTCATCGTTTGGTTCGTGGTTTCGGCACTCGTCGTGCGCCTGCCGAACGTCGGCTTCAAACTTACCACCAGCCAGCTTTTCTGGCTGGCAGCGATGCCTGGCCTGGCCGGCGGAACGCTGCGCCTGATGCACATGTTCCTGACGCCGATTTATGGCACGCGCCACGTCGTGACGTTTTCTACGTTGTCGCTGCTCATTCCCGCCATCGGTTGGCTCTGGGCCGTGCAGAACCCCGCCACTCCCTACTGGATTCTGGTGGTTCTGGCGTTCCTTGCCGGGCTTGGTGGCGGCAATTTCTCGTCGTTCATGCCGTCGACGAGCATGTTTTTCCCTAAGCGCCTGCAAGGAACAGCGCTGGCAATTCAAGCCGGAATCGGAAACTTCGGCGTCTCAGTCGTCCAGTTCGTCACGCCTTGGATCATCGGGTTCGCGCTCGCCGGCTCTCTTGGACTGCCACAGACTCTCACGAGGGCGAACGGCAGCACCTCAGCCATCTGGCTGCAGAACGCGACGGCAATATACATCCCCTTCATGATCGTCTTTGCGGCGTGCGGTTGGCTGTTCCTTCGCAGCGTACCGATCAAGGCCAACTTCAGCGAGCAATTCGACATCTTCCGCTCGCGCCATACGTGGTCGATGACATCCCTCTACATCATGACGTTCGGCGCGTTCTCCGGCTTGTCGGCGACCTTTCCGCTGTTGATCAAGCAATGCTACGGCGGCGTCCCCGGTGCTCCAGACCCGCTCGCGTATGCCTTTTACGGGCCATTGATCGGTTCGATCTCGCGCATCATCGCGGGGCCGATCTCCGACAAGCTCGGCGGCGCACGCGTCACGCAATGGGCCGGAATCGGAATGGCAATCAGCGCGTACGCTGTCACGTTCTATACGGCGCCGACGTCGATGGCCACGTTCCCGTACTTCGTCGGCGCAATGCTCGCCCTCTTCTTCTTCGCAGGTGTGGGCAATGCGTCGACCTTTAAGCAGATGCCTATGATCTTTCCGCCGCGCCAGGCAGGTGGCGTGATCGGGTTCACCGGTGCGCTCGCGGCGTACGGACCGTTCATTCTGGGAATGCTGTTCGCGGCCTCCTTTGGAGCGACTTCGAGCCCCAACGCGGTGCTGATCGGTCTGTCCGCCTTCTTCGCAATCAACGTCGTCATGAACTGGTGGATGTACGCCCGTCGCGGCGCCGAGACACCGTGCTGAGCCAATCGGAACATCCAGGGAGAGATCTGACATGAGCCACCTGATCGACCGACTGACCTTCTTCCGTCGCGCGAATGAGCCATTTTCCAACGGCCACGGCATTGCGACGAACGAGGACAGGCGATGGGAGGAGGGCTACCGGCAGCGGTGGCAGCACGACAAGGTCGTTCGTTCGACGCACGGCGCGAACTGCACCGGTTCCTGTTCATGGAAGATCTACGTGAAGGGCGGGATCGTTACTTGGGAAACGCAACAGACGGACTATCCCAGAACGCGGCCTGAGTTGCCCAATCATGAACCGCGCGGCTGTTCACGAGGAGCCTCATACAGCTGGTATCTCTACTCCGGCAATCGCGTGAAGTATCCGCTGATCCGTTCCCGCCTGTTGCGCCATTGGCGTGAAGCACGCAAGACCATGGCTCCGGTGGCGGCTTGGAAAAGCATCGTAGAGACTCCGGCGAAGCGCGACGACTATATCAAGGTGCGAGGTCATGGCGGTTTCGTTCGCGCCCGCTGGGATGAGATCACCGAGATCATCGCGGCTGCGAACGCCTATACCGCCAAGACTTACGGTCCTGACCGCGTGATCGGGTTTTCACCGATCCCGGCGATGTCGATGATCTCTTACGCGGCCGGTTCACGCTACCTTTCCCTTCTGGGTGGCGTGTGCATATCGTTCTACGACTGGTACTGCGATCTCCCGCCGTCGTCGCCGCAGACCTGGGGCGAGCAGACCGACGTTCCAGAAAGCGCCGATTGGTACAACGCCGGCTTCATCATTCTCTGGGGTTCGAACGTTCCCCAGACTCGAACACCGGATGCGCACTTCTACACCGAAGCCCGCTATCGCGGCACGAAGTCTGCCGTGATCTGCCCCGACTACTCGGAGGCCGCGAAGTTCGGCGACATCTGGCTCAGCGTTAAGCAGGGCACCGATGCCGCTCTTGCGATGGCGATGGGGCACGTGATCCTCAAGGAGTACCACGTCGATCGCCAGGCGAAGTATTTCCGCGACTATGTTCGTCGCTACACCGATATGCCGATGCTGGTCAGGCTGGTGCAGCAAGGCGGGAAGCTCGTGCCCGAGCGGCTGCTGCGCGCTTCCGATTTCGATGCTTCCCTTGGAGAGACGAACAATCCGGATTGGAAGACCGTGGCATTCGACGAGACGTCCGGGAATGTCGTCGTCCCGACGGGCTCAATCGGCTTCCGCTGGGGAGAGCAGGGCAAGTGGAACATCGAGGAAAAGGACTCCAGAGGAGCCACCACCACGCTGCGCCTGAGCCTTGCCGATATCAAGGACGGCTTCGCTGACGTCGCGTTCCCGTATTTCGGCAATATTGCGAACGAGCATTTCACGAGCACAGATCACGCGAGCATCCTTGAGAGGCGTGTTCCTGTGAAGCGTCTCCAACTCCCTGCGGGTGAAACGCTGGTCGCGACCGTCCATGATCTCTTTCTCGCCAACTACGGCGTGGATCGGGGATTCGGTGGCGCCAATGTTGCCAAGTCGCATGACGATGACGTGCCGTACACGCCCGCGTGGGCGGAGAAAATCACCGGGGTTTCGCGGGACAAGATCATCCAGGTGGCGCGCGAGTTCGCAACAAATGCGGAGAAGACCAACGGACGTTCGATGGTCATCATCGGTGCGGCGATGAATCACTGGTATCACGCCGATATGAACTATCGCGGCGTGATCAATATGCTGGTCATGTGCGGGTGTGTGGGCCAATCCGGCGGAGGGTGGTCGCACTATGTGGGTCAGGAAAAGCTCAGGCCTCAGGCCGGCTGGGCTCCCTTGGCATTCGCGCTCGACTGGGGCCGGCCGCCGCGCCAGCAGAATTCAACCTCGTTCTTCTATACACATACGGATCAGTGGCGATACGAGACGCTGGAGGTCAAAGAGATCCTGTCTCCGACTGCTCCTCCGGGGCCGTGGGATGGGGCGATCATCGACTACAACATTCGTTCGGCCCGTATGGGTTGGCTGCCGGCCTATCCGACGCTCAAGCAGAACTCGCTCGACATCGCGAAATCTGCGGCGGCTGCCGGCATGGAGGCGCCCGCTTACGTCGCGAAGGCGCTCAAGAGCGGCGAACTCTCCTTCGCGTGGGAAGATCCGGACGCGCCGCAAAACTTCCCGCGGAACCTGTTCGTGTGGAGATCGAACCTGCTCGGTTCGTCGGGCAAGGGCCATGAGTATTTCCTGAAGCATTTGCTCGGGACTTCGCACGGTGTGCTCGGCAAGGACCTCGGGTCGGAGGGCCGGAGCAAGCCGAAGGAGGTCAAGTGGCACGACGAGGCGCCGCGCGGAAAGCTCGACCTGCTGGTCACGCTCGACTTTCGCATGTCGACTACGTGCGTCTACTCCGACATCGTTCTGCCGACAGCCACATGGTACGAGAAGAACGATCTCAACACTTCCGACATGCATCCCTTCATCCATCCGCTGACCAATGCGGTCGACCCGGTTTGGGAAGCCAAATCGGACTGGGAGATCTACAAGGCGATTGCCAAGGCCTTTTCCAAGGTGGCACCGGAAGTTCTGGGCGTCGAAAAGGACGTGGTGCTGGCTCCGATCCTGCACGATGCTGCGGCCGAGATTGCGCAGCCGTTCGAGCCGAAGGACTGGAAGAAGGGCGAATGCGAGCCGGCACCGGGCAAGACGATGCCTGCGGTTGTCGTCGTCGAGCGTGACTATCCAAACCTATACAAGAGGTTCACGGCGCTTGGTCCGCTGATGGAGAAGATCGGCAACGGCATCAAGGGTATCGCCTGGAATACCGAGCATGAAGTCGAGAGTCTCAAACAGCTGAACGGCACGGTGGCGGACGATGGTCCGACGCGTGGAATGGTTCGGATCGAAAGTGACATCGACGCCGCTGAGGTTCTGCTCATGCTGGCACCCGAAACCAACGGTGAAGTCGCGGTCCGGTCCTGGAAGGCCCTGTCGCGCAATACCGGACGTGACCATGTGCATCTGGCAGCGGTGAAGGAAGACGAGAAAATCCGCTTCCGGGATGTGGTCGCGCAGCCGCGTAAGATCATCTCGGCGCCCACCTGGTCGGGTCTGGAGAGCGAGAAGGTCTGCTACAACGCCGGCTATACGAATGTTCACGAACTCATTCCGTGGCGCACGCTTTCGGGCCGACAGCAGCTTTACCAGGATCACCTGTGGATGCGCGCTTTCGGAGAGGCTCTCTGTGTGTACCGGCCACCGGTCGACTTGAAGACCATAAAGGGTATCCAGGGATTGAAGCCGAACGGCGAGAAAGAGGTCGTTCTCAACTTCATCACGCCGCACCAGAAGTGGGGCATCCACTCCACCTACACGGACAACCTCCTGATGCTCACACTATCGCGTGGCGGTCCGATCGTGTGGATCAGCGAGAACGACGCGCGTAAGGCCGGCATCGTCGATAACGATTGGGTCGAAGCCTACAACGCGAATGGCGCACTGGTCGCTCGAGCTGTCGTTTCTCAACGCATGAAGAATGGCACGATCTTCATGTACCACGCGCAAGAGAAGATCGTGAATGTTCCGGGGTCGGAGATGACCGGGCAGAGAGGCGGAATTCACAACTCCGTCACGCGTGCGGTGCTGAAGCCGACCCACATGATCGGTGGCTATGCGCAGCTCGCGTATGGCTTCAACTACTACGGAACGATCGGAACAAATCGGGACGAGTTCGTCGTCGTGCGAAAGCTGCGGAAGGTCGACTGGCTCGAAAAGCCATTTTCTGGCGCGCACGGTCCCGCGGCGCGGGGCGGCAAGCTCGATGAGGCCGAATGAACAGGAGAGAGATCGATGAAGATCCGCGCACAGATCGCGATGGTGCTGAATCTCGATAAATGCATCGGGTGTCATACCTGCTCGGTCACCTGCAAGAACGTTTGGACAAACCGCGAGGGCATGGAGTACGCGTGGTTCAACAACGTCGAGACCAAACCCGGCATCGGCTACCCGAAGGATTGGGAAAATCAGAAGCGCTGGAAAGGTGGCTGGACGCGCAAGCCCAGCGGCGCGATCGAGCCGAGAATTGGTGGCAAATGGCGAATCCTCGCAAATATCTTTGCCAATCCGAATATGCCGGAGATCGACGACTACTACGAGCCGTTCACATTCGACTACGAGCACCTTCAGACATCTCCGGAAGCGCAGGCATTTCCGACGGCCCGTCCGCGCTCGCTGATCACCGGCGAGCGTATGGAAAAGATCCACTGGGGACCCAACTGGGAGGAGATCCTGGGCGGCGAGTTCTCGAAGCGCTCGGCTGACGCGAACTTCGAGGGCGTGCAGAAGGAGATTTACGGGCAGTTCGAGAACACTTTTATGATGTACCTGCCGAGGCTCTGCGAGCATTGCCTCAATCCGGCATGCGTCGCCTCGTGTCCTTCCGGTGCGATCTATAAGCGCGAGGAAGACGGTGTCGTCCTCATCGACCAGGAGAAGTGCCGCGGCTGGCGTATGTGCGTGTCCGGCTGCCCTTACAAGAAGATCTACTTCAACTGGTCGAGCGGTAAGAGCGAGAAGTGCATCCTGTGCTATCCGCGGCTCGAAGCGGGACAGCCCACGGTTTGCTCGGAAACCTGCGTCGGGCGCATCCGTTACCTTGGCGTCGTACTCTACGACGCTGATCGAATCGACGCGGCTGCAAGCGTCAAGGACGAGGCGGCGCTCTATGAGGCACAACTCTCGGTGTTCCTCGATCCGAATGATCCGAGCGTGGTCGAGCGCGCGCGTCAGGACGGCATTCCCGAAGCGTGGATCGATGCTGCGCAGAAATCGCCGGTGTGGAAGATGGCGATGGAATGGAAGGTGGCTTTCCCGCTTCATCCGGAATACCGCACCCTGCCGATGGTTTGGTACGTGCCGCCGCTTTCGCCGATCACGGCTGCGGCCGAGGCCGGAAAGATGGGTACAGATCGGGGCATGCCCGATGTGAGTTCGCTGCGCATTCCTCTGCGGTATCTCGCCAACTTGCTCACGGCTGGCGACGAACGGCCAGTGGCGAACGGACTGCGCCGAATGCTCGCGATGCGGGCCTATATGCGGGCCAAGACCATCGACGGCGTTATCGACGAGGCGGTGGCAAGGGATGTCGGCCTGTCGCCCCGTCAGATCGAGGAGATGTATCACGTGATGGCGATTGCCAATTACGAGGATCGCTTCGTCATTCCGACGAGCCACCGCGAAGTGACGCAAGACGCGTACGAGCTGCGAGGGGAGTGCGGGTTCTCCTTCGGCGACGGATGCATGCCGAGCGACAATCGTCCCAATCTTTTCGGTGGCATCAAGGTCAAGAACGACAAGCCCAGGATGGGGGTCTACTGATGCAGACGCTCAAGGTTCTTTCGTTGCTCCTGTCTTATCCGACAGCAGATCTTCAAGCGGCCGCCGAGGAGCTGAAGGCTGTCCTCGACCGGGAAGGCGTGCTCACTCCCGCTCATCGCAAGGCGGTTTTCGCTCTGATCGACGACATCGCGAACCATGATCTGTTCGACGCGCAGGAACGTTACGTCCTGCTATACGATCGCACCCGGTCGCTGTCGCTTCATCTCTTCGAACACGTGCACGGAGAGAGCCGCGACCGCGGTCAGGCGATGGTAGATCTCATTGGCGTGTACGAGGCCGCCGGCTACTCGCCAACCGCGACGGAGTTGCCGGACTTTCTGCCCTTGTTTCTCGAATTCGCTGCGACTCGGCCGACATCCGAGGCGATCAGCCTGATCGGGGAGCCTGCTCACGTGTTTGCGGCGCTTCGTGAACGGCTTGCGCGCCGTGGTTCGCCGTATGAGGCGGCATTCTCCGCACTTCTGGCGCTGTCCAAGGCCCGCGTCGACGATGCGCAGCTTGCGGCGGTACGTGACGAGATCGACCCTGATCCCAATGACCTGGAAGCGCTGGATGCTGCGTGGGAAGAGGAGGAGGTCAAGTTCGGACCCGGTGCGGAGCTGGACTGCGGCAAGGACGGGCTTGTCTCCAAGTTGCGGCAGTCTCGGCGGCCGGCGCCCGGCCTGGAGGTGGCAGTTTCAGCATCGCCACGTCCCGTCGTCACCACTTCACGCGCGGCGCGGACCTGAGGAGCGGGAACATGCGCGATACGATCTTTCACATCCTATTCGTCTGGTACCCTTATGTGTGCCTGTCTTCATTCATCTTCGGCAGCATCATCCGCTTCGATCGAGAGCAATACACTTGGAAGGCGAGTTCAAGTCAGTTGCTGCGCAAGCGGCAGCTGATGTGGGGCTCGAATCTCTTCCACTTCGGGATTCTGTTCCTTCTCGTCGGTCATACAGTCGGCCTACTTACGCCGAAGGCAATCTACACGATGTTCGTGACCGTCGAGCAGAAGCAGAAGCTCGCCATTACCGTCGGTGGTGTGGCGGGAGTGATCTGCTTTATCGGATTGACGCTGCTTCTCCACCGGCGTCTTTTCGATGCTCGGGTCCGCCAGACCTCTACCTACATGGATCTGTCGATCCTCCTGATCCTCTGGGTGCAACTCGTACTTGGTATCGTGACGCTGCCCTACTCGTTGGCTCATGCGGACGGCGAGGTGATGTTGCAGTTGTCGCACTGGGCTCAGGGCGTCCTGACCGTTCAGCCCGTCGACGCACGCACACTCCAGGGAATCGACTGGCCCTATCTGGTGCATCTGGTGCTCGGAATGACGATTTTCCTGATCTTCCCGTTCTCGCGCCTGGTGCACATTTGGTCCGCCCCGATCTGGTATCTCGGCCGTAAGGGCTACCAGGTGGTGCGCACCCGGCGCCCCATCGGTCAGGAACGTTCGCGGATACACCCTGCAGAGTGAGGCTACGATGACGGTTCCTCTTCTGAGCTTCAACTCACCCGGATCGAGCCACGCTGTGCCTCGGCGTGGCGTGCGGGTCAACGGTGTCGAGATCCCAGCTGCCGACATCGCTTGGGAGGTGCAGAACCACCCAGCGGACTTGCCGGCGGAGGCTTGGCGATCTGCGGCGAGTGCTCTCGTGGTGCGCGAACTCTTGTTGCAGGAATCGGCCCGGCGTGGCCTCGCGGCGGAGCCGCAGCGGGATGCCGAGGGGAGGACGGAGACACATGAAGAGGCAGCCATCCGTTCGCTTGTCGATGAAGAGATCCGTCTTCCGGAGCCGACCGAGGAAGAATGTCGACGGGTCTATTCGTTGAAAGCAGAGCACTTCCGCTCAGCTGACTTGTACGAGGTCCGGCACATACTGCTGGGCTGCGGGGATGAGAAGGAACGTTCGCGTCGCTGGGAATCAGCGCGTGAGATCATCTCGAGACTGCAGAAATCTCCGGAAGAGTTCCCGCGTCTTGCAGCCGAGTTGTCCGCCTGTCCTTCCGCGGTTCATGGCGGCAAGCTCGGGCAGATCGGACCGGGACAGACGGTGGAGGAGTTCGAGGTCGCGCTCGCCACGGCTCCAGTGGGTGAGGTTGCACCGGATCCCGTCGAGACACGGTACGGCTGGCATGTTGTCCAGGTGGATCGGGCACTTCCCGGATCGACTCTGCCATTCGAAATCGTGAAAAATCGGATCGCGTCGTGGCTCCAATCCCGAACACGGCACGCTGCAGTTCGGCAGTTCATTTCACTTCTGGCGTCCCGCGCAACCATAGAGGGCGTATCCATGGATGGCCTCGGCGAAGCCAATGTTCACGGAGGCCGCTGACATGCATCTGGGAGCGCTCTTGAAGCGTGTCGCCGAAGGTGGAGAAGAGGCCGATACCATCGAGGCGCTCGGTGATCTGGCTCTGTACGCGCGTGTCGAGCTGATGTCGTCGACCTCTGGCGAGACGACCGGCGAATACATCAGAAATGCAGCCGGAAGATTTGCAGCGCGCGCTGGCGACGAGGCATGGATGTCGCTGGTCACCGCCGTCGAGAAGAGCGCTTCACCGCAACAGGCGGCCATCGGGGAGATCGTCGGGTGGGCGCTCGAACGTGACCGGGCCGAACTCGCACGAGAGGCACAGGGTCAGTGTGGCTGTGGAAACGTCGGATGCAATTCGACCTGAGGTGTCGTCGTCACGGGGGCTGGAATGACGCGAACGCTTGATCATCTGCTCGATCGCAACGTCGCCTGGGTCGCCGAGAAGACGAGACAGGATCCGCACTATTTCCACAGAATGGCCGAGCAGCAAACACCGGATTACCTCTGGATCGGCTGTTCCGACAGCCGTGTAACCGCAAATGACGTCCTCGACTTGGATCCGGGAGCGGTGTTCGTTCACCGCAATATTGCAAACGTCGTTCACACGAGCGACTTGAACATTCTCTCGGTTATGGAGTTCGCAATCGAGGTTCTGGGAGTGAATCACGTCATCGTCTGCGGGCACTATGGTTGCGGTGGTGTGCGACGAGCCTTGTCGGGCGCGCGGGGGGCTCTGTTCGATCACTGGCTGCAACCGCTCTCGATGTTCTATCGCAAGCACAAGGGTACGTTCGACTCGATGCCCGACGATCGCACACGGCTGGACCGCATGTGCGAGATCAACATCGAAATGCAGGTCCGACGCGCGGCTGCGACACCGATCGTCGAGAATGCGTGGGCTCGTGGGCAGACCCTGCATCTGCATGGCTGGATCTACGCGATCGAGGACGGGCTCCTCCGTGACCTCGGGCCGCATCTGTCCTCGATTGAGGAACGGGACGCTCTGCCGTCGATTGATCAACGTGTGGTCGAACGGGTCGAGCCGATGAGTGCGAAGCGTCGCCAGGCATTTGCTGCATTTGCGGCGGCACCGGACGATTACGACCTCCAGTGTTGCGGTACTGGTGGGTGTCAGGAGACTGCGGAGAGGCCGAGCGGCGGATGAGCACGGTCCCAATCGGAATCGTGGTGAGTTCCGACAGAGCTGCCGCGGGAGTTTATGAGGATCGCGGTGGCCCTGCGATCAAGGCCTATCTCACTCGGGTGCTGAGGACGCTGTGGAGCCCGCATTTGCATGTGGTCGCCGATGAACAGACTGATCTCGCGGAGATTCTCATTCGATTGTGCGATGAAGAATGTTGTCCCCTGGTGCTCACGACAGGCAGCACAGGCCCAGCGCCGCGCGATGTGTTGCCGGAGGTCATGAACGTCGTCTGCGAGCGCTTCTTACCGGGCTTCGGTGAAGAGATGCGGCGGGCGAGCCTGCGAGAGGTACCGACTTCTATCCTGTCGCGACAGACCGCGGGCACGCGGGGCGGTTCACTCATCATCAATCTTCCCGGCAAGCCCGCAGCAATCCAAACCTGCCTTGACGCCGTCTTTGCAGCGGTGCCGTATTGCATTGATCTGATCGGCGGCGCCCGCCTCGAAACGGACCCCGCTGTTTGCCGAGCATTCAGACCAAAAGTGTAAGTCCGCCGAGGCCGAAATGTCAGATGAGCGAAAAAGCCCTGGTATCACCGTGATCGCCTATCCGAGCGGGGCGGCAATAGATGAGCGCCTGTCCGACATCGTGGGGGTGCTGCGCACCGCTGGGCTGAAGTTGGCGGGATTTATTCAGCGCTTGCGTGAGCGCCCCGAACGTCAACGTTGTGACATGCTGCTCGAGGATCTTGTGAGTGGCAGCTTGATAGATGTCACAGAAGATCGTGGTCCACTCGCCCGAGGTTGCCGATTGGACATTGCGGCACTGCTCGGGGCCATGCATGACGCGCGCAAAGCCATCTCGGATTGCGATCTGCTCGTCGTCAACAAATTCGGGAAAACCGAAGGAGAGGGCGGCGGATTTCGACCGTTGATCGCCGATGCCGTCGAGCGCGGTGTGTCGGTGCTGATCGCCGTGCCATATCGCAATCTCGACGTCTGGCGCAGATTCGCCGGCGATACAGCGGTCGAGTTCGATTTTTCGGTGCTCGAGGATGATCCTGTCGCCTCTTGCCGAAACCTCGGCCTGCTTCGGCGCAACTCTCCTGGTGCTGACCCTGAAGATGGAGTTCCGAATGCACGTCTGTTCAGGGCTGCATCAAGGGAACAAAGCAGCTGAACGCCAACGCCACGTGGGCGCTGTCGGAATGTCACTTCGCCATCATTTCCAAGTAATCGAGAAAAGCTTCGATCTCATCGACAGTCATTCGGAAGACCGGCATGTCCTTGTGACCGACCATAATGCCTTCTGCGAGTGCCTCGGCGAGATGCTCGGGCGGGTATCGCTTTGCAATCTCTGCGAAAGGCGGCGCGTCCCGATGTGGGCTGTCCTGTCCCTTTTCGACGGCGTGGCAGCGGCTGCACATGAGTTGGGCGAATGCCTTGCTGCGTGAGCCAGATGGCTGCTGTGCTTCCGCACTAGGCATGGCCGCTGCCATGATCACTGTTGCAGCCAGACAACTGGCATAGCGGCCGAAATTGCGCATTTGCGCCTCTCATCCAGTGACACCCGTATCGCAGTCTATGCGATTGCGGGTCTCACCAGTTGAGCCGCGTCAAGGCTCAGCGGCGCCCGCCGAGAACGGCCCGCACGATGGCCGATCCGATCGAGCGCGCAATCTGTCGAATCATCGACATGAAGAATGCCTCGCCGACGCCTTGGCGCTGGCGTCCGCCACCACGGTTTCCAGAGTTCGTGTTCATTTGTCCCCTCCATCGGTTTTCATGGCTGCCACCCGCGTTCGCCGGGACTGATCCCGTCGGCTTCAGCGTCGTCCGCCGAGGATCGAACCGACGATCGCGCGTCCGATCGAGGAAGCCACGGAACGCGTCAGCGATTTTGCGAAGGCTTCGCCGGCGCCCATGCGCCCCTCACCGCCGCCCAGAATGTTGCCGAACAATCCCCCGTCAGATCCGGACGTTGCACGCTTCTGCAGCATCTCATAGGCCGATTCGCGGTCGATCGTTTCCTCATACTTCCCGTAGTGCGGCGAGTACTCGATGACCCCTTGGCGCTCTTCTGGAGATACGGGCCCGATCCGTCCCATGGGCGGGCGAATCAGCGTTCGCTGTACCATTGAAGGCTCGCCCTTGTTGCGAAGGGTCGAAACCAGGGCTTCGCCGACCTTCAGTTCCTGGATCGCGCGTTCGGTGTCCAGATTCGGATTTGGGCGGAACGTCTCGGCCGCGGCGCGGATGCCTTTCTGCTCCAGGGGCGTGAATGCGCGCAGTGCATGCTGTACCCGGTTGCCCAGCTGAGCGGATACGCGGTCGGGAACGTCGCGAGGGTTCTGTGTCACGTAGTAGACACCGACACCTTTCGATCTAATCAGCCTGGTGACCTGTTCGATCTTTTCCAGGAGTGCCTTGGGAGCCTCGTTGAAGAGCAAGTGGGCTTCGTCGAAAAAGAAGACCAGCTTGGGCTTCTGCGGATCTCCTATTTCCGGCAGCGTCTCGAACAACTTGGCCAGCATCCAAAGCAGGAACGTCGCGTACAGACGCGGCGAGTGCATCAGTTTCTCAGCGGACAGGATGTTGATGATCCCGCGACCGTCAGGAGCCGTCTTGATGAAATCGTTGAGGTCGAGTGCCGGCTCGCCGAAGAAAATGTTTGCGCCCTGCTCTTCGAGTACCAACAGCCGGCGTTGGATCGCGCCGATGGTCTGCGGCGCGACGTTTCCGTAGGTCTGGCGTATTTCCGCGGCCCGGTTCCCGATTTCGGTGATGACCTCGCGCAGGTCCTTCAAGTCCAAAAGCAACATGTTCTGGTTGCCGGCTGCGCGTTGGTCTGCCGCCCATCGGAACGCGATGTTCAGGACACCTTCCTGCACTTCCGACAATTCGAGCAGGCGGGCGAGAAGAAGCGGTCCCATCTCTTGAACGGTCGCCCGGATAGGATGGCCCTGCTCGCCGAAGATGTCCCAGAACACCGTTGGGAACGCCGTGTTGCCGTAGTCGGTAATGCCGATTTCAGCAGCGCGCTTGACGAGAGGCTCCTTGGGAGTTCCGACCGCAGCGACACCCGAAAGGTCGCCTTTGATGTCTGCCGCGAACACCGGTACGCCTGCAGCGGAGAAGCCTTCGGCCAGGACCTGCAAGGTCACCGTTTTGCCAGTACCGGTTGCGCCGGTGACGAGGCCGTGGCGATTTGCCAGTTTCAGGTCGATGAACTCTGCTTCGACGCTGCGCCCGAGCAAGATCTTTCCATCCTGGACGTAGACGGTCGAGTCTGCCTGGGCCGGGTGTTCCGCGGCGGGCGTCTGGTCGGTGGGCTTTGCCATTTCCTGCTCCTTCGAGAGGCGTCGGCAGCGCAGTCGCCAAAAGCGCGATGGCCCTGCGACTCGCGATGCGAATACTCGAATCCTGTATGCACGCCCGTGCTGCAATGGCAATGGGGAGTTGCATCGCCATCGTGGGGATAACACATTCAATTCACGGCAATATGGCGGCGGAAGGAAGAATCGGTTTGGAACGAACGCCCCCGGCCACAGCGCTGTGGCCGGGGGCGTTCGATAATCAAATGGCGCAAGCGCGTTACCTGAAGAAGACCCACGTCACCAACAAGAAGCATGGAATAAGGAACACGGTCGACCAGAGCATGTAGCCGAAGAAGCTGGGCATCTTGATGCCCCTGTCCTCGGCGATTGCCTTCACCATGAAGTTGGGAGCGTTTCCGATGTACGTGTTGGCTCCCATGAAGACGGCCCCCGCCGAGATGGCGGTCAAGGTGCCGGCCATCGGTCCCATGAGTTGCTGCGCATCGCCACCAGCTATGTTGAAGAACACGAGGTAAGTCGGCGCATTGTCGAGGAAGCTCGAAAGTCCACCCGAGAGCCAAAAGTACATCGCGTTGATCGGTTTCCCGTTCGCATCGGTGACCAAACCGACGACACTCGCCAAGGCGCCGTCCTTGCCCGCGCGGAGTATCGCGAGTGCCGGAATGATGGTGATGAAGATCGCGGCAAAGAGCTTTGCCACCTCCAGGATCGGTCCCCAGCTGAAACCGTTGCCATCGCGAATGTCGGCTCGGGTGAATGTCCAGGATATCCAGGTTATGCAGAGCAGCAGGACATCGCGGACCGCGTTCTGGAGCGCGATCTCGATTCCATTGATCGTGTAGGTAATGCCAGGGTTCCAAACCCCGCTCATGATGACTGCGCCGAGGATCGCAAACAGGAGTACGACGTTCAGCATGCCCTTGATGCGGATCCTGCTGTCAGGAGTCGGGTCGGGCTTCGGCGGGTACTCGGTGTCGAGCTTGAACAGGTACGAATCCAACAAATAGAAGGCAACCAAAAGGATCGAAGTCACCAGCAGCATCGGCCCGATCAAATGCATCGCCGGCCACATGAAGTCGACACCCTTCAAGAATCCCAAGAACAGAGGCGGATCGCCGAGGGGCGTCAGCGAGCCACCGATGTTGGCGACCAGGAAGATGAAAAAGACGATCACGTGCGCATTGTGCAGTCTGCTGTCGTTCGCTCGTATGATGGGCCGGATGAGAAGCATGGCGGCCCCGGTCGTTCCGGTGATGCTGGCGATGGCCGTCCCGATCGCGAGCAGGCCGGTGTTTAATCCGGGAGAGCCGTGCAGGTTCCCTTGCACCAAAACTCCGCCAGCCACCGTGAACAAGGCGAGCAAGAGGATTATGAAGGGAATGTATTCGAGGACGAGCGTGTGCATCAGCTCGTAGACGGTCACCGAGGGACCGAGCATCAGCAGGCACGGCGCGATGAAACCCAGTGCCCATGCCGCAGCGACCTTGCCGAAGTGGTAATGCCAGAGCTTGGGGACGGCCAGCGGCAGGATCGCGATCGAAAGTAGCAGGCCTGCGAACGGCAGAGCCCACCACCCTCCAAGCTTGCTACCATCGATGTGTTGTGCCCCGGCGGCAGATGCCGGGTCCGTCGATGCAAAAACGCCTGCCGCAGCCACAAGGGCCCAGCAGACAATCCCCCCGATTTGTTTCATGTGCTTGTTTCCGTTGCCCCAAGTTTCGGCGGAGCGTGGGGGGACGGCGCTGCCGATGTCAATGGTCCGATGGTGTTCGCAGTCGCTGCGGCTTCAACGGCTAAGGCCTTTGCCGCCGTTCGAAGTACTGGTCTGCCGCCGCCGCTATGGCAGCTGCCACTCGCTTCTGCCATTCGGGGCTCTGCATTTCGCGCAACTCGGCCTCGTTGCTGACATACCCCAATTCGATCAGAACCGAGGGTGTCTGCCCGTTGTCGAGCACCTTGAAAGCAGCGGAACGGGCCGGGTCTTTGGCCATCGTGACCGTTCTCCCCAGAGAGCGGATCAGGCTGCGCTGGATCTGATTGGAGAAGTTCAGGGTTTCGCGGCGCATCAGGTCCGCCAGGATGCCCTTTACGTCGGGGTCCGCCGCGGCCTGCGCGATCGGCAGACCGGCACGGCTGTCGGCGGCATTTTCGCGTTCGGCTTGTCGCTGAGCATCTCGGCTGGAGGCCTTCTCGGAGCGGATATACACGGTTGCTCCGCGAGCCGAACCCGCGAGACCTGGGTCGCCTACGGCATCGGCGTGGATGGAAATGAACAATGCGGCCCCGATCTGGCCGGCGCGAAGGACCCGCTGATCCAACGATACGAAGACGTCTGCTTCTCTCGTCATGCGCACGTCGTAGCGTCCGCGCGCGAGCAGGCTCGAGCGGACTAGCTTGGCGACGGCGAGGACCAGGTCTTTTTCCAGCAAACCGCCGAGCCCCACTGCGCCAGGGTCGATACCACCGTGCCCGGGATCGATCAGGATCACTGGTCTGGAATTGGCTTGCCGAGGATCAGGCCCGATCGGGCGTGGGTCTGAAGATGTGGGCAGAGGGGATCGGCTCGCCGTCGGTGGCTGAGGCGGCGTGCCTCGATTGCCCTCGGTCGGGCCCAGGAGGGCGGCCAAATGGTCGGTGACCTCGAGGTCGATCGTCAGCACGGCGCCGGCTGGTGTCGTCGCTGTCTGGGACCGGATGACCCTGAGAGGTTGAGTGGCGTCCGCAACTACACGTGCCTTTCCGGGGGCCAGTAGCCCGTATCGCAAATCGACAATGGCCCCGCCGCGCTGGGCTACCCAAGCCCTATCCAGCCGAAACGCGACATCCGGTAGGTCGATTACGAGGCGATCGGGGTTCGGGAGATAGTAGGCTCTGGCATCTACCGTTCGCGAGAGAACGATGGTCAATCGGCTGGTTGTTCCATCGGTCGACAGCGAAATAGCGCTGACAGTGGCCTCAGCCTCGGCGGTCGGCAGCGCGTTCGCCGGCTGGGTTTTCTTGACTTCTGTTTGCCCTAGGGCAGGGGCAAGCCAACTGAACAGCGAACAGTGAGCGGCGATCAATGCCACCATCACTTGCGCCTGCACCCTCAAAAGAGGGTGCATCCATGGAAGTCTGGCCGTGGACGCCCGAAGCACCCGATACTCCCTCCCCGCTCGGGGCAGTTCCGTGCACGTTAACGTCTTGTTTGCCAGAATCCTCGATCAATCAAGGTCAGGCAGCCTGGGCCTGGGGATCAGTGGTTGCGACATCGCACTTGCATCGCGATCCGCCTGAGCCTAGTGTTGAAGAGTGCGTCGAATTGCAGTGCGTCGTCGCCGAGTCGTTTCAGGCTACAGCTCCCCTTGAGCCGATTGCCGCCGAGCCCGCAAGTGCGCGGTGCGGTCAAACGGTGAATATGCTGGGTATTGTTGGCCCAATCATCGACGATGACACATTCTCCCTGGGCAAGAAGGCCGTTTCGTCATGTGACGAAGGGCCCGTCTAGCCCGACGCGCGAGAGTTCGGACGTTGTCGAGGCAGAGCGGTCGGGAAGGGCGACTTTAGGCTCCGGCAGCAGACGTTTCCCTCTGCCAAGGTGGCGCAGCTGACAAGCTTGCGGCGGGCCGAGGTCGGGAGCGCGAGCCTCCTTTAAAGCTCGCAGTCTTTGCCCAAGGCCGCAGCCCGTGGCCGGCGGCATGAATGCACGCTGATTGCCTGTGCATCCTCCGCGAGGCGGGCGCGGCGTGCTGTAACAACCGAATTAGAGGGGACGGTTCCTCCGATGCCAGTTCGTTCGCAAGCGGGATCAAAGGGGAGCAGCCGCATCCGGCAGAGCTCTTTGATTCCGCGCGCAGACCATGGCGGTCGCAGGGCTCCGCTCCTGATGATTCTCCATTCAGAAACCACGCGCGGCCCAAAAGCCGATCGCTCGCGATTGCGCACCCAAGTCCAGGGATTGCCGCTCGCGGCGTTCGAGGCGCTGCCGCGCCCAAGAACAGAACGACAGCGATGGACAAGACCAATAAGATGCTCATCGACGCCACCCATCCGGAAGAGACCCGGGTGGTGGTGCTACGAAATGGCCGCGTAGAAGAATTCGATTACGAGAGTTCGGCGCGCAAAGCTTTGCGCGGCAACATTTATCTGGCGAAGGTGACGCGCGTGGAGCCGTCACTACAGGCGGCATTCGTGGAGTACGGCGGGAACCGTCACGGCTTCCTCGCTTTCAATGAAATCCACCCCGACTACTATCAAATTCCGAAGGCTGACCGCGAAGCGCTGCTGGAAGAAGAAGCTGCCGCCGAAGCGGAAGCCGAGGAAGAAGCTGACGAGAGGGCTGCACGCTACGGCAGTTCAGCGACACGCGGTGTCCGGGAAGAGGCCGAGGAGCACGGCGACGACACTCGCACCGCGCATGAGAGCCAAGGCCCCGGCGAGGCCCACGAGGGCAGTCACGATAGTGAAGCGCCCAATGAAGTCTCTAGAGAACGAGACGAGCAGTCGCAGTTGCCAGACGACGCTTCGGACGAGCAGCCGCGGGCGATGACTGCCGATCACGGCGGCCGTTCTGACGCAATCTTGAGCGAAGGCGCCGAGGCATCGCCATCCGACTCCGGCGAGGACGACAACGTCGAGGAAGTTGCAGAGCAGTCGGAAGCGCCGGAGACGGTCTCCGGCGACACGGTCGGTGCCGGCGGTGCCGATGTAATGGAGGAGATGCCGGAGCGGCCTCGTCGCCAGAGGCGCCGGCACTACAAGATTCAAGAAGTTATCAAACGACGTCAGATCATCCTGGTTCAGGTGGTCAAGGAAGAGCGCGGCAACAAGGGCGCGGCTCTGACTACGTATCTGTCGCTTGCCGGGCGCTACACCGTGCTGATGCCGAATACGGGGCGCGGCGGAGGGATCAGCCGCAAAATCACCAATATGCAGGATCGCAAACGGCTGAAGGCGATTGCGCAGGAACTCGACATCCCAGATGGGATGGGCCTCATCATTCGCACAGCTGGCGCGAGCCGCACCAAACAGGAGATTAAGCGCGACTACGAGTACCTCATGCGCTTGTGGGAAAGCGTTCGCGAAATGGCGATCGAAAGCACGGCGCCATCGCTGGTTTATGAGGAAGGCAATCTCATCAAGCGGTCGATCCGTGATCAGTACTCCAAGGATGTCGACCAGATCGTCGTTGCCGGGAGCGATGCGCATCGTGAAGCCATGGACTTCATGACCATGCTCATGCCAGGGCATGCTGACAATGTCATTCTGCACGATCGGCCTGAACCGTTGTTCGCGCGCTACCAGATCGAGCGCCAGCTCAACGCGATGTTCAGTCCGTATGAGACGCTGCGTTCTGGCGGCTACCTCGTGATCAATCAGACCGAGGCGCTGGTCTCGATCGACGTCAACTCGGGCAAGTCGACGCGAGAGTTTTCTATCGAGGAGACCGCTCTGCAGACGAATCTCGAGGCGGCCGACGAGATTGCTCGTCAGTTGCGCTTGCGGGATCTCGCAGGTCTGATCGTGATCGATTTCATCGACATGGAGGAGAAGCGAAATAACCGGGCGGTCGAACGGCGCTTGAAAGATGCGCTGCGTTTCGATCGGGCGCGGATCCAGGTCGGGAGAATCTCTCACTTCGGCTTGCTCGAGATGTCGCGGCAGCGGTTGCGCACCGGAGTTCTCGAAGGTTCGACTTCCCAGTGTCCTCACTGCCAAGGTACGGGCATCATCCGCTCTGTCGAAAGCGTTGCGCTCGCTGTACTGCGTGGCCTCGAGGACCACTTGATGCGGGATAATCGCCACTCTGTGACGGTGCTGACCACGGCGCAGGTTGCACTCTACATTCTCAATAACAAGCGTGCCTACATCGTCGAGATCGAGCGGCGCTACGGTCTGTCCGTCCAATTGCAGGCCAGCGACAGGATGCAGGGCTCGAATTTCGCGATCGAGCGATCCGCGCTCCCAGTCCAGCCGAAACGGGCAGGTGAGCGAGCTGCCGTGAACATGAACTGGGGCTTCGACGGTGACAGTGCCGAAGATGTCGAGCCCGAAGTCGTGGAGGTCGAGCCGACCGAGGATGCAGATTCCGAGGTGGAAACCATCGGGGAACGCGAAGATCGTGAACCGCACAGTCGCGGGGGTGATCGCGAGAGAGGCGAGGGCGGGGGGCGTAGGCGGAGGAGGCGCGGCCGCGGTCGCGGTCGCGGCCATGACGAAACGCGCGACGCAGAGAACGGAAACGGTGCCACGCGTCATGCTGTTGCAGCAGGTGCCGAGGGCGAGACGAACGGCGAGTTCGAGCCGCAAGACGACTATCGCGCTGACGAAGCGCGCTCCGCAGGTGGTTCGGAGGTCGATCAGAGTGACGACGGGTCGGAGTATGAAGAGGCCTCCGCCGATGATGATCGTCGTTCAGGTCGACAGCAGGCCGGGGACGAGGGTGGGGAGCGGCGAGGGCGGCGGCGGCGGCGTGGCCGGCGCGGCGGTCGCCGGCGGGATCGGGAAGGCGTCGCACCTGGAACCGGTGAGCAGCCCGATATCGAAGCAAACCCGCATGAGGCCGTCCCTGAAGGTCAGCACGATGACAGGGAACACGCCGAGGATGCTCACAGCAATGGCGCGGTCGCCCCTGCGACCGAAGTCGATCGGTTCGCTACTGAAGTGAGCATCAAGGAAGCTGCGGAACCTGTCCGCGCTCCTTCGTTCGCTCTCGAAGGCTCGTCGGAGCCTGTGTCAGTCAAGGTCGAGACGAAAGTTTCCGAGGTCGTCCACCCACAAGTGTCGCCGGAGCCTTCGACGTCCGGGTCTGACATCCCAGGGGTCGCCCAGGGTCAGCAGGAGCCGCCGCGTCCTGCCCGCAAGGGTTGGTGGCAGAGGCGCTGAGAGAGACTCTGCTGTTCGGAGTTTCTCAGGCGGTCTGTCCGGGGCGCAACCGCGGCATTCTCGAAAGGAAGCTGCGGATTGCGCTCGCTGACGGAAGCGGAGCCGCGCCGAGTGTGTGGCGCAGATCAAGCGAGGGCTTCTCGACTAGCTCCCATGAAAGGAACGCCAGGAGTAGTGTAGCCGCGCTCGCGAGGAGCGTGAGTGTGAGGACGTCGACTCCAGGGACGAAGAGCAGCACACATTGCGTCACTGGCATCGAGTAGATGTAAGTGCCGTAGGAATAGTCGTTTGCGGTGGTGAAACGGCCGAGCGCTCCAAACTGCAGCGATCCGAGCCAGATGGCTCCGTATCCGAGTGCGACGGCGGCCGCGAGTTCCTCCAGGGCGGATCCGATCGATGTGACGAGGAACCCGAGGAGGCCAATGGCGACGGCACCATGGACCGGAATGTAGTGCCGGAACGTGTACGCCAGGACACCTGCCCCGAAGAACAACAGGAAGTACCGCAGCGTCCCGACACCGCCCGGTGTGGAACCAAGTTCGATACCGACAGGTGCATGGAAGACTGCAACGGCCCATAGCGCGATGCCGGCCACGGTGACGGTACGCCAGGCGCCGGTACCGATCGCGATGGCCCCCAAGGTTGCCAGCGCTGCGTAGCACATAACCTCATATTTGAGCGTCCACAGGGACGTGTTGACGGCGCCCGCGGCTGGGAGCGTGTCGAACACGCCGGGCAGCGTGGCGGAGCCCGTCGAGAGCGACAGTGTCTTAAGGATGTACTTCGCCACTGCGGGGTCGGTGAGGTAGCCGACGAGGCTCTTGGACGTTACCAGAGGGCCCAGTACGAGCGCTGTGAGCAACACGCAGACGATCAGCGCGGGAAAGATCGTCTTCCTCCGGTGACGACCGCCTTGTCGGAGATCGGCCATTGACCGAGTCTGC
>CAYMEB010000010.1:0-37839 GCA_964389095.1 uncultured Hyphomicrobiaceae bacterium
CGAGATCGAAGCCTCGAAGTACGACCTCGCCTACGTGAAGCTCGACGGCACGATCGGCTGCCTCGTGAACGGCGCCGGCCTCGCCATGGCGACGATGGACATCATCAAGCTCTACGGCATGGAGCCGGCGAACTTCCTCGACGTCGGCGGCTCGGCCTCGAAGGAGAAGGTCACGGCCGCCTTCAAGATCATCCTCAACGATCCCAACGTGAAGGGGATCCTCGTCAACATCTTTGGCGGCATCATGCGCTGCGACATCATCGCGGAAGGCGTGGTCGCCGCCGCGCGCGAACTCGGCGTCAAGGTGCCGCTGGTCGTGCGCCTGGAAGGCACCAACGTAGATCTCGGCAAGAAGATCATGGCCGAGTCGGGCCTCAAGATCGTCGGCGCCGACAACCTCGCCGACGCCGCCAAGAAGATCACCGACGAGGTCAAGAAGGCGGGGGCCTGATCGCTGCCCCCTGGCTTTCGCCTGCTCACTCGAGCTGAAATGTGGAACCGGCGCGTTACGGGCTTCGACCCGTTCCGCGCCGGTTTCCTTTTCATCTGGAGAGCTGCGATCGGTCCGGGGTCTCCCGCGGTCCGATCGTGCCGTCACGCACTGCGATAGAGCTTCGTCAGCGAGAACTCGCGGTGGCCGAGGGCCTCGGCGGCGGTGAGCCGGCCGTTGGCGGTGCGGATGATCATGTCGATCAGGGCGTCGCCGGCGGTGTCCAGGGTCTGCTCACGGCGCAGCACGCCCGAGACGTCGACGTCGATGTGCTCACCCATCGTGCGGATGGTCTTCGGGTTGCCGGAGATCTTGATCACCGGGACGATCGGATTGCCGATGACGTTGCCCTGCCCGGTCGGGAAGGTATGCACGACATAGCCGCCGGCCGCCATGAGCGTGACGCACTCGGCCGCGGCCGAGGAAGTGTCCATGTAGTAGAGGCCGGGGCCCCTGGCCGGAGCCTCCGCGGGATCGAGCGCGTCGATGAACTTGCACTTGCGGCCGATCTTCTCGAGGTTGCCGAGAGCCTTCTCCTCGATGGTGGTCAGGCCACCTGCGATGTTGCCCTTTGTCGGCTGGCTGTCGGAGAGATCGTCGGTCTTGTGGGCTTCGATGACGTCGTCCTGGTAGGACTTCCACATCTTGTACCACTTCTCGCCGATCTCCTTGTTGATCGCGCGCTCGCGGGCCAGGTGCTCCGCGCCGGTGATCTCCGAGGTCTCGCCGAAGCAGCCGTAGATGCCCTTCGGGATCAGCTTGTCGTACATGTTGCCGACGGTGGGGCAGGACGACAGGCCGGTCGTGGTGTCGCTCTCGCCGCACTTGGTCGAGACCCACAGGTCCTCGATGCCGCATTCCTCGCGCTGCAGCTCTGAAGCCCACTGCACCATCTTCTTGGCCTCGTAGGAGGCCTTGGCGATGATCGCGATATCGCCGTGCCCCTCGATGCCGAAGCCGACGACGGGCTTGCCGGTCTTCTTGATGCCCTCGACGACGCGGCCGGTCCAGCCGTCCTCGATGCCGATGACCACGACGGCGGCGACGTTCGGGTTGGAGCCCGTTCCGATCAGGGTGCGGAAGTGAAGATCCAGGTCGGCGCCGAACTGGAGGCGGCCGTAGGCATGCGGGATCGCCAGCGTGCCTTTGATGTTGTTGGCGACGGCCTCGCAGGCCGCGTTCGACAGGTCGTCGAGCGGGAGGATGACGACGTGATTGCGCACGCCGACCCGGCCGTTCTCGCGGCGCCAGCCCCAGAAGCGGAGGTTGCCCTTTGCTTTGGAGGTCGTCTTGCCGTTGGTCTTGGTTGCCATGGTCGCGGTATCCCTTACCAACGCTTGGTCTTGAGGTTGTGAACGTGGACGTGCTCGCCGGTCTTGGCGCCGCCGACCATCTTGCCGATGTCCTCGCCGTACTTGATGACGGTGTCGCCGGCCTTGAGGTCCTTGAGAGCGACCTTGTGACCGATCGGGATATCGTGCTTCGCCTTCAGCTTGAGCGTCGTGTCGGTTTCGGTGATGACACCCAGCATGTCGGTGCCTGCTTTGAGGCCCTCGACGACGACGACGCCGACGTTGTCTTTGGGACTATGGACGAGAAAATGCGGTATCGACACTGCCGGGGCCTCTCTCGCTCGGTCTGGATCAGATTGGACGCAAGTCTTCTATAAGATTAGAAAGGCCTATGCAATGCCCGGCGGTCGCGGCACAGGGTTGCGGCGGACGCCGGATCGCGGGGGCCTGGATCGGACGACATGAGCGAGGACCAGTCACACTCGGGCTTTCGCCCGCTCTACGCCAAGGCGCGCGAGACTCTCCTCGACCGGATACGGACAGGAGAATGGCGCCCCGGCCAGGTCATCCCCAATGAGTTCGAGATCGCCGCGCAACTCGGCGTCAGCCAGGGGACGGCCCGCAAGGCGATCGACGCGCTGGCCGCGGACGGGTTGCTTGTGCGGATCCAGGGGCGCGGGACCTACGTGGTCGAGCACACGCCGGCGGATGTGCTGTTCCGTTTCTTCCACCTCTACGACGCGGCCGGCCGTCAGATTCATCCCGACAGCACCGGGTCGAGGTCGAGCCTGCGGGCGGCGACGCAGGCGGAGGCCACGGCGCTCGCATTGACACCAGGGGCGGATGTCGTCGTGATCGACAGGCTCAGGACCAGGGAGGGACGGGCATTCATCGCCGAGCGAATCGTCCTGCCGGCGGCGTTGTTCCCAGGATTGGTCGATCTGCAACCCATCCCCAACACACTCTATGATCTCTTCCAGAAGGCTTACGGCGTGCTGGTGTCACGCGCCGACGAGCGGGTCTCGGCGGTCAATGCGTCGGCCGGGGATGCGGAGGCGCTCGGCGTTCCGGCGGGCACTGCACTGTTGCGCATCGATCGAACCGCGTTCGACCTCGATTCCAGACCCGTCGAATGGCGGGTGGGCGTCTGTCATCTGGAAGGCGCCCACTACGGTGCCAGGCTCAAGTAGGCCCGGCTTCGAGCCACTTTACTGGCTCGAAGCCTGTGCAGCCTGATCCGACGCCTTTTCCGAGAAGGACGCCTTGTTCTGCGAAGCGGCCTGAACCTGCGCGAAGTAACCGGCGTCGTCGCCGATCGTGAGGGTCGGATTGCACTGCGGGCTGCAGTTGTAAGTGGAGCGGGCAGCGCCGCGGTGCAGGTTCACGACACCGATCTCGTCACGGCGTACCATCACGCGCTGATCCTGGATGACGTTACGCTCTGCATCGAGCGCGATGATGTTGGTGATGCCGAAGGACTTGCCCGTGACGACCAGCAGGTTGCCGGTCTGGATCGAGACGTCGGCGATCGCCGGGTTCCCGATGATGATCTCGGCCGCGGGACGAGGCAGGCGGAGCAGCTGCGACTGGTCGTACTTCACGATGAGATCGTCCGACAGCAGCTTGTCGGCGCGCACTTGGCCGGCGCTCAGCGCCAGCGATGCGAGCAAAGACGCGCTGGCGAGCATAATTGCGCGCGCCGCAGTGGTGTTATGCGTCTTGTATTGACGGATGAGCATGGGCTTCGACCTCTCGGAGGGAGTTTCCATGGGAGTTTCGCGCGCAAGCGTGAAGAAAGTGGAAACGCGTGTTCCGCGATGTGGCGGAAACATGCGCGCGCTCCGCACTGGGTGAGTGATCGCGATCGTCCGGCGCAAAAGAGCCGGTTCGCCCCGCCGGCGCATTAACCTGCCTTTAAAACCTCGGGCGTAGTCTCACGATAGTTCAGCCGCCTCGGGCTGGTGCCCACGTGGAACTAACCGCGCTAATGCGCTCTGTGTGAACGAGTGTTGGGAGACCCACAAATGGAGAACCTGTTTTCGCGCTTCGTGAAGGACGAGTCCGGCGCCACCGCCATCGAGTACGGCCTGATCGCCGCTCTCATTTCGGTTGCGATCATCTCGGCCGCCACCACCCTCGGCAACAACATCTCGGCCACCTTCAAGAAGGTCGCCAACAACGTTGGCTAAGGCCGAAGCCGGCGCCGGTTCCCCGGCGCGCTGGCTCGAACGGAGGCTGCCGGCATCGCCGGCGGCCTTTCGTTTTTTTCAGGCACGCTTATGGGCAATTCACCCGTTAACGAACGGTTGACCTCGCGCGGATAAGGTCGATTCGGCCGCGACGCCGGCCAGCAAGTGGGGGACTTATGTCGCTCTTCCAGATCGCCGTTCTGCTCGTCTTTCCTGCCGCCGTGTTCTTCGCGGCGGCGATGGATCTCGTCTCCTATACGATCCCCAACCGCGTCTCGATCGCCCTTGTCGCCGGCTTCGTGCTGCTCGCCCCGTTCGCGGGAATGACGCTGCAGCAGTTCGTCGGCCATCTCGGCGCTGGAGCCCTGGTGCTTGCGGTCACTTTCGCGATGTTCTTTTTCAACGTCATGGGCGGCGGCGACGCGAAGCTGGTTTCCGCAGTGGCGCTTTGGGTCGGGCTGGAGCATCTGCTCGAATATCTCCTGCTCGCCTCGATCTTCGGTGGCGTGCTGGCCATCGGCCTCTTGATGTTCCGTTCTGTCCCCCTGCCGATGTTCCTCGCGCGCGAGAACTGGGTTCTCGAGCTGCACAAGCCGCGCGGCGCCATTCCCTACGGCATCGCGCTCTCTGCCGCCGCTCTCTGCGTCTATCCCCAGACGATCTGGTGCAGCGGCGTGATCGGCTGATCCAGCTCTCTTCTCCCCAGCATCGAATTCACGTCCAGGACGCCCCGTGGCTCGCGCCGCTGGGGCGTTCGTCTTTGCGCTTTTGTCTCACGGCGGCACCAACAGTTCCAAATGTGGAGCACGGATTAACCCCGCATTGACGTTTCTGCCTCAGAGTCGGTCGAGGATTGGAAACGGGTTTTCGTTCTCGGAAAGGGCACGAGTGCGATGAGGCAGTCTCAAGGTCGATTGATCGCCGCGGGCATCGCGGCAGTGTGCGGTCTGGGCGTCGCCGCGATGTTCTTCAACATGCGGTCGAAGCCGGTCGTTCAGATGGTGGAAACCAAGATCGACACGACGCAGGTGCTTGTCGCGAAGACCGAGGTCGGTCTGGGCCAGATCGTCACGCCGGACAATTTCCGCTGGCAGGACTGGCCGCAAGGCGGCGTTCCTCCGTGATACATCCAGAAGAGCACCCGTCCCGACGCGGTCAAGAGCCTGACCGGCACCATCGCGCGCGCACCGTTGCTGCCGAGAGAGCCGGTCACGACGCACAAGCTGGTCAAGCCGGGCGAGGGCGGCGTGCTGGCGGCCATCCTGCCGGCCGGCATGCGTGCGATCTCGACCCGCATCAAGGAAGAGACTGCGGTCGGAAAGCTGATCCTGCCGAATGATCATGTGGATGTGATCCTGATCCAGCGCCGGCGCGGAAAGAGCGGCTCGGAAGACTTCGTGTCCGACACACTGTTCCGCAATGTGCGGGTCCTCGCGATCGGTCAGCTGATCGAGGCGAAAGACGGCAAGAAGGGCGCCGAAGGGAGCACGGCCACGCTCGAACTCACGCCGCGCCAGTCGGAGCTGCTCGCGCTCGCGAACTCGATGGGCGAAATCACCCTCGCCCTGCGCAGCGTCGCCGACATGAGTTCGCATGGTCCGGGCACCGGAAATCCGCTCGCGCAGCGGGGCAATTCAATTCGAGTACTGCGTTATGGCGTCAAGTCGCGTGCGTATGGCGTGAACTGAGCACCTGACAACAAGTCGGACGCGGTTACGAGGTTGGCAATGATCCCTAAGTTCAAGCGCCTCGGCGCATTGGCGCTGGCGCTCGCCATGGCGGCAGTTCTGCCCCAGGCGACGTCGGCTCAATCCAATGGAGCGCAGCAGCGCTCGGATGTCAGCGCCGACGGCGCCGTCATGGTTATACCTGCGCGTGCGCAGTTCCCGCTTTCGCGGAAGATCAACATGGGTGTGGGCCGCTCGACGATGGTCCAATTCCCCATCGAGCTGCGCGACGTGATGATCGGCGATCCCTCCAAGGTCGACGCGGTCGTCCAGTCGTCCGACCGGGTCCTCCTGATCGCCAAGGCAGCGGGCTCGACCAACGCGTTCTTCTTCGACGCGAACGGCAACCAGATCATGTCCCTAGAGATCATGATCGGTTCGGATCTTTCCGCGCTCCACAATCTTCTCAAGCGTCTGATCCCGACGTCCAACATCAAAACGGAACTCGCGGGCACCGCGATCGTCCTGATCGGCACCGTGCGCTCCCCGGCGGACGCGACGCGGGCAGCGGACATCGCCACCCAGTTCGCCTCCGCCAACCAGAATCTGGTGGGTCACGGCTGGACCACGCAGGCGACCAGCGTCGGCGGTGTGACGAACTACACGAGCACCTTCAACTCGGGCAGGGAAGGCCAGTCCGACAAGAAGGTGATCAACATGCTGTCGATCGACGGCGAAGACCAGGTGATGCTCAAGGTCACCGTCGCCGAGGTCAACCGCACCGTTCTCAAGCAGTTCGGCATCAACCTCGGCGCCGAATTCAACATCGGCAACTTCGCGACTTCGGTCCTGACCGCCAACGGCCTCCCGATCAACCAGGCTACGCTGGGCGCGCTGGGTCGCACGGTTCGCAACAGTACACAGGCGATCGGCACAGGCTGCGATGTCGTGCTGCCGTCCGCCGGAGGAAACTTCGTCTCCAACTCCGGTACTGCAGGCGTGTGGTCGCAAGGCGGCAACTGCGTCAGCCATACGATGCGCGCGCTCGAGCGTCATGGGCTTGTCCGCACACTTGCCGAACCCACGCTAACCGCCGTCTCCGGCGAGGCTGCGAAGTTCCTGGCGGGTGGCGAGTATCCCGTACCCGTCTCGGCCGACAATGGCGCCATCGGTATCTCATTCAAGGAGTTCGGTGTCGGCGTCGCCTTCACCCCGGTGGTCCTGTCGGAGGGCCGCATCAGCCTCAAGATCGACACGCAGGTGTCGGAGCTGTCGAACGACGGTGCACTCGTCCTCTCCGGCACGCAGATCCCCTCGCTTTGCAAGCGGTAGGCCTTCTCGACCGTCTAATTGCCTTCCGGCGGCTCGCTGGCGATGGCCGGTCTGATCTCGGACACGACGCGCCAGAAGATCGACGGCTTCCCCGGTCTCAAGGACGTGCCGATCCTCGGCACCTTGTTCCGCAGCCGCGACTACCAGCAGAGCGAGAGCGAGTTGGTGGTGATCGTGACGCCATATGTCGTCCGGCCCACGTCGCGCCAGAACCTGGGTGCTCCGACGGACGGTCTGGCTGCTGCGTCCGATCTCAAGGGCAACTTTCTGGGTCATCTCAACCGGGTCTACGGCCGGACACAGCAGATGCCCGACGGTGGCCTGAAGGGCAACCACGGCTTCATCGTCGACTGAACCGGACGAACCAAGGAGGTCACGTCATGACCATGAACGTCAGAAATGCCGCCCGGTTCGCGAAGCGCACCACGCTCGCCCTCGCTGCGGTCGCGAGCCTCGGCCTCGCCGGATGCGAGCACATCGAGCAGAAGCCGCAGTTGTCCGCGGGCTGGTCGCTGCTCGATCCGAGCCAGCGCCATCCGATCCTGGTCTCCCAGGAGCCACACAAGACCTCGGTGCGCGTGTCGCGCAACTCGTCGGGGCTCACGCCGGCACAAAGGAGCGAGGTCGCGGGCTTCATCGCGCGCTATCGCGCCCAGGACTCGGGCAATAGCCGCATCGTGATCTCGGTCCCCTCGGGATCGGTGAACGAAGTGGCCGCGATGCATGCCGTGGCGGATATGCGCCCTATCCTCGCCGAGCAGGGCATCACGGAGAGCGCGGTCGCGATCGAGCCCTACTACTCTTCGGGTGATCCCCAGCCGCCGGTGCGGATCACGTATCTGCGTTACGTCGCGGAGGCTCCGGAGTGCTGCCGCTTCCCGGACAATCTGGGCGAGAGCTCGCGCAACCTCAACTATCACAACTTCGGTTGCTCCCAGCAGCGCAACCTTGCCGCACAGATCGCCAACCCGGCCGATCTGCTGGTGCCGCGCACCATGACGCCGTCCAACGCGGAACGTCGCGATACCGCCTTCACGCGCAAGTGGATCGAGGGCGAAGGCCGCACGAAGATGACCGACCAGGCGATGTCGGCTTCGAAGGAATAACGGGGGAAAAATCATGAGCCGATCGCAAGCACAAATGGCCATGACTGCCGAGGAAGCGCTCGAAGGCGGTGCCTCGGAAGAGGGAGCCGCCGGGCGGGCCCGGCCGATCCCGCGGATCTCCTTGCAGGCTTTCTGCGAGGGCAACATGGTCGCTCAGGTTCTGCAGGCGGCGTCCGAGGATCGGCGGCTCTCCAAGGCGCACGTCTCGGTGCACATGGGCGGCCTCGACGCGGCGATCGCACACTACCAGGAGAGTCCGACCCCAAACCTGATTGCGCTGGAGTCGACGCATTCGCACCCCGAACTGATCATGCGGCTAGATGCGCTTGCCGAGTTCTGCGATGCGGGCACGAAGGTCCTCATCATCGGCCACACCAACGATGTCCTGCTTTATCGCGATCTGCTGAAGCGGGGCATCAGCGAATACCTGGTCGCGCCGGTATCGGTGATGCAGCTTCTGGAGACGTTGTCGGGTCTCTACAACGATCCCAGTTCCGATCCGGTCGGATCGGTCGTCGCCTTCATCGGCGCGAAGGGCGGCGTGGGCTCGTCGACGATCTGCCACAATACGGCATGGTCGATGTCCGAGCACCTCAACACGAACGTCGTCGTTTGCGATCTGGATCTCGCGTTCGGCACGACGGGGCTGGATTTCAACCAGGATCCGCCGCAGGGAATCGCCGAAGCTCTTGCGAGCCCGGAGCGTCTCGACGAGGTTCTTCTGGATCGGCTGCTGACCAAGTGTTCCGAGCGCCTTTCGATCTTTGCTGCGCCGGTGGTTCTCGACCGTGATTTCGAGATCTCGCCGGACGCCGTGGATGTTGTCCTCGACGTCGTCCGCCAGAACGTGCCGGTGGTGGCCGTCGACCTGCCGCACACGTGGACGCCGTGGGTTAAACGGGTGCTCCTGCAGGCCGACGAGATCGTCATCACGGCGATCCCCGACCTCGCCAACCTGCGCAACACCAAGAACCTGATCGATCTGCTGAAGCAGAACCGAGCCAACGACTCCTCGCCCCAGCTCGTCCTCAACATGGTCGGCATGCCGAAACGGCCGGAGATCCCGGTCAAGGATTTCGTGGCGGCGGTCGGCATCGAGGTTCTCCAGGTCATCGAATTCGACTCGGAAAACTTCGGTCAGGTCTCCAACAACGGTCAGATGATCGAGGAGTTCTCGAGCAAGGCGAAATCCGGTCCGCAATTCCGCAGCCTCGCTATGACGCTGTGCCACCGCAAGGAGCACAAGGTCGAGAAGAAGGCATCGGGCGGTGGCGGCTTGGCGCCGCTGCTGCAGAAACTGAAGCTGAAGCGTTGAGGATCTGACAGATGTTCGGTCGTCGTACCACCGATGGCGCCGGCCTGGGCGCAAAGAAGCCGATCGCGGCGACGGGAGCGGCCGTGCCTGCAAAGGTCGCCGAGCCTGCACGCACGGCGCCGCAGGCGGCGCCGGAGCCGAAATCTGCTCCGCCACGGCAGGAGCCCGCCGAGGCGCAGCGCAAGCACTCGGAAGAGTATTACGACGTCAAGTCGACGGTCTTCAACGCGCTAATCGACACGATCGACCTCACGCAGCTCGCCAAGCTCGACGCGGCGGCGGCGCGGGAAGAGATCCGCGACATCGTGAGCGAAATCATTACGCTCAAGAACGTGGTGATGTCGATTGCCGAGCAGGAGGAGCTGCTCGAGGACATCTGCAACGATGTTCTGGGCTACGGTCCGCTGGAGCCCCTGCTGGCGCGTGACGATATCGCCGACATCATGGTCAACGGCGCCGACCGGACCTTCATTGAAGTCAGCGGCAAGGTTCAGCTGACGTCGGTACGCTTCGCCGACAACCAGCAGCTGATGAACATTTGCCAGCGCATCGTCAGCCAGGTCGGCCGCCGTGTCGACGAAAGCTCGCCGATCTGCGACGCTCGTTTGCCGGACGGCAGCCGTGTCAACGTGATCGCACCACCGCTGGCGATCGACGGCCCCGCACTGACAATTCGTAAGTTCAAAAAGGATCGCCTCCGTCTGGAGCAGCTTGTCAAGTTCGGCTCGATCACGCCGGCCGCCAAGACCATTCTGGAAATCATCGGCCGGGTGCGCTGCAACGTCGTCGTGTCGGGAGGTACGGGCTCTGGAAAGACGACGCTGCTGAACTGCCTCTCGGGCACGATCGACAACGACGAGCGCATCATCACGTGCGAAGACTCCGCCGAGCTTCAGCTCCAGCAGCCGCACGTGGTCCGGCTCGAAACCCGTCCGCCGAACCTGGAAGGCGAAGGCCAGATCACCATGCGTGATCTCGTCAAGAACTGCCTGCGTATGCGTCCAGAACGCATCATCGTGGGCGAAGTCCGCGGCTCGGAAGCATTCGACCTCCTGCAGGCGATGAATACGGGCCACGACGGTTCCATGGGAACGCTGCACGCCAACAGCCCGCGCGAGGCCATCAGCCGTCTTGAATCGATGATCATGATGGGCGGCTTCACGCTTCCAACCAAGACCATTCGCGAAATGATCACCGGGTCGGTGGACGTGATCGTGCAGGCCGCGCGTCTGCGCGACGGCAGCCGTAAGATCACCTACATCACCGAGGTGATCGGCATGGAAGGCGAGGTCGTGACGCTGCAGGACATCGTCGTGTTCGAGATCCTCGGCGAGGATGCGAACGGGAAGATCGTGGGGCGGCACCGTTCAACCGGCATCGCCCGTCCGCGCTTCTGGGAACGGGCGGAGTACTACGGCGAGACCGGCCGCCTGGCGGATGCCCTGGCTGCCGCCGACGTCGCTGATCGCAACGGCAATCCCCTGCAGTAAGGGCCGGGAGCACTCGAGACAAAGGGCTTCGAGCGATGAACCAAGACGACCTGATTCTGCTCGGGATGGCTGCGGTCGGCGCTCTTTGCGTCGTCGTTATCGCCTACGTCCTGATCTCTCCGTACCTGACGGGCGAGAAGCGGGCGGAGCAAAGGGTGCAAGGCATCGCGGAAGGAGCGCGCGGCGCGCGTGGGGCCCTCAAGAACGCGGACCCCGCGTCCAGTCGGAAGAAGCAGGTCGCCGACACCATCGCCGACCTGGAAGCCAAGCAGAAGGCGGACCAGAAGGTCTCCCTGCGCCAGCAGATCGAGCGGGCCGGGCTGTCCGTCGACGTAAAGGCGTTCTACATCGCAAGCGCCGTCAGCGGTGTCGTGATCTTCGTCCTCGCGCTGGTGCTGGCGCCCGGAATGCCGATCTTCATTCCGGTGGCGCTCGGTGGTGTCGGCGCCTTCGGGCTACCGCGCTGGATCCTGGCGCGGATGGTCAAGCGCCGCCAGAGCAAGTTTCTCGATGAATTCGCCAATTCGATCGACATCATCGTTCGTGGCGGGAAATCGGGCCTGCCGCTCAATGAATGTTTGTCGATCATCGCGCGCGAGAGCCCTGATCCCGTCAGCGGCGAATTCCGCGAGGTCGTCGAGCAGCAGCGCGTGGGCGTGCCGCTCGGGGAGTGCTTCGAGCGGATGATGGGTCGCATGCCCCTGCCCGAAGTCCGCTTCTTCGGCATCGTGATCGCGATCTCGCAACAGGCGGGCGGCAATCTGTCGGAAGCACTCGGTAACCTCTCGGGCGTGCTGCGCGACCGCAAACGGATGCAGGCGAAGGTGAAGGCGCTTTCGGCCGAAGCCAAGGCGTCGGCAGGCGTTCTGGCTTCGCTGCCTTTCATCGTCATGCTGCTCGTCTACCTCTCGACGCCCGACTACATCGCGCTGCTTTGGCAGAAGCAGTACGGCCAGTTCTTGCTGCTGTTCGCAGGGTTCTGGATGAGCTGCGGCGTTATGGTGATGCGCAAGATGATCAACTTCAAGTTCTGACGACCGCGCCGCGACGGCGGCGCTCCCGGGAATGTGAACGTCACTAGGACGACGGATCTACGCCATGGCCGAATTCATCGAAGCGATCGTGAAGCCGGAAGTTCTGATGACGATCTTCGCCGCGATGGCGGTGTTCGCCATGGTGCTGACGCTCGCGATCCCCATGCTTTCCAGGGACCGGCTGCCGTCGCGCATGCGGGTGATGGCGACCGAGCGCGACAAGATGCGCAACGCGCGTCTTGCCGAACTGGCCAAGAAGGATGGCAAGGGCAGCCTGCGACAGACCCCGCAGGGCTTCATGCTGGAGATCGTCGAGAAGCTCAATCTGCGCTCGGCCTTCGATACCGAGGAGCAGCGCGACAAGCTGAAGATGGCGGGCTTGCGCGGTCAGGCGCCGCTGGTGACCTACATGTTCTTCCGCGTGGTGATGCCGATCGTGGTGACGATCGGCGCGCTGGTCTACATGTTTCTGATCGCCAACTACGACTATCCCCCGATCGTCAATGTCGCCGCGTCGCTGCTCGCGGGCTACTTCGGCTACTACCTGCCGAACATGTTCATCGAGAACCAGATCCAGAGGCGCCAACAGGCCATCATGGAAGGTTTCCCCGACAGCCTCGATATGTTGCTGATCTGCGTGCAGTCGGGCATGTCGATCGAGGCGGCGTTCGGCAAGGTCGCCGGCGAAGTCGGTGCCCAGTCGATCGAGTTGGCGGAAGAGCTTTCTCTGACGACCGCGGAACTCAGCTACCTGCCCGAGCGGCGGATGGCGTTCGAAAACCTCGGCAAGCGCACGGGCATTCCCGGGATCAAGGCGGTGGCGACGGCGCTGATTCAGGCGGAGCGGTACGGAACCCCGATCGGCCAGGCGCTGCGCGTCATGGCCAAGGAAAACCGTGAGATGCGCATGTCGGAGGCCGAGAAGAAGGCCGCCGCCCTGCCGCCGAAGCTCACGGTTCCCATGATCGTCTTCTTCCTGCCGGTGCTCTTCATCGTCATCATCGGCCCGGCCCTGATCCAGGTCTTCCAGTGGGATTGACGCCGGTCTCGACCGGCAGCCCGACCGATTGACCGGACGCGGCGGGGACACTATCTGACCGGCATGTCCCTGCTCCCGATCGTCAAACTGCCCGACCCGATCCTGCGAACCGTCTCGGCCCCTGTCGAGCGGTTCGATCAGGATCTTCGGCGTTTGATCGACGACATGCTGGAGACGATGTACGACGCCCCCGGGGTCGGACTGGCGGGTGTGCAGGTCGGGGTCGCGCGACGGCTGCTGGTGATCGACACCTCCGACGACGACGAGGAGCAACGGCCTCTGGCCCTGATCAACCCGACCATCCTGTGGAAGAGCGATGAGATGCGCGTCCACGAGGAGGGGTGCCTGTCGATTCCGGATGTGCGGATCGAGATCGAACGGCCGGCGCGCGTCCGCGTCGCTTATTTCGATCGCGACGGCAAGCCGCAGGAGATGGAGGCCGACGGCCTGCTGGCGACAGCCGTCCAGCATGAGATCGACCACCTCGACGGCCGGCTGATCATCGATTCGCTGTCGAGGCTGAAGCGCGACATGATCGTCCGCCGGTTCCGCAAACAGGCGCGGGACGGGGCGTGACGCCGAGAGCAGCCGATCCAGGCGGCCGAGGGACGAACGGAGTGTCAAGGTGCTGCGGATCGTCTTCATGGGCACGCCCGATTTCGCGGTGCCCACGCTCTCCGAGATCATCGGCGCCGGTCATGCGGTGGCCGCCGTCTACACTCAACCGCCGCGTCCGGCGGGGCGCGGCATGGAGCCGACGCGCTCTCCCGTTCATCGCTTCGCCGAAGCCTCCGGCCTCGAGGTGCGCACCCCGCGAACGCTGCGCGATGCGAGTGTGCAGGAAGCATTCGCTGCGCTGTCGGCCGATGTGGCCGTAGTGGTTGCCTACGGTCTGATATTGCCCAAAGGCGTGCTCGACGCGCCTCGGCACGGCTGTCTCAATCTGCACGGCTCCCGCCTGCCGCGCTGGCGCGGGGCAGCGCCTATACAGCGGGCGATCATGGCGGGCGACCAAGAGACGGCGGTCATGGTCATGCGCATGGACGAAGGGCTCGACACCGGCGACGTCTGTCTTGCCGAGATCATGCCGATCGGTACGAACACCACCGCGGGTGAGCTGCACGACGGAATGAAGCTGATCGGGGCCGGCTTGATGGTCCGGGCGCTGGCTGCGCTGGAGCGCGGGGCGCTGGTCGCGACGCCGCAATCGGGTGAAGGCGTGACCTATGCCGCCAAGATCGAGAAAGCCGAAACGCGGATCGATTTCACGCGGCCCGCCCAGCAGGTCCACGATCACATCCGCGGCCTCTCGCCGTTTCCCGGCGCCTGGTTCGAGATCGCGCCTCAGGGCCGGGCGGAGCGGATCAAGGTGCTGCGCTCCGAAGTGGTGGACGGTGGTGGAAGCAGGATGGAGCCGGGCACCCTGATCGACGATCGGCTCGCCGTTGCCTGCGGACAAGGCGCAGTCCGGATGGTCGAGCTCCAGCGTGCCGGGCGCAAGCCGATGGCTGCAGCGGAATTGCTGCGCGGGTTGGCCCTTCCTGCCGGTCTGCGCATCGGCTGACGGCGATCCTGCTCAGGCGGATCGGAATGAGCCGTTCGTCTGGTTGAGGATTTCCAGGCTCCCACTGGCGATCTCGAAATAGCACCCGTGGAGCGCGATCTTGCCACGGTTCTCGAGCGTCTGGATGCATGGAAAGGTGCGCAGATTGGCGAGCGAGGTCTTGATGCCTTCGCGCTCGAGTGCCGCGCGCAATTGCGGCATCGGTTCGCCGCCATGCCGCTGCACCACCATTTCACGCGCGTCGTCCAGCATAGACATCCAGTTGGTGATGAATGCCGCCGCCGTCTGGCGCGCCGCGTCGTGCTCGATGCAGGCCCGCACGCCACCGCAACCGGAGTGTCCCATCACGATGATGTGCTTCACACGCAGGTTCAGTGCGGCGAACTCTAGGGCAGCGGAAACGCCATGGTACTTGCCCGTGGTCTCGAAAGGCGGCACCAGGTTCGCGACGTTTCGGACCACGAAGAGTTCGCCCGGCATGGCGGAAAAGATCGTTTCTGGATCCACGCGGCTGTCGCAGCAGGAGACGACCATCACGTCGGGGTTCTGGCCGTTCGTGGCCAATTGCTCGTAGTGATCCTGGTTCGGAGCAAAATGACGATGCTTGAAGCGGCGGAAGCGATCGCTCAAGTGCTCCGGAAAGTGCGTCATTGCCGTAACTCCAGGGGATTTTCTTGTTGCGGAGCGAAATACGACGGCGCGTCGTCCAACGCAAATGGTCCTTCGCAGCAGGTTCGGCAGTTCTATCGGCCGCCAGATCAGCGGTCCGTGGGCGCGGGCATCTGCAGCCAGAGGTATCCGCCGATTGCCGAAAGCATCGAACCGACGAGCACACCGAGGCGCAACGGCGCGGCGTAGGACGGATCGGGGAAAGCGAGCATGCCGATGAAGAGGCTCATCGTGAACCCGATGCCGCAGAGCATGGCGACCCCGAGGAGCTGGTTCCAGTTCGCACCTTCGGGTAGTCGCGCGAAGCCGAACCGGACGGCGAGCCAAGCCGTCCCGTAAACACCGACGGTCTTGCCGACCAGCAACCCCAGGGCGATGCCGAGCGGAATCGGCTTGAACAGGCTCGCGAAACTCATGCCCGCGAACGAGATCCCGGCATTGGCGAAGGCGAACAGCGGCAGGATCGCGAAGGTCACCCAGGGGTGCAGGCTCTCCATCAACTCGTCGGCCATCGCGGGATGCGCAGGATCCGCCGTCCGCACCGGAATTGCGAGCGCGACGATCACACCGGCCAGCGTCGCATGCACGCCGCTCTTGAGTACGCAGATCCAGATGAAGAGCCCGACGAGCAGGTATGGCGCAAAGCGCCCGACCTTCATCCGATTGAGTACGATCAGTCCGAGTGTGCCGAGGCCTGCCAGGGCCAACGAGGTCATGGAGAGGCTGGAGGTGTAGAAGAAGGCGATGATCAGGATCGCGCCCAGATCATCGATGATCGCGAGCGCAAGCAGAAACGCCTTGAGGGACGTGGGCACGCGGTTGCCGAGCAGCGAGAGGACACCGACGGCAAACGCAATGTCGGTCGCCGCGGGAATGGCCCAGCCGCGCAGAGCGACGGGATCGGAGAAGTTCATCGCCGCATAGATCAGCGCCGGCACCGCCATGCCGCCGATGGCGCCGATGAAGGGTAACGCGGCGCGATCGACGCTCGACAGAGAGCCAACCTGGAACTCCTTCTTGATCTCGAGGCCGACCAGAAAGAAGAACACCGCCATGAGACCGTCGTTGATCCACAACAGCAGCGGTTTGTCGAGGCCAGCGTTGCCGAGCTTCACGGTCAGCGGTGTCTGCAGCAGCGCTGAGCTGAGCCAGCCGAGCGACGAATTCTCGATCAGAATGGCGATCAGCGCGGCGATCGCCAGCGCCACGCCGCCGGAACTCGGATGATGGAGAATGCGCGCCAGAAGAGTGCCGTCCGCGCCTGAATGGGTCGTGCTCACAATGCGATCTCGCCGGTGTACTCGTCCTCGGCCGGCCCGGTCATCAGGATACGATTGGCCGGCGTCCAGGTGATGATCAAAGGTCCGCCCGGCACGTTGACCGTCGCGCGGCGGCCAGTGAGTTTCTTGCGGGCGGCACAGACGAGCGCGGCGCAGGCGGCCGAGCCGCATGCGCGGGTAAGGCCCGCTCCCCGCTCCCAGGTCTTCAGGTCGATGACCTCCGGCGACCGCACTTTGGCGAGCGAGATGTTCGCGCGTTCGGGGAACAACCGGTGATGCTCCAGCATCGGACCGACCTTGGCTAGATCGATCACATCGAGGTTGTCGACCCAGAAGATCGCGTGCGGGTTGCCGACGTTGACCACCGACGGGGAATGAATGATCGGCGCATCGATCGGACCGACCTGCAGCTCGATGGCGCGGGTGTCGCGGAACTCCTCGGACAACGGTATGTCGCGCCAGTCGAAGCGCGGCTCTCCCATGTCGACGGTGATCCTGCCGATGTCCTCGACGTCGACGTCGAGGATGCCGGGGCGCGTCTCGAAACGCAGTTGGGTCTTGCCGCTTTCCCGGGACACCACCCAGCCGATGCAGCGGGTTCCGTTTCCGCAGGCGCCCGCCTCGCTGCCATCGGTATTGTAGATCCGTACGAATGCGTCGGTGCCGGGCGTCTTGGGAGCGTGCAGAACCATCATCTGGTCGAAGTGCGCGTGCGGGCTCTGCGCGATCCTGCGCGCCTCCTCGGGGGTAAAGACCTTGTCGCTGGCGCGCAGGTCGACGACGACGATCTCGTTGCCGAGGCCGTTCATTTTGCGGAAGGAGATGGAATTCTCTGCTGGCATGGCCAAGATATAGGTTGGTTCGCCTTCGGAGCCAACGGCGCCGCGGGGCGGGCGCGGGGTTTGCAGGACGCCATCATGCCCGACACCAACGTGATGCCGCCATCCGAATGGGTGGAGCGACACCTTCCGACGACCACCGAGGGGGCCCGCGCGCTCGACGTCGCTTGCGGAGGAGGGCGGCATCTGCGACTGGCGCTCTCGCGCGGCTTCCGGGTGACCGGCATCGACCGGGACATCGGCGGCTGTCGCGCCCCGGCAGGCGATTCCAGGGTCCTGCTGGTGCAATTCGACCTGGAGGCAGGGGTGCCGCCGCCGTTCCGCGGTGAGCAATTCGATGCGGTGATCGTCACTAATTACCTGCATCGGCCGCTGTTCGACGATCTGATTGCTGCCGTGGCTCCCGGCGGCCTGCTGATCTACGAGACGTTCCAGCTCGGGCAGGAGCGCATCGGCCGGCCGTCGAACCCGGACTTCCTGCTCCGGCCGGGCGAACTCCTGGACGTGGTGAGGGATCGTCTCGAGGTCGTGGCCTACGAGCAGGGTCGCCATCGCAACCCCGAGCGGATCGTTCAGCGGATGTGCGCGCGGCGCGTCTGAGGTCAGGCCTTTTTGCGGGCAGTGGCCATGCAGGCCCGGCGGAACTTCTTGCGATCGTTACCCTTCAGGCCCTTCTGGTCGGCTTCCGCGGAGCACGCGACGCTCTCGGGGCTGCGCTCGGAACGTGGCTTGCGGACCTTCTTCGCCTTGGCCTCGGCGGGCGGAGCGGCGGCACCCTGGGTCGTTGCCGGGGGGGCTTGCGCCTCCGCGTAGGGGGCTGGCGCCAGCAGCGCGGTTCGCAGGACGAGAGCTGGGAGCAGGCGGGACACAGGAACCTCGCTTGGCTGACGCACTACATGCAGCAACTTTGAGTTGTGAATTGGCACGAAGCAAGCCGTAAGTGTCGGTCCGGCTCAGGAGCGACGCGGTCCAACAGCGAGGAGCCTCATATCGTGGCAAAGCGGCGCCGGTAGGCGGCCGGCGAGGTGCCGGCGACGGCGCGGAAGGCGCTGCGGAAAGCCTGGTCCGTGCGGTAACCGCAGGCCTCCGCGACGTCCGGAAGCGGGGCGCGGGTCGATTCCAGCATTTCCCTGGCCCGAGCTATGCGCTCGCGCTGCAGCCACTGGCGCGGGGTGATGCCCGTCGCCTCGCCGAAGCGACGCAGGAAGGTGCGCTCGCTCATCGCCGCCCGCGCCGCCATCGTCGGGACCGAGATTTCCCTGTCGAGCCGCCCACGCGCCCAGTCGAGGACCAGCGCGATCGGGCAGCCGGTCCGAGACGGCATCGGTGCTTCCACGTATTGTGCCTGACCGCCGTCGCGATGGGGCGGAATGACGAGGCGGCGGGCGACCATGTTGGCGATCCGGGCGCCCTGATCGAGGCGGATCAGATGGAGGCCGGCATCGATGCCGGCGGCGCTGCCGGCGGATGTCAGGATCGTGCCGTCCTGCACATAGAGAACGTCGCGCTCCACGGCGATCGAGGGAAACCGCGCCGCCAGCTCGTCGGTATGACGCCAATGGGTGGTGGCGCGCCGGCCATCGAGCAGGCCGGCATGCGCGAGGGCGAAGGCGCCGCCACAGATGGAGAAGATGCGGGCGCCGCGCTCATGAGCGGCCCGCAGGGCTTTCGTCAATCCGGCGGGCAGTGGCTCACGACGATCGCGCCAGCCGGGCAGGACGATCGTGCCGGCGCGGTCGAGCAGATCGAGGCTCGTTTCGGCGGCGACACGAATGTGCCCCGAGCGGGCGAACCGCCGGCCCTCGCAACTTACGATCCGGCAATCGTACCAGGGCACGCCCAGCTCGGGCCGCTCGAGGTCGAACAGCTCGACCGCGATACCGAACTCGAACGCACACAGGCCGTCGTAGACGAGGATGACGGCGATGCCGGGATGGCGGCCGGCGTTCGAAGGCGTCGCTTCCGGGTTGGCGGGCATCGGGCGGGACCCAGGGGCAGGGAGGGTTTGGCGGATTATTATCAATTACTGGCATTTCCGCCGCTCCCGCTAGAGCCGGTCGGTCGCTATCGACGGCGCTGTCGCCGATTTTCGAGAGGTACCCGTCATGACTGCCCGTCCCCGTCTGTTCGTCGGTAACCGGAACTACTCGAGCTGGTCGCTGCGAGCCTGGCTCTGCCTCGAATGGGCCGGCATCGCCCATGAACAGATCGCTGTCGAACTCGACCAGCCGGGCTACGGCACGACGGGCATCGCCGAGCTGCGCGGGTTGTCGCCGACCGCCAAGGTGCCGGTCCTTCATACCGACAATGCGGTCGTGTGGGACAGCCTCGCCATCGCCGAGTGGGCCGCCGAGCAGGCGCCGGAGCTCTGGCCAGCCGATCCGACCCTGCGGGCACGGGCCCGGTCGCTGGCGGCGGAGATGCATGCGGGGTTCGCGGCGCTGCGCCGAGATCTACCCATGAACATATCCAGGCGCTGCGTGGCGACCGCGCTGCCTCAGGAGACGCGGGTCGACATCGCCCGGATCGACGAGATGTGGAGTGAGGGGCGCGCCGCGGCCGCCGGGGGCGGACCCTACCTGTGCGGAGAACGGTCGATCGCGGACGCCTTCTACCTGCCGGTCGCAACCTGCATGCGCACCTACGCCGTGGCGCTGTCTGCTCCCGCGCAGGCCTATGCCGATCTGCTGCTCGCCGATCCGAGCTTCAGGACATGGGAGCAGGCGGTGCTGTCGGAGCCGTATCGACCGTTTTCGCGCGCGCCGATCGACGACCTCTACCGGGATTCCGCCTCGTGAGCGGCGGCATCGATATCGCCAGCCTCGGCCGCCTTGCGCTGCTGGGCGCGATCTGGGGCGGCTCGTTCGCGCTCATGCGCATCGCCGTGCAGGGTTTCGGCCCGGTGGCGCTGATCCAGCTCCGCATCGCGCTGGCGGGCATCGTGCTCGGCATCGCCGTTTCGGCACTCCGATTGCCGCTGGAGGTCCGGCGGCTGTGGCGGCACTACCTGCTGATCGGCGGACTGAACTCGGCGCTGCCATTCTTACTGTTCGCGCACGCTGCGGGCCATCTGCCGGCCGCCCTGCTGGCTGTGTTCAATGCGCTCGCGCCAGGGTTCGCGGCGCTGTTCTCGCGTATTCTGCTCGGCACGCGCACGAGTGCGGCGGCGTGGGCCGGTATGGCGCTCGGAGTGGCCGGCGTGACTGTGATGTCGGCCGGATTTTCGGCGGGCGCGCCGGCTATGGGCGTCATCGGCGGTGGCGCGCTCGCCGGTGCGCTGTTGTCCGGCATGGTGGCGCCGGCCTGCTATGGCCTGGCCGGAACCTACCTGACCTGGGCGCAGGTCCGGACCGCGCCGTTCGTGACCGCGTTCGGGAGCATGGCCGGGGCTTCGGCGCTGCTGTTGCCGGCTCTTGCCGCCTGGCCCACGCCGGGCGAGCCGTCCGCCACACAGTGGATCGCTGCTGGCATTCTCGGTATCGTCTGCACCGGGCTCGCCTATGGGCTGAACTTCCGCCTGATCGACGACCTCGGCCCGGCCCGGGCCATGACGGTCACCTATCTCGTTCCGCTGTTCGGGGCAGGGTGGGGATGGCTGGTCCTCGCCGAGCGGCCGTCGCCGGCTACGGTGCTCGGCGGCGTGCTGGTGCTCGCCGGGACATGGCTTGTCGTCACGGCACGGCAGGCCACGGCCGGAGATCCCGATCGCGCCGGCCACCGCCTCACAGGCCGATAACCGCAAAGTGAGTACGCAACCGGGGTGTCCCTGAACTAGATGTTCCGTGTGCATCGCTGAAAGCCTGCGGCTCGACCCGGCGGCAACGATGTCATGTCAGGGAGGACCGATTGCCGAGCGACATGCACTCCAGCAAGCAGCAGTTCCGGGGCGCATTGCTCTCCACCAAGTTCTCGGATCCTGATTGGACAGCCACAGGGGAGGCGCGCGCCAAAGTGCCGCTCGACCGGCTGGACACGCTTTGGATCAACACCGGCACGCTGTGCAACATCACGTGCCGGAACTGCTACATCGACAGCAGCCCGAGCAACGACAGCCTAGTCTACATCTCGCGGAGCGAGGTGAAGAGCTATCTCGACGAGATCGGCGCACTGGGCCTGGGCACGCGCGAGATCGGGTTCACCGGAGGCGAACCTTTCCTCAATCCGGAATTCCCCGGCATTCTCGAGGATGCGCTAGAGGCCGGCTTCGAGGTGCTCGTGCTCACCAACGCGATGCAGCCGATGCAGCGGCCCAAGATGAAGGCGGCCCTGCTGGCGTTGCGCGAGACTGCTGGAAGCCGGCTGACGCTGCGCGTGAGCCTCGATCACCACACCAAGCTGCTGCACGAGGCAGAGCGGGGCAGCCGCACCTGGGCCAAGGCGATTTCGGGTATCGACTGGCTGGCCGCGCAAGGCTTCAGGATCGCCATCGCCGGACGGACCTGCTGGGGCGAGGACGAGGCGACCGCGCGGGCGGCCTACGGCGCCCTGATCGGGGAGCATGCCTGGCCAGTCGATATCGGCGATCCCAAATCCCTGATGCTGCTGCCGGAAATGGATGTTCGGGCAGAGACGCCGGAGATTACCACGGCCTGCTGGGGGATCGTCGGCAAGCGGCCCTCCGACATCATGTGCTCGAGCAGCAGGATGATCGTCAAACGCAAGGGGGCGGAAGCTCCGGTGGTGCTGCCCTGCACGCTCATCGCTTACGACCCGCGGTTCGAGATGGGTTCGACGCTGGCGCAATCGATTTCGGCCGACGGCGGAATGTTCGACGACGGCGCCGTCAAGCTCTGCCATATCCACTGCTCGAAGTTCTGCGTGCTGGGTGGCGGCAGCTGTTCCTGAGGGCGGGGAACCGCCGGTACGGCCCGTCAGTGTCCAGGCTGGACCGCGGCGGAGTGTTCGGGCATTACTGCCGGCAATGAGGCGCACCCTCCCCAGACATGGCGGCGGAACGCCTCCAATTCTATCGGGAGGTTCCACATGAAGCTGCGCACTCTTCTTGCATCGAGTGTCCTTGCTCTCGGCGTCGCCGTCGGGTTCGAAGCCGATGCCAAGTCGTTCAAGTACGCATTCCAGGGCGATCTCAATGCGCTCGACCCCTATACGCTGAACGAGTCCTTCACGCTGGGCGCCATCGGCAACGTGATGGAGGGCCTGACTCGACGCGATCACAACCTGAAGATCATTCCAGGCCTCGCCGAGCGCTGGGAAGTGGTCGACCCGTTGAAGTGGCGCTTCCATCTGCGCAAGGGCGTCAAGTTCCACGACGGTTCGGACTTCAGCGCCGACGATGTGCTGTTCTCGCTCGAGCGGCTGCGCTCGCCCGACAGCCAGATCAAGAGCCGCGTTCCCGGCGACATGACGGCCGTGAAGGTGGACGACCACACCGTCGACTTCGTGCTGAAGACGCCGAACCCGATTCTGCACGCCGAGTGGGATACGTGGTACATCTTCTCCAAGAAGTGGGCAGAGGCAAACGGTGCACAGCAGGCCCAGTCGGCCAAGGCGACCTCGGTGAATGCCTGGGCCCTCAAGGCGAACGGTACGGGCCCCTTCACCATCGTCAGCCACGAGCCGGGCGTGAAGACGGTGTTCCGTCCCAATCCGAATTGGTGGGACAAGCCGCAGCACAATCTGACCGAGGTGACATTCCAGACCATCAAATCGGATGCCACCCGCGTCGCCGCGCTGCTCTCGGGCGAGATCGACATGATGGATCCGATCCCGGTGCAGGATATCGATCGTGTCAATGCGAGCCCGAACGCTCGTGCACTTCTCGGTCCTGAAATCCGCACCATCTTCCTCAACATGGATCAGGTGCGCGATGAGCTGCTCTACTCGAACGTGAAGGGCAAGAACCCGTTCAAGGACGTGCGCGTCCGCAAGGCGTTCTACCAGGCGATCGATATCGAGGCGATCAAGTCCAAGGTCATGCGCAACATGGCCACGCCGTCGGCGCTGCTGATCTCGCCGCTGCTGTATGCGCGCGCGGGCGAGTTCAAGCGTCACGCCTATGATGTCGATGCTGCGAAGAAGCTGCTGGCGGAGGCTGGCTATCCCAACGGCTTCGAAGTCACGATGGACTGCCCGAACGATCGCTATGTCAACGACGAGGCGATCTGCCAGGCCGTCACGGCGATGCTGGCGCGCATCGGCGTCAAGGCGACGCTCAATGCGATGCCGAAGGCGAAGTACTTCGAGAAGGCCGGTCCGACCACCGGCAAGTGGTACGACAGCTCGTTCAACCTGCTCGGCTGGACGCCGGGTTCGGGCGACAGCTGGAACGTCATCACGTCGCTGGCGGGTTGCCGCAGCGCCGAGGCCAAAGGCAAGAACTTCCCCGGCGCCATCTTCAACTACGGCGGCTACTGCAACGACAAGGTCGACGAACTCGCCAAGCAGATCCTGGTCGAGAACGACATCGCCAAGCGTGACGAGCTGATCGCCCAGGCTTTCCGCCTGATCCACGACGAGGTCGGGCTCATCCCGCTGCACCAGCAGTCGCTGGTGTGGGGCGCCTCCAAGAAGATGGAAATCCCGCAGCGCGCGGACAACCAGATCCTCTTCTACACCTTCAAGAAGAACGACTGATCGGGGGCCGGTGCAGGCCCTGTGACGACGAAGCCCCGCGGCATGCCGCGGGGCTTCGCATTGCGAGGGTATGGAATGATCGAGGGCCGGACCTTGGGCAGGTCCGGCCCCGGTGGCCGTCAGAGAGGGCGGCCCAGTATCACTTCATCGGGACGGCGGCGCAGCAGTCGCCGCCGGAAGCACCGAAGTGGTAGCGCAGGCCGACCTTGAACTCGTGTGCGGTCAGGTCGTCGTAGCGCACGATCGGATTGGCGTAGCCCGCGCTGTCGAGACGACCGGACTATGCTTTGCCGAAGTCCATGTAGCGGTAGCCGAGGTCGAGGATTGCGCGATCCGAGATCTGCCAGCCGATGCCGGCCATCAGCGACCAGGCCAGGGCCAGGCGGCTGTCACCTTCGATGCGGTTCGTCAGGAAGACGTTCTGCGTGAAGTAGGTCTCGGAGAGCTGGTTGTAGGCGAGACCGACGCCGGCGCCGACGTAGGGCACGATGCCGCGCCAGTTACCGAGGTCGTAGTAGGCATTGAACATCAGCGTGTGCGACTTCAGCTAGGAGTGGACCGGATCGTCGACGACCGGCACGTTGGGCTCGGGAGCCGGCGGCGGGGCCGGATAGTTGTTGGTGACGCTGAAGTTCTGAGGCATGCCGTCGATCTTGCGATGGCTGTACACGTTGAACATGACCTCGCCGCGCAGTCCGCGCGAGCCCATGCCGCAGCCCTTGCCGACGCCGCCGAACCAGCTGTTCTCCATGGAGAGGTTGGTGATGCTGTCACCGATGTAGGTGTAGCTTTCGGTGTAGGTGGTGCCGCTCACATCCCAGTTGCGGGTGATGTTGTTGACCGGCCAGTTGCCGGAAGGGTCGCGACCCAGCGAATAGCCCAGGTCGGCGCGGAAGTAGCAGGGTCCTGCCGCGGCGCGCGGGGCTTCCATGATCGGCGCGTCCTTGATGGAACCGCGATGCCCGTGGCCGAGCAGATCGGCGGACGCAGCGGGGGAGATGCTGGCGGCGACGGCGAGTGCGGCCGCGCCCAGCCCCGCAAAGGTCGTGATCTTCATTTGTGCTTGACCTTTTGCTTCAGGCACTCGACGTGGAGGCCTGCTGACCTCAGTTTGCGAAGTCAGGATGTGGTCGCCGAGGTTAAATCGGGGTTAAGCGACGTTAGATTTCGGCGCACCCTGAGCTAATGTGGCGGGGCGATCACAACGGGACGCCGAAGCCGCACCGGGCTTTTCGAGGCGCGCGACTTGTCAGCTCGCGGCGCGGCGTCCAATCTGCCTGGCCGATGAATTTGCGAGATTCGGACGGAGCGAGGAGCATTCCTGTGCGCATGGCAGTCAACGTAGCTGCGGCAGTGGGCCGGACACCGCTGATCCGATTGCGACGGGCGTCGGAGGAAACCGGCTGCACCATCCTGGGCAAAGCGGAGTTCATGAACCCCGGCCAGTCGGTCAAGGATCGCGCGGCCTTGCAGATCATCTCCGAGGCTGCGTCGAAGGGCGAGTTGCGGCCCGGTGGAACGATCGTGGAGGGAACTGCCGGCAACACCGGCATCGGACTAACGGTCATCGCGAATGCGCTCGGCTATCGCACCGTGATCGTGATCCCCAACACTCAATCCCAAGAGAAGAAGGACACGCTGCGGCTGCTCAGCGCGGAGCTCGTCGAAGTGCCGGCCGTTCCCTACAAGAACCCCGACAATTACGTGAAGTACTCCGCCCGCCTCGCCGAGACGTTGGCCAAGACTGAGCCCAACGGGGCCATCTGGGCGAACCAGTTCGACAATGTCGCCAACCGCGAGGCTCACATCCGCAGTACCGCACCGGAGATCTGGGAGGATACCGGGGGACGGATCGACGGTTTCGTCGCATCGGTGGGATCGGGCGGGACCCTGGTCGGTACGGCCATGGGGCTGCGCGCCAAAAAGTCCGACGTGCAGATCGCGCTCGCTGATCCGCCAGGGGCGGCGCTGCACAGCTTCTACATGACCGGTGAACTCAAGGCTGAGGGCTCTTCGATCACCGAGGGCATCGGTCAGGGGCGGATTACGAAGAACCTGGAAGGTTTCCGTCCGGACCACTCGTTCCAGATCGCCGATGCTGAGGCCGTCGAGATCGTGTTCCGGCTGCTTGCCGAAGAGGGCCTCTGCGTCGGGTCATCCAGCGGCGTCAACATCGCAGGCGCGATGCGGCTGGCCAAGGCGCTGGGCCCCGGCAAGACCATCGTGACCATCCTTTGCGACTACGGCACCCGTTACCAGTCGAAGCTGTTCAATCCCGACTTCCTCAGAAGCAAGTCCCTGCCGGTGCCCAAGTGGCTGATTGGCGGCCGAACGCCGCCACCCAAGGTGTTCGTCGGCGAACAGAAAGCGTGAGTTCATGACAGAGCAGCTGTATCGCGCCGACGCCTATATCAAGGACTGCGCGGCGTCCGTGCTCGCGGTCAATGCGCTGGGAGGCGTGATCCTCGATCGCACCCCGTTCTATGCCTCCGCCGGCGGGCAGCCGGGCGACCGTGGCATCATCAGGTTTGCCGGCGGCGAATGCCCGATCGCCACAACGGTCTATGATACCGACAAGACGTCGATCGTGCACGTTACGGCGGAGGGCGCGCCGCGACCAGCCGTCGGCGACCGGGTGACCATCGCGCTCGACTGGGATCTGCGGCATCGCCACATGCGCATGCATACGGCGCTTCACTTGCTCTGCAGTCTGGTGAAGTTCCCCGTCACCGGCGGACAGATCGGCGCCGAAGAAGGGCGCCTCGATTTCGACATCGAGGATGCATCCGCCGTGGACAAGGATCGGTTGACGGACGCTCTGCGGGCGCTGGTCGCGGCGGATCATGCCGTCTCGGAGCGCTGGATCTCCGACGCCGAGTTGGAGGCCAATCCGGGGCTGGTCAGGACCATGTCGGTCAAGCCGCCGATGGGGTCGGGCCGAGTCCGCCTGGTCCTGATCGGCGACGGCGGTTGCGTCGACATGCAGCCGTGCGGAGGGACGCATGTGCGATCGACCGGCGAGATCGGCGCGATCGCAGTGACGAAAATCGAGAAGAAGGGCAAGATCAACCGCAGGGTGAGGGTCGCCTTCGTTTGAACACGGCCGGGCCGGTTCCGGCCCCCTGGGCCCGGCCGCGGCCGTCTCGTCGCACTTGATCGGCGGGACATGCGGCGCTATCCCGCGTCGATCTTCCCCCTCTCACACCTGGAGCCCGCCCATGACCGACGCTTCGAAATGGATCGTCGAGACAGATTGGCTCGCCGCCCATTTGTCCTCCCCCGACGTCGTGATCCTCGATGGTTCGATGCATCTTCCGACCAGCGGTCGAAATGCCAAGGAAGAGTATGCGGCCGGCCATATTCCCGGTGCGATCTTTTTCGACGTGGACACGGTGTCCGACAAGTCGAACCCATTGCCGCACATGCTTCCGTCGACGGTGCAGTTCGCTTCGCAGATGAAGAAGATGGGGATCGGCGACGGTATGCGTATCGTGGTCTACGACAGCGAGGGGCTGTATTCAGCCGCGCGCGTGTGGTGGATGTTCCGCATCATGGGACACGACGACGTCGCGGTTCTGAACGGCGGGCTCAAGAAGTGGAAGGCGGAGGGGCGCGAGCTCGAGGACATGCCGCCCGGCAAACGCACGGAGCGTCACTTTACGCCGCGCTTCAATGCCGCCCTGGTGCGCGACGCCGCGGACGTCAAGGGCGTCATCGGTCATCCCACCGTCCAGATCGTCGACGCGCGGGCTGCAGCGCGTTTCGAGGGCAGCGTGGCGGAGCCGCGGGCCGGGCTGCGCTCGGGCCATATTCCCTCCTCGCGCAATCTGCCGTTCACGTCGCTGCTGCGACCGGATGGCACGCTGAAGGGCGCAGCAGAACTCAGAGCGGCGTTCGACGCCGCTGGTATCGATATCGGGCGTCCGGTGGTGGCTTCCTGCGGTTCGGGCGTGACGGCCGGCGTGATCGCGTTCGCGCTGGCACAGCTGGGCGCGCCGGACACCGCGATCTACGACGGCTCGTGGAGCGAATGGGGTGGCCGGCAGGACCTGCCGATCGCCACCGGCAAAGCCGGGTGAGTTCGATCGGCTTCCATCGTTCCCTTCGTTCGCCGGCAAAGTCGCCTTTGACATCGCGGCCGCTTTCTAGGAGCATCCGGCCGTTGGGGATCGTGGGGTTCGTATTGCGTAGGCCATGGTTGTTCGATCCGGCACAGGCAGTAGTTACCTGCCGCCGCCGCGCGGCGGGGGATTCGCCGTGGACGGCCGCGAATGGCACGCGACCGGATCGATCTCCGGGCGTCAGGGGCCAGTGAGCGGACCCATGCAGGACTTGGTTGCGGCCGCTGCGAGGGTGGAAGGCGTTGCGCCGGGGGGCGACTCCCAGATCGCCGTGATCTTTCGCCAGATGCGCGAAATGCTCGGGCTCAGCGTGTCAGGGCTGGCGCGCCGCCTCGGGACTGACATCAGCGTGATCATGGACCTGGAATCGGGGGCAGTGGACAATCTCCCGAACTGGCCCGAGACCGTCCGCATCATCGAAGGATATGGCGCGCTGACCGGGGTCGATCAGGGCCCCCTGGTGTCGCGTGTGCTCATGCTCCAGACGCCCACCACGACAACGCCGGCCCCCATGGGGCAGATTGCTCAGGCTCAGCCTGCAGCCGTTGCGGCACGGCAGCCGGCATCCCTGCCGGTTCCCTTGCCGGAACGTTCCCGAGCGGCTGTCGCGACGGTTCCCAGCCGCGCCGCGCCTGTACCCGTCACCCAGCCTCAGCAGGCGCAGGCCGCCCCGGAGTGGCAGCCCCACGAGGGCGACGAGGAGGACGCGGCCCGGCGAGAGCGCAGGCGGCGGCGTATCAAGCGGGGCGCGCTGGCGGCGCTCCCGCTTCTGGTTTTGCTCGTCTTGATGTCGGCGGCGAAGATGTCGCCGCGCAGCATCTACGCCGCCATCGAGGCCTTGCCCTACGCTATCCGAGCGCCGTTGCGTCCAGGGGTCGACTATCTGGTGCTTCAGGCGGCGCCCGTGCGCGACGGCCTGCGCTGGGTGGATGCCGGCAATCCGCGCTCGCGCAAGGCCGACCGGTTGCCCTCTTCGGCCCGATAGCCTACATCGCGCGCTCTATGCCGGGGCGGTCGCTGGGCGACCCGAGGCCCCGCAGAGGGGTTCATGACGTCGCTGCCACAAGACAAACTCGATCTGCTCGTCGCTCGCTGGGAGCGCGTGCAGGGCGAGTTGAACGCGGGGCCTGACCAGGCTCTGTTCGTGCGCCTCTCGAAAGAGTTCGCAGAACTCGATCCTGTAGTTGCCAAGATCCGCGAATTGCGCCGTGTCGAGCAGGAGGTCGTCTCGACGCGCGAGCTGATTTCGAGCGGTGATACGGACCTCGCCGCGATCGCGCACGAAGAGATGGCGGTGCTGGAGCAGCGCAAGGACGCGCTCGAGGCGGCTTTGAAGATCGACTTGCTGCCGAAGGATGCTGCGGACGAGAAGAGTGCGATCATCGAGGTGCGCGCTGGAACTGGGGGCGACGAGGCGGCACTGTTCGCGGCAGACCTTTTCAGGATGTACGCGCGCTATGCCGACCTGCGAGGCTGGCGCACCGAAATCATCTCGGAGAGCGAGAACGCGCTCGGCGGTTACAAGGAAGTCATCGCATCCATCACCGGTAAAGGCGTGTTCGCGCGTTTGAAGTTCGAGTCGGGCGTGCACCGCGTGCAGAGGGTTCCCGCAACAGAGGCGAGTGGGCGCATACACACATCGGCGGCAACCGTCGCCGTCTTGCCGGAGGCCGAGGACGTGGATGTCGTGATCCGGCCCGAAGACATTCGCATCGATACGATGCGCTCGAGCGGACCCGGCGGCCAGAACGTCAACAAGACCGAATCCGCCGTGCGCATCACGCACCTGCCCACAGGTTTGATGGTGGTTGCATCGGAAAAGTCCCAGCACCAGAACCGCCGCACCGCCATGAGCGTGCTGCGTTCTCGCCTCTTCGATCTGCAGCGTCAGAAGGTTGCGGACGAGCGTGCGGCACAGCGCAAGGGCCAAGTCGGTTCCGGCGACCGGTCGCAGCGCATCCGGACCTACAATTTCCCCCAGGGCCGGGTCACCGACCACCGCATCAACATGACACTGCACAAGATCGAGCAGATCCTGCAGGGGGACGGCCTCGACGAACTGATCGACGCACTCATCACGGACCATCAGGCCTCGCTTCTCGCGCAAATCGACGCCGGAGAGCGCGGATGAGCGGCCGCACGGTCGGCGCGGCGGTCAAGGAGGCCGCGCGGGTCCTCGCGGCCGCCGGGATCGAGGATGCCGGGCTCGATGCGCGGCGGCTGGCCGCGTACGCTCTGGGGCTCGACGCCGTCGGGCTGGTTCTCGCCTGGGAACGCGAGCTTCGAGACAGCGAGGCGACACAACTCGAACGTCTCGTCGCGCGTCGGCAGGGCCGTGAGCCCGTGTCCCGTCTGCTGGGCCGCCGGGGTTTCTATGGCCGGGACTTCGCCATCGACTCCAACACGCTCGATCCAAGGCCCGAGACCGAGGTTCTGGTTGAGACGGCATTGGAATTGCTGGCCGCGACCGCCGCACCGAGGATACTGGAGATCGGCACCGGGAGCGGTTGCCTCATAGTCAGCATCCTCGCCGAACGGAGCGATGCGACCGGCGTGGGGACCGACATTTCGCAGGGTGCGCTCGACATGACCCGGAGGAATGCCGAAGCGCACGGCGTGGGTGACCGGCTCGAACTCGTCAGAACCGATCTGGCGGCCGGGCTGGCGGGCCACTTCGACCTCGTGGTTTCAAATCCTCCCTACATTCCCAGCGGCGAAATCGGCCAGTTGGAGCCGGAGGTTCGTGAGCACGATCCATTGGGCGCGCTCGATGGCGGGGGCGACGGGCTCGAATTCTACCGCCGGATTGCCCCGGCCGCCGCCCGGTTAACCCAGGGGCGCGGAGCGGTGGCACTGGAGGTCGGGGCTGGGCAGGCTGCGCCGGTCCGCGGCATGCTGGGTGCAGCATTTCCAGGCGGGCAGCTCCTAACGAGATCCGACCTCGGCGGTATCGAGCGCTGTATCGCAGTGCGACAGGCGCGTTCGCCATAATTGAGCATCCTCGCCAGATTCGGCTTGGAAAGACGGGTATGAACCGCTAGTGTCTGGTTCATGTGGAATCGATCTGGCCAATTGGCCCCGTAAGGTGGACGCGAGCAGGTAGCTCGCCCGCGGCTCAGACCGACCAACCAATTCTCGGCCAACGTCCGCCTGAGAGAGCGGCATCAGAACTGGCGAGGGGTGATCGCTCTTTCGTCCAAGACCGTTGTAGCGAACCACTGTCCCGCATCACGCCAATGCCGTGCCTGGATCGCCGTCGCCGGCAGAACCGGCCGGCTCGGGTCGTGTTGGGGACGGAGGCCGGCTTCCAGGTGAAGTTGGCCGGCGGGCTACACGTCTGGGGATGGGCGGGCAGGGGGAAGACGGGTTGGCACATTCGGTGTGAGACCGGCGCACATGCCGGGACGGGGCTTTGTCCCGATACGCATGCGCGCAATTTTGGCAATAGAGGAGCCTTTAGGGCCGTGAGGCAAGGACAGCAGAACCGGCGTGGACGCGGCCGTAACCGCAAACATCAGAATCCGCTCGCGCGCAACTTCGAGTCGAACGGACCCGACGTGAAGGTCCGTGGGACACCTGCGCACATCGCTGAGAAATACATGGCCCTGGCGCGAGACGCCCAGGCCTCCGGCGATCCGGTTCTGGCCGAGAATTACCTCCAGCATGCGGAGCACTACAACCGCATCATCATGGCCTACCGCGAGCAGTTCCAGCAGCCGGGGGATGGCCAGCAGGGCAGCGGTTTCCGGCACCGGCAGGGTGGCTTCGAGGGCGCCGAAGGCGAAGAGTTCGGCGAGGACGGCGATTCCGAGGAGTTCGCCGAGGACGCCGGGTCGGGGCCGCAGCCGAGCCTGGCTGGCGGCGGCGAACCGAGGATGGCACCGAATCACGACCAGCAGCGTGGCGGTCACGGCGAGCGTTCCATGGAGCGGCCACAACACGACCGGGGCGGCTTCGGGGGGGGCAGACACGACCGAGGCGGGTTCGACAACGGACAGCACGGCGACGACCGCGGCGATCGTGGCGACCGCCAGTTCCGGCGCGATCGAGACCAGGGACGTTTTCGGGACCGCAATCGGCATCGGGGCGATCAGCGCAACGGCGAGCGCTTCTACGACAACGGTCCAGGCCGTGGCGAGCAGCGTGGCGACCGCTTCGAAGGCCGGCACGATCGTGGCGAGCGCCGACACGACAGACCGGAACGTCACGAGCGCAGCGAACGTGACGAAGCAGAACGGGTGGTCGAACAACCGGCCGTCGCCGAGGTCGCAGCGCCAGTCGTTCCCGCTCCGGCGCCCGAGGCGCCCGCAGAGCGTCCCAGCCGGCGATCCGGGGGAGGCGAGCGCTTCCAGGAACACAATCAACCGGGATTCCTGCGTCCTCCACGTCAGGGTGGGCGGCGGTCCCGGGCCGAGGCTTCGGAAGCTCCGGCAGGCAATGCCGACGAACCGCCGAAGGCGAGCGACTAATCTGTCTGATTTCGAATAAAAATTCGGCCGGACTGGCGAGCTAGTCCGGCCGTTGTCTTTTGAGGAGGCGGACTGAAGGGCTTCCGCGCCTCCAGGCGCTCAGGCCGACATCTTCGCCTTGTCGTAAGCGACGCCCTTGGCTGACAACTCTTCGGCAAGCTCGCCGGACTGGAACATCTCACGCACGATATCGCAGCCGCCGACGAAGGTGCCCTTCACGTACAGCTGAGGGATCGTCGGCCAATTGGTGAAAGCCTTGATGCCCTCGCGAACGGCCATGTCTTCAAGGACGTTCACGTCCTTGTAGGTGACACCCATGTGATTGAGGATCTGGGCCACCTGGCTCGAGAAGCCACACTGCGGGAAGTTCTTGGTTCCCTTCATGAATAGCACGACGTCGTTGCTGGAGATCGTCTTCTGGATCCAGTCGTGGACTGATTGCTCGCTCATGGCGCGTTCCTCGAAAGTGCCGCCCCGGCAGATTCCGGGGTTCGGGTCGCTCGACAGTTCATGTAGGGCTGTGCCCCTGGAAGTCAATCTTTCGGGGCTGCCGTCGTAAGGGCTAGCGCATGAAGCACGCCACCCATGCGCCCCTCCAGAGCCTCATAGACCATCTGATGCTGGCGCACCCGCGACTGGCCCTTGAACGCCGCGGTCACCACGTGCGCTGCAAAATGGTCACCGTCGCCCGCCAAGTCCTTGATTTCGATCGCGGCATCGGGGAAGCGGGCCTTGATCAGCCGCTCGATATCCTTGGCATCCATCGGCATGTTGCTGGGTGCTCCACCATGTTGCTGGCCGGGTAACATACGCTGCCCGTGCGCCGGTGGCCACCGCAGTTCGGCTCCCTGCCATACGGTGCCTCATGTCACAGGACTTTTCGCGCAGTGGGAGCGGCGATGAATCCAGGTGCGTGGGAGGATCGCATCCCTTATGTAACGATCTGGACGTGAGGAACAGCTGAACAAGAAGATACGTCACAGCTCGACTCGGGCTACAGACGCGACGATGCGACGGAGAGGGCGCGGTCTTCCCGACAAGGGCGACGGGCCGGCGCGGCGAGCGATAGAGACAACATGAAAACCGTTGTTCTGACCGGCCCGGCTCGTCCGGACATTCTGCGTGACGAGAGCCTCGTCGACATCTTTCGTGAGACCGCCGCGAAGATGGGTGGAAAGACCGCCCTCGCGCTGATCGCCAGTTCGGAAAAGCTCAGTTATGCGGAGCTCGATCGCCGCTCGGATCAAGTAGCGGCCGCCCTGATCGGGCGCGGGATCAAACCCGGGGAGTTCGTCGGGCTGTGGCTGCGCCGTTCGCTCGACCTGCACGTCGCCCTGATCGGTATCCTCAAAGCAGGTGCGGCCTACATACCGTTCGATGTTGAAGCGCCGCCGGATCGCGTGGCCTCGTGCATGGCGGACTGCGGCTCGCGGCTCTTGGTGTCTCACGATGCGATGGCGGCCGAAACCGCCAAATCCGGTCAGCCGACCGCGACGCTCGCGACGCTGCTGGCGGAAGGCGCGAACGCTCCGGCGTCCCACCTGATCGTGTCACCCGACACGCCGGCCTATGCGATCTATACCTCCGGCTCGACAGGCAAGCCGAAGGGCATCGTCATCCATCATCGCAGCATCTGCCACTACCTGCGGGCCGGCAATGCGATGCTGGAGTTCCGCGAAAGTGACGTGGTGCTGCAGCAGGCCTCGGTCGCCTTCGATCTCTCGCTCGAGGAAATCTTCATTCCTTATCTCGTCGGCGCGACGTTGAAGGTCGCGACTGCCGAGGTTCTCAAGCAATCGGATCGTCTCCCCGACCTGCTCGAGAAAGAAGGCATCACCGTCATCGATACGGTGCCCACGCTGCTGTCGATGTTCGATCGCGATGTGCCCGGCCTGCGGCTCATCATCCTGGGCGGCGAAGCCTGTCCGGCGGCGATCGTCGACCGCTTCGCGAAGCCCGGCCGGCGGCTCTTCAACACCTATGGTCCAACCGAAACCACTGTCGTCGCGACCGGCACGGAACTTGTGCCCGGGCAAGCTGTGACCATCGGGCGACCGATCGCAAATCACACCGCCTATGTGGCGACCGAGGATCTCCAGCCGGTGAAGCCGGGCGAGGTCGGGGAGCTGATCATCGGGGGACCGGGTGTCGCCCAGGGCTATATCGGCCTGCCCGAGATGACGGCGCGGAAGTTCATCGCCAACCCGTTCGAGAGCCCGACCTCGAAGGACCCGATCCTCTACCGGACCGGCGATGCGGTCAGCATCGACGAGAACGGAGCAATCCGCTTCCACGGCCGCATCGATGATCAGGTCAAGATCCGCGGCTACCGGATCGAGCTCGGCGAAATCGAGGCATTGATCGCCTCGGAGCCCGGCGTAAAGTCGGCCGCGGTCGCCGTCGGGCAGCAAGCGGCAGCCGGAGACGTCCTGGTGGCCCACGTCGTGCCGGCGGAGGGCAGGGCGTTCGATCGGGAGGCGACGCGCAAGTCGCTCGCGGCGAAGGTGCCGCCATACATGGTGCCGCCGATCTGGCTCACCCATGACGACCTGCCGAAGCTCGCTTCCGGGAAGGTCGACCGCAAGACCCTGGCCAAAGCGCCGATCGTGATCGGGGTTGCGGCCGGAGAGCAGGAGGAACCGCTCAATCCGACCGAGGCGGCGCTGCTCAAGGCCGCCAAGGACGTGCTCGGGATGCCGGTGATCCCCTTCACCGCCGACTTTTTCACCGACCTCGCGGGCAACTCGCTGATCGCGGCGCGGTTCGTATCGGAGGTCCGCAAGGTTCCCGAACTCGCGGGGGTGGCCCTTGAAGACGTCTATAACGGTCGCACGCTTCGCAAGATCGCGGCGCTCATCGACGAGAAGATGCCCGCCGGCGGTGCCACGATTTCCGATCTGTCGTTCGAGCCGCCGCCGCTGCGCCGCCGCTTCTTCTGCGGCCTCGCCCAGGCCATCGCGCTCCCCTTCATCATCGCGATCGTGACGGCCCAGTGGATCGGCCTGCTGCTCTCGTCGGTCTATCTGGTGCGTGATGATTCCCCGGTGTGGTGGGACATCCTGGTCCTGTCCTCGGTCTATCTCTGCCTCAACCTCGGCGCCAAGGTCCTCATCATCGCCCTCAAGTGGCTGCTGATCGGCCGCATCAAGCCCGGCGTCTATCCGCTGTGGGGTGCGTACTATTTCAAGATCTGGCTGCTGCAGCGGATCATGCACCTGACGACGCACAAGTTCCTGCAGGGCACGCCGTTGATGCGCATCTACCTGCGCGCACTCGGCGCCCGCATCGGCCGCGATGCCATCATATTCGAATTCGAGGACGGCGCCATCGACCTGATCTCGATCGGGGCGCGGACCTCCACCGGCACCAAGGTGCGCCTCAACAACGTGGAAATCGTCGGCGACAAGGTGATCGTCGGGCGCATCGACATCGGCGCCGATGTGCAGATCGGCAACGCCTGCACATTCGGTCCCGACGTCTCGATCGGCGAAGGCGCCAAGATCAACGACATGACGGCGATCCCCGCTGGCGCGCGCGTTGGTGCCTGGGAGATCTGGGATGGTTCGCCCGGCCGCAAGATCGGCATGGTGGACCCTGCGAGTCTGCCCGCCCACCCGACCATCAGCGAGGGGCAGCGCGTCTTCCAGACGATAGGCTATTTCTTCGCCTTCAACATCGTGACCATGGTCGGCCTGCTGCCGATCTTTCCTGCGTTCTACCTGCTGTCCTATCTCGACTACATGACCTCGGGCAGCACCACCGGCGTTGTTGCCTGGTGGCGCGTTCCGCTGCTCGCCTGGCCGGCGGCCTTCGCGCTGATCGTCGTGTCGATGGCGGTGGTGGTCGTCCTGCGCTGGGCGCTGCTGCCGAGGGTCCGCCCCGGCGTCTATTCCATCTACAGCGGCTTCTATTACCGAAAATGGATCGTCAGCCTGACGACCGAGACCATGCTGGAGACGCTGAACTCGCTATACGCGACCGTCTTCATGCGCAACTGGTATCGCTTGATGGGCTGCAAGGTGGGCGTCGGCACCGAGATCTCCTCCAACTTCGCAGGCCGCTACGACCTCATCGAGCTTGGCGCCAACAACTTCCTCGGCGATGAAACCATCTTCGGCGACGAGGAGATCCATCGCGGCTGGATGACGCTCGGCACCGTCAAGACCGGAGATCGCAGCTTCTTCGGCAACCTGTCGGTCGTACCCGCCGGCTCGGTGATAGACGACGATGCGCTGCTCGGTGTGAAATCGCGCATGCCGGAGAGCCTGCACATCAAGCAGGGCGAGACATGGTTCGGCTGCCCCGCGATCCCCATGCCTAATCGCGAGAAGGTCACCCAGGCCCTGGGCGCAACCTACCGGCCGCCGCGCTACATGCGCTACGTGCGCATGGTGTTCGAGGGGCTCCACACCTCGTTCCCCACCGCGGCGCTCATCACCTTCGCCTACATCACAGCCGACATCATGGTGCACCCCATCGACAACGGCTGGTGGTGGACGGCGGTGGGCTACTTCCTCGTCGCCGGCATCGCTGTTTCGTTCGCGATGTTCATGGTCTCTCTCATGATCAAATGGTTCATGATGGGCATCTATCGTCCGCTCATGAAGCCCATGTGGTCGTGGTGGGCGATGCGAACCGAGGCCGTCGCGGTGCTCTATGGCGGCTTGTCGAGCAAGGTGCTGCTCGACTACCTGCGCGGCACGCCGTTCCTGCCGTGGCTGCTGCGGCTCTATGGCGCCAAGATCGGCAAGGGCGTGTGGCTCAATACCGCCGACGTCACGGAATTCGACTGCATCTCGATCGGCGACTACACCGTCTTCAACATGCACAGCTCGCCCCAGACGCACCTCTATGAGGACCGCGTGATGAAGGTCGGACGCATCGAGCTTGGTCGCGGCGTCACGGTGGGGACTTCGACCATCATCCTCTACGACACCAAGATCGGTGACTTCGCGCAATTGAAGCCGCTGACCGTGGTCATGAAGGGCGAGTTCATCCCGCCGAACACCGCCTGGGCCGGTGCACCGGCGCAGCGCGTCGAGACTGCCGCGACGCCTCCGGCCGGTGCCGCGAAGGTTCCGGTGGCGGCGTAGGAGACCCATGGCGACGCTGTGCCGTGATGCAGGAAGAGTGCGCTGCGGTACAGCCGTGGCCGTCCTGCTCATCGGTGCGCCGAAGGATCGGCCCGGTCGCGATCGGATGGCGACCGCCGCGTTGAAGGCGGCGACCGGAAGTCCCTCGATTCAAGTCGGCAGGCGGCCGAGCGGGCGGCCGTGCCTCGAGCCGCCTCATTGCGAACTCGGTGTGTCGATGTCGGCGCGGGACGATCTGCTGCTCGCGGGCTGCGAT
>CAYMEB010000010.1:37849-50031 GCA_964389095.1 uncultured Hyphomicrobiaceae bacterium
CGGCCTGCTGGAGCCCTACGGCGGCTACGAGAGCGCCACGGTGCGGAGGTCGCGGGCTGCGATCTCGAGCGGCCGGTGGGCGTCGACCTCGAACTTGCCGGGACTTTGCAGGCGGACGAAGCCTGCCGTCTTGCGAGGGATCACTTCCCTGCCGAGGAAGCGGACCGCATCTCCGCGCTTCCCCCCGGGGTGGCCGGCGATGTCTTCCTTTGTCACTGGGTTGCCAAGGAAGCCGCGCTCAAGCTCACCGGACGCGGCGTCTTCGATGGTCTGCTCTGGCCGCGCGTATCGATTTTGCGAGTGCCCTCGCCGGGGGCTGTCGCCATGCTGGACGTCGCAGGCGCAGCCGGCTCGGACAGGCTTCGACTGGCGATCGCGAGACTGCCAGTCGGCGACAATCGTCACGCCATCGTCGGACTTTGCGTCGTCATGTCCTGATCGTCGAACTGCTGCCACACGAGCGCGCCCTGATCAGGCGCCGAGTTCACAGCACCGGACCCGAGCCCATGCCGCTGCCCGACCTGCAGCAGACTGAAATCGCAATCGTCGAGATGACGAATGCTTTTCGCGCCGAGAACCGACTGACGGCGGTGCGCCGAAACTCCTTTCTGGAAACGGCGGCGCGCCGCTATGCCGAGTTCCTCGCACGAAGCGGGAAATTCGCGCACGATGCGGACGGTCGCGCGCCGTCCGACCGAACGACGGCCGCAGGGTACCGGCACTGCTCGGTTGCGGAGAACCTCGCGCTGAACCAGCGCAGCAACGGCTTCGAGACGCTGGAACTCGCCCGTTCAGCCGTCGAAGGCTGGAAGGCGTCGCCGCCGCACCGGCGCGCGATGCTGGACAGCGGAGCCGTCGAGATCGGAATCGGGATTGCCAAGGCGCCGGATGAGTCGCCGAAGTACGTTTCGGTGCAGCTGTTCGGCCGTCCGCTCTCGATGCGTTACAGCTTCAAGATCGAGAACCGCGCGGGATCCGAGATCGCCTATGCGTTCGCGACGCGCGAACACGGATTGCCGGCCAATGCCGTCGTCACCCATTCGAGCTGTCTGCCGGGCGAGATCGTCATTCCGGCCGCGAAGCCGGTCACGACGTTCCCTGCCCGCGCAGGGGGATACTACCTCGTCCAGCGCGACAGCTCGGGTACGGTGCGCGTGGAGATCAACGTCGCCGCCGCCTTGGAGGGGGCGGCACCAGCCAAGGCAGGCAACTGATGCGCTGCATGTAAAGCGCGGCCTTGGTCGTGCAACCTGACGTGGGCCTTCTAGGCAGTCGCCCGGGGACCTGCTAGAGCATGGTTAACTGGATGTTGTCGTTTGCGTACCAGGGGGACCCGATGTCGTTTCGCAGGATCACCGGCCTTGCTGCTTTGGCGTTGCTGGCCATGGTCGTTCATGCCGCCGATGCGGCCGCGCAGTCGCGCTGCACGCGGCTAGGATTCTCGGTCAACGACTACGGCAAGGAAGGTCCGATCCGCGACGCTAAGGCTCTGCTCGACAAGCATATCGCCAAATGGGCGGCCGAGAACGGGATCAAGAACTACCGCACCGGCAAAAAGGACGTAACCTGCGAACTCTATCTCGACCTGATCGTGTTCGACGAATACACGTGCAAGGCCGAGGCGAGTGTGTGCTGGTCCGGTGGTCCAGCATCCGCGATCACGCCGGCGGACGGCGAGGCCAAGAGAACGCCCGCCAAGGCACCGGCCAAGCAGCCGGCAGTCCCGGCGGGCGGCGCGCCCGGTGGTTCGTCGCAGTCCAAGCCCGATGCTCCCAAGGCCAAGAATTGAAGCGCGTCAGGGACTGACGGCGGCGTTCGCCATTCGTTCGCCGTAGTCCGGGTCTACAAGCGGTTCGGTGCCTGTTCACCGGCTGGTAACCTCGCGCATCGAGAACTGGTTGCAGGTCGAGGATCGGGGCAGGCTCGCCGGGTGAGCGTGGCGTGCCGCAGTCGGGGCGTGATTGGCATGGTGTCGCGTAGCAAGCGGGCCTCGGACGAGCGTGTGGCGGGGCGGATCATCCAGGGTGATTGCCTGGAGGAGCTGGGGAAACTGGCCGACGCCTCGGTCGATCTCGTTTTTGCCGATCCGCCGTACAATCTGCAGCTCGCGGGCGATCTCCTGCGGCCCAATAATACGCGTGTCGACGGCGTCGACGACCAGTGGGACCGCTTCGCGTCTTTCGCGGACTACGACGCCTTCTCGCGCCGCTGGCTGGGGGAATGCCGCCGCGTTCTGAAGCCTGACGGCGCGCTCTGGGTCATCGGCTCCTATCACAACATCTTCCGGCTCGGCGCCGCCCTCCAGGATCTGGGCTTCTGGCTGCAGAACGACGTCATCTGGCGCAAGACGAATCCCATGCCGAATTTCCGCGGCAAGCGGTTCACGAACGCCCACGAGACGCTGATCTGGGCCGCGCGCGACGCTCGTTCGAAAGTCACGTTCAACTACGAGGCCATGAAGGCCTTCAACGACGATCTTCAAATGCGGTCGGACTGGCTGATCCCGATCTGCTCGGGACCCGAGCGCCTCAAGGACGACGGCGGACGCAAGGCGCATCCGACCCAGAAGCCGGAGGCGCTGCTGCATCGCATCCTGCTCGCGACCACGAACCCGGGTGGTGTCGTGCTCGACCCCTTCTTCGGCACAGGGACAACCGGTGCCGTCGCAAAACGCCTCGGCCGCCGTTTCATCGGCATCGAACGCGACGCGGACTACGTCTTCGCCGCGAACGAGCGCATTGCGCGGGTCTCGTCGATGCCGCCGGACAGCCTGGCGGTCGTCAAGAGCCGTCGCGCCGAGCCGCGGATCCCGTTCGGGCAGATCATCGAGCTGAAGCTGCTGGAGCCGGGGACCCGCTTGTGGGACCAGCGCGGGCGCGTGTGGGCCGAGGTGATCGCCGACGGCACCCTGCGGCTTTCGCCTGGCTCGTTCGCGCATCCGCTGGCGCGCCTGCCGGCCAGCCGTCCCGGGGCCGCGGCAGCGCGCTCCGTCCAAGCCGTGCGCGCCGAAGATGCAGCAGCTACGGCTTCGGCTCCTACGCAGGGCTCGATTCATCGCATCGGCGCGGTCGTGCAAGGCACGGACGCGTGCAATGGCTGGACCTTCTGGCACTTCGAGGCCGACGGAAAGCTCAAGCCGATCGACCTGCTGAGGTCGCAAGCGCGCCGTCAGCTCGGCATGGAGGAGGCGGCGGAGTAGCCGGCCATGGCCCCCCGTCAGAGCGACCTGTTGTTCGTCTACGGCTCCCTGCTGACGCGGATCGGGCATCCCAAGGGCGAGCGCCTGCGCGCCGAGTGCGCCCTTATGGGCCCCGCCAGCGCGGAAGGGCGCCTCTATCGTGTGAGTTGGTATCCCGGTTTCGTACCCGTCCCCGGTCGCGCCCGCGTCCAGGGCGAGGTTTATCGGCTGGCATCTGAGCAGACGCTGCAATGGCTGGACGAATACGAGGGGCTGGCGCGCGGCGACGATACCGTCACCTCGCAAGACGAATATGCCCGCGTGGTGATCGACGTGACATTGGCGACGGGTACCAGCGTCACCGCCTGGGCCTACGTCTACCGTCTGGACACTGCGGGACTGGTCGAGGTTCCCGACGGCGTCTGGCGGGGGTGAGTGCGTTCAGCGCCGCCGCTGCTGGCGTTCCTTCGCCGGGGCAGTTGCCTTGCGCGGGGCGCCACCCGAAAGGTTGAGCAGCAAACCGATCACCGTCGAGGCGGCCACTGCCAAGCCCAGCCACGGCCGCGAGACAGACGTCGCTGCTGCGCCGATCAGGAAGAGGTTGGCAGCGCATACGCGCACGACCACGTTAGAGTGGGTGGACCCGGACTGCACGGCACGCTGGTAGAAGTGTGTCTTGTGAGCGTGCCACGGCTTGGCACCCTCGGCGAGACGGCGCAACAGCGTGATAGTCGCGTCGGCGGCGAAGTAGGCCGGAAGGATGCAGGCCGCCGCGATGAACCCGTGCCGGGCGAGATCGAGCATCAGCCAGCCGATCATAAAGCCGAGCGGGATCGAGCCGACGTCGCCCATGAAGATGCGTGCAGGGTGCCAGTTCCAAACGAGGTAGCCGAGCGCTGCGCCGGCGATCACGACCGCGAGCGGCGTCAGCGGGAAGCTGTATCCTGAGACGATCACGATCGCCACGTAGCCCGCCGCCACGGCGACCGCTTCGCTGCCCGCGAGCCCATCGATACCGTCCATGAAATTGTACAGATTGATGAACCACAGCCAGCCTATGCCGAGAGCGATGCGCTCCACCCACAACGGGATCTGCTCCAGCAGCCGGAACTCGACCGGCAGCTCGGTCAGGCTCAACGCCACCACAACCGCCTGCACGGCAAAGCGCGTCGCCGGCCACAGAGGCCTGCGGTCGTCTATCCACGACACCGCTGCCAGCAGCCCGATACCGCCGAGCAGCACCAATTCGTTGCGTGCGAGCGGCCATGACCAGCCGGGCCACAGCATGGCGATGGCCAGGACGATCGAGAGCCCCCCGCCGACCGGAACCGGCCGCGTATGCATGCTGCGCTCGTTGGGGCGCGCGTGATGGCGCACGTCCTGAGTGCGCAGGATCAGGCCGGTGAGCGCCCAGCCGAGCACGGCGGCCACGATGCAGAGGAGGATGTCCCGCAAGAGAGAAGCCCGTTTCGATGAGGATCGCGTGGCGAGCGTTCTAGGCAGAAATTCCAGCTGTGGCCAGCGGCGACGCATCGCGGACCGCAGATGAGCTTAACGACATCGGGTCGCGAGTTGGCGGTGGGCCCGAGGTGATCAGCACTAAATCCGGCGCCTTCCCGGCACGATCCCGCGCGACTTGGTCTCGGGCGCGCGTCCGCCGCGCGCCGGAATGCCCACCCTCCCTCGGTAGGGCAAATTGGCAGACGCCGTCGATTGGTTCGTCTGCCGGATCGGCTTGCCGTTGCTGCTCCGACGGCATCCAGCCAATCGATCAGGTTCATGCATGACCGGCAGTGTTTGCCGGGGCATTTTCCCGGCATCGGTTGCGTCGCTTGGATGCGTCGTCGCACCCGGGCGTGCTCACCTGTAACAACGAGAGACCGGCTGTAGAGGGATGCGCCCAACTGGTGCGCGTCACCCGAAGCAGGCGGTCGAGACGGCGGTGCTGCGTGTGTCGCCGAATGCAGCGGCGCAGGCGAGTGCCAGTATGCCGCTGGAATCGTCTCGTCACGGGCATTTGGATTGAATGCATCAGCCGACTATGGGCCGCATGGTTGGATACCCGATCGCGCATCGCTCATGGGCACCCTTCTCCATGGGCTCTTGGGTTCGGCAGGGCCGCAAGTGACCGTTTATCCGTGACCAGTCACTCGACGCGGTGCGCAGGTCGCCGATCATGGGCGGAGCACGTCAGCGGCGTGCTTCGACGATACCTGCTGCCAGGGCGTCCCCGCTCAGACCGCGCGGCCGACCAGAGAGCCGATCAATGCCGTCGATGTCATGGCGAGTGCTCCCCAGAACACGACGCGAAACGTCGGCTTGAGGATACCCGCGCCACCTGCACGCGCACCGATGGCGCCGAGAGCTGCAAGCCCGACGAGGCCAGAGAGGGATACGGTCCATGGGATCATGCTTGCGGGCGCCAGCATCGATACGAGAAGTGGAAAAGCGGCGCCGGCCGTGAAGGTCGCCGCAGACGTCAGTGCAGCCTGCACAGGCTGAGCGACGACGTGCGCAGCCAGGCCGAGTTCGTCACGGGCGTGTGCCGCGAACGCGTCTTTCGCGGTCATTTGCTCGGCCACTTTTCGGGCGAGTTCAGGCTCGACCCCGCGATTGACGTAGATTGCCGTCAGTTCGTCGAGTTCGGCTTCCGGCTGTTCGGCAAGCTCCTTACGCTCGCGCGCCATATCGGCTTCTTCCGTGTCGGATTGCGAGCTGACCGAGACGTATTCTCCGGCCGCCATGGACATGGCGCCAGCGACGAGGCCGGCAGTGCCGGCGACGAGAATCTCATGACGCGACGTCGTCGCCGAGGCCACGCCGACGATGAGGCTCGCGGTCGAGATAAGTCCGTCGTTGGCACCGAGCACGGCGGCGCGGAGCCAGCCGATCCGTTCGATCAAGTGGCTTTCCTTGTGTAGTGCGCGCATGCCTTTTCGCATCTCCCATCTGAAGCCCTGCCGCGAGCGTGGCGCCCGTTGTCGCGGTGCGACCTCGGGATTGTGGACGTCGCGGCGGCACGGCTGCATCGCCGGATCGTCCGGCCGCAAGCCATGGACCAACGGATAGTACACACCGCCCTCGAAAAGCGCGACACGCGCATCGTCTGGGTGGGGCTCCGCGCAGATGTACACTCATTCTGGAACCCGGAGTGCGGCGAACGGTGCGTTCAAACGTCGCTCGAACGCCCGGCGCTCGGGTCGTCCGTCACGAGGGAGAATGCTGGTGCGTCGATCTCGGCGCGCCCAGGCCGCGCAGTGATCGTGTTGGTTGATCGTCGATGTGCCGTCGCCGCGGAATGCAGAATACTCAGACAGCGCATCGTTCCACAGAAGCTTGTGTATTCTGCGGGGCGAAGCGGGCACTCCCTGTGTATGCGCCGAGCCGACGCTGTGGCACGCTGCGACAGGGAGCCGCGAATTGCAAGTCGGTCATCGGTAAAGGCCGGACCGTAGTCTTGACGCTTGTCACGGCTGATCTTGGAAATGAGAGTGTCCGGCGTGTCGGAGTGTCCGACACAGAAAGCGAACTCGCTCCGTGAGCACGCCATTGCGCAAACAAACATTCCCGAACTATCCCGATCTCTGCGGCTGGAATGCCATGCTGCCGCCTCGTCGTCCGCGCTCTGGCGCGCGTGGCAAGATCGCCGCGAAGTATGCCATCGTCGGCGCGGGCTTCACTGGACTGGCCGCTGCGCGCCGGCTGGCGGAGTGTGACCCGAGTGCGGATATCGTCGTGCTCGAGGCCACGACCTTCGGTGAAGGATCGTCGGGACGCAATTCCGGCTTTCTGACCTCGGCGGACATCGCCGGTAGCGTCGACGTGGGCGAGGTCGAGAGCAACATCAGGCGTAACATCTACAACACCGAAGGCTTCGACTGGCTGGCGAACCTCGTCGCTCGCTACGATATCGACTGCGATCTCCACGAGGTCGGACGCATCAAGGCCGCAGCGACCGCCGGTGGCGAGGGGGCGGTCAGAGATCTTCTCGGGATCGTGCGCGCGTTGGACATCCGGCACGAGTTACTCGACACCGATCAGATGCGCGCGCGCATCGGGACGCCCTACTATCACATCGGTCTTTTCACCGCGGTCGGCCATCTCGTGCAGCCTGCCGCGCTGATCCGAGGTTTGGCCGATGCGCTGCCGACGAGCGTTCATCTTTATGAGCAGTCGCCCGTTCTCAGCATGCACAAGCGCGGCAAGTGGCTACTCGAATTGCCGGACGCCCGTGTGTCCGCCGATATCGTCATCGTTGCCGCCAACGCTGCGATCAAGAACTTCGGCTACCTCCGTGACCGCCTGGTGACCATCTACACCTATGCGGCCATCACGCGGCAGATGAGTCCAAGTGAAGCGGCGCAGCTGGGACCTATGCGCTCTTGGGGCCTGCTTCCGTCGCACAGGCTGGGCACGACCCTACGCCGCGTCGGGCCGGATCGCTTCCTCGTGCGCTCTCTCTATTCTTACGAGCGGGGGATTCACCCCGACCTGGCGCGGAAAGAACTCACCGCACGCTTTCATCGCCGGTATCCCGACCTTTCCGCGGTCGATTTCGAGCATGTGTGGGGCGGCGTGACCGCCCTGACAATGAACGGTGCTCCGTACTGGGGTAAAGTCGACGACGACCTCTACACCTCGGCCGGTTGCAATGGATCGGGGATCGTGAAGGGCACGATCCTCGGCAAACGGCTGGCCGAGCATCTCGCCGGCGAGCCGGTCGGTCCTGCCGTGCAGGCGGCCTACGGCTCGGCAAATTGGATCGCGCCGGAGCCACTTCGCACGATCGGTTATCGCGTCATCTCGGCGATCGAGCAGCGCAAGGCCGGGCTGGAGAGCTGATCCGGGTATCGACAGGTTCGATCGAGCGCTGTTCGGTGCATGCGGCTCGGCATCGGCGCAAGTCCTGGAAACGATCACGCCTGGGTTCTGTCAAGTGTGATCGGGGACGGGTTCGAGCCCTGGAGCCCGGCGGTGGGCATGCCAACGACGAGAGGGGGCTTGCTAGGACGGGACAGTCAGTGAACACTACAGGGGGAGCCTGGGGAGGAAGAGAATGTACAAGAAGTCGGGTCATCGGTTCGGTTGGATCGCGCTCGCTTGGTCGCTTTGTGTCGGGACTGGCGGAGGGCTCGCCGTTTCGAGTACCAGCGCACTCGCACAGAAATCCACGAACACCGTCGTCTGGGGGATGGTCGCCTCGCCGCGCCATCTCAATCCGGCAGTTCAGTCCGGCATCAATACCATGGAGCCCGGTGCGCAGATCTTTGCGAGCCCACTCCGGGTCGATGCCGAATGGAAGGTTCATCCCTACCTCGCCGAGAGTTTCAAGTACGAGGACGACAACAAGTCGTTGGTCCTCAAGGTTCGCAAGGGCGCGACCTTCCATGACGGAAAGCCGATCACCTCCGCAGACTTCGCCTACTCGATCATGAGCGTGAAGGCGCATCATCCCTTCCAGGCGATGATGGCGCCGGTCGAGAGGGTCGATACGCCTGACGCAGACACCGCAATCGTGCGTCTTTCGCGCGCGCATCCTCCGTTGCTGCTCGCCCTGACATCTCCCTTCACGCCAGTCCTGCCCAAGCACGTCTTCGACGACGGTACGGACCTGAAGGTCAATCCCAAGAACTCCAACCCGGTCGGCTCCGGTCCGTTCAAACTCATCGAATTCAAGCCCGGCGAGCACATCATTCTGGAAAAGAACAAGGACTTCTTCCAGCCGGCCAAGATCGACAAGGCGATCATCCGCATCTTCAAGGATGTGAACTCGATGGCCCTGGCGATCGAGGCCAAGGAAGTGCATTTTACGCCGTTCCTTGCGGAAATCTCCGTGATCGACAAGCTTGCGACCGTGCAAGGCTTGACCGTCAGCGACAAGGGCGGTCACGGCATCGGCCCGTTGTTGTGGATCGCCTTCAACACGACGAAAAAGCCGCTCGACGATCCTCGTGTGCGCCAAGCCATCTCTTTTGCCCTGGATCGCGAGTTCATCACCAAGAGACTGCATCGCGGCCGCTCGCAGGTTTCCACCGGGCCGATCGCGCCGGCGTCACCCTACTATTCGAAGGATGTCGAGACCTACAAAGTCGACCTCGCACGAGCAGAGAAGCTGCTCGACGAGGCGGGCCTGAAGAAAGATGCCCAAGGCATCCGCTTCAAGACGACGATCACCCACGCGCCGGGCAGCCGCGATTTCTCGGCCAACATCGCCGAGTATGCGAAAGCACAACTCAAGCGTATCGGCATAGACCTCGAGATCAACCCGGCAGCGGACTTTCCGAGCTGGGCCCAGAAGGTCGGCAGTCACGACTTCGACATGACCATAGACGCCGTCTTCAACTGGGGAGATCCGGTGGTCGGCGTTCACCGCACGTACCTCTCGTCGAACATCCGCAAGGGCGTCGTGTGGTCGAACACTCAGAGCTACAACAACCCGAAGGTCGACGAGCTGCTCGCAACGGCCGCTGTGGAACCCGACGAGGTGAAGCGCAAGCAGCTCTATGCGGAATTCCAGAGGATCGTGGTCGCCGACGCACCGCAGGCGTTTCTGACCGTGATTCCGTACTACACCGTGACCGTCGCCGGGTTGAAGGGCATTCCCACCGACATCTGGAGCGCGACATCGCCGATCGACATGCTGGAATGGGAGTGAATCGAAGCGAACGGATCGGGAGCTGTAAGGGCGGAGGTTCAATTTGGGAGTCGTCGTAGTTCGCCTCGTCCGAGCTCTCGGTCTGCTGCTCGCTGTCGCCGTTTTGAATTTCAGCCTGATCCACATGGCACCCGGCGACATCGTGCAGACGATCGTGGGGGAAATGGGCGGCGCCAGCGAAGCGACGATCAAAGCGTTGCGTGAGAGCTACGGCCTCGATCGGCCATTTCACGAGCAACTCGGGCGCTATCTGTATCGTGTGTCGAGCGGCGACCTCGGCACGTCGGTTTACTTCAACAAGCCGGTTCTGGGTCTGATCCTCGATCGTGTCCCGGCAACCGTTCTGCTTGTTCTCACTGCGCTCGCAATCGCCATCGGTGCCGGCGTGATCCTCGGTGTTCTCGCTGCTCGCTGGCCGCGCAGCTGGTTCGCCGCCGGTATCAACATCGTGGCGCTGTTCGGCTTCGCGGCACCGGTGTTCTGGAGCGGACTGTTGTTGCTGCTCGCCTTCGCCATCTATCTGCCGATCGTGCCGACGGGGGGCATGTACAATGTCGCGCGTGGCGCGACGGGCATCGATTTCGTCCTCGAGGTGGCCCGCCACCTGATGCTGCCGGCGGTGACCCTCGCGCTGATCTATCTCGCCCTCTATACGCGTCTCGCGCGCTCGAGCATGCTCGAGGTGATGGGCTCGGACTACATCCGCACGGCGCGCGCGAAGGGACTGCCGGAGCGTACGGTGCTGTTCAAGCATGCCTTGCGAAATGCCCTGATGCCGATCGTGACCATCGCCGGTCTGCAGATGTCGGGCATGCTCGCCGGCACGGTCCTGGTCGAGACCGTGTTCAACTGGCCGGGCATGGGGCTGCTTGCCTACGAGTCGATCCTGCGCCGTGACAATCAGCTGATCCTCGGTATCCTCCTGATGTCGGCAGTTCTGGTCATCATCGGCAATCTGCTGACCGACTTCGCCTATCGTCTCGTCGATCCACGCGTGAAGACGGGCGGTTGAAATGGCGACCACGGAAGCGAAGTCCGTCAAGGCGCGCGGTCCCTGGGCGCAGGCCTGGATCGTGTTTCGGCAGAACAAGGCCGCCGTGTTCGGCCTGATCCTGCTGATTGCGCTCACCCTGCTCGTGGTCGTCGGCCCCTACATCTACAAGGTGGATCCCTTCGAGATCATTCAGTCGCCGCACATGCCGCCGGGCAGCGAGGATGTCCCGTTGGGGTCAGACTATCTCGGACGCGACATTCTCGCGGGCATCATCCATGGCGGCCGGCCAACAATGCTGGTGGGTGCTTCAGCGGCCATGATCGCCGCCATGATCGGTATCAGTATCGGCGCGATCTCCGGCTATTTCGGCGGGCGCATCGACGGCACTCTCGGTCGTGTGACCGAGTTCTTCCAGGTGCTGCCGGCGCTCCTGTTCGCCATGGTCCTGATCACCCTGTTCGGTCCGCGCCTCCTGACCGTGACGATCGCGATCGGTGTCGTTGCGTGGACGGGCATGGCCCGCCTGACGAGAGCGGAATTCCTGCGCATCAGGCAGCTCGACTACGTGCGGTCGGCCCGCAGCATCGGCGCATCAAATCTGCGAATCATGCTCAAGACAATTCTTCCCAATGCGCTGCCGCCGATCATCGTCGCTGGAACGCTGGCTGCAGGCTCAGCGATCCTCGCAGAGGCCAGTCTGTCGTTCTTGGGGCTGTCGGATCGCAACGTGATGAGCTGGGGCCTCATGATCGGATCGTCCCGTCAGTATCTTCGCGAAGCCTGGTGGGCGGTGACATTTCCAGGCCTCGCGATCTTCTTGACCGTTCTCGCGATCTCGCTGGTCGGCGACGGGCTCAACGACGCGTTCAATCCGAAGCTGAGGAGCCGATGAGCACCCACACCTGCCGGAAACTTCTGCAGACGGCGTGCGGCGTGCCCGGAAGCGGGGTGGCCGTTTGTGTCGGGCCGTGGCCGACGGTTCATCCCCCGTCGATGGAAGCGATCTGACGATCGGCTGGGGAACAAGAGCATGACCGCACTTCTCGACGTGCGTGATCTGGAGGTCGAGTTCGACACGCAGGACGGGCGTGTGCGCGTTCTCGATGACGTGTCGTTCGCACTCGCGCCCGGCGAGGTGCTCGGCATCGTCGGCGAATCGGGTTGCGGCAAGAGCATGACGGCTCTGGCGATCCTCGGCCTCGTGCCGAAACCGACCGGGTTCATCACCGGAGGCCGCATCGCCCTCCAGGGCGAGGATCTCGTGACCGCGACGGAAAAGCGTCTGCGTGAGGTCCGCGGAAACGATATCTCCATGATCTTCCAGTAGCCGATGACGTCGCTCAACCCGGTGTATC